>JAOTWP010000307.1 GCA_029862975.1 Acidobacteriota bacterium
CCCGCGCCCGACGCCGGGTGCGCTGGATCGCGGCCACCGCGGCGATGATCGCGGCGCTGCTGGCGATCTCGCTGCTGCTGCTGCTCTTCACCACGGACGAGATCCCGGTCGGGGATTCGCGTCTCGAGAGCCCGGACCGTGGCGACGACCGCGCCACAGGCGCCGACGTCGCCGTGCAGCCCCGTCCCGGCCTTGGCGGGGAACCGGAACCGTAGCGATGGATGCGCGCGAGCTGACCCAGATCGGTCCCTACCGGGTCCGACGCTTCGTCGCCGAGGGCGGCATGGCCTGGGTCTTCGAGGTGAACGATCCCCGCTTCGAGGGGCGCGACGTCGTGCGCGCGCTCAAGATGCTCAAGCCCAGCGCCGCCGTCGGCGAGGAGTTCCAGCGCTTCCGCTCCGAGGCGGGCCTGCTCGCCGGCATCGACCACCCGAATCTGATCACGATCTTCGACTTCGGCAAGGACGAGGCCACCGACTGCTTCTACTACACGATGACCTACGTCGATGGCACGACGATGTCGGACCATCTGCACGAGCACGGCCGCTTCTCCGTCAAGGAAGGCGTCCGGATCTTCGCGGACCTGCTCGGAGCCCTGGCCGAGCTGCATGACCGACAGATCGTCCACCGCGACATCAAGCCGGCGAACATCCTGATCGGCTCCGACGGCCGGGCCCGGCTGGCCGACCTCGGTATCGCCCGCGCCGAGACGGACCAGGGCCTCACCAAGACGGGCATGGCGGTGGGGACCGTCCTCTACATGTCGCCCGAGCAGGCGCGGGGAAGAGAGGTCAAGGCGTCGAGCGACGTCTTTTCCGTCGGCCTCACCCTCTACGAGGCCCTCACGGGGCGCGTCGTCTACGACAACATCGAGGACATCGACTCGACGAGCCAGCACGACGTGCTGGGCTATCTCGTTTCGCTGAGCCGGACCGGCGAAGAGCTCGAGATCGTCTTCGCCGGCGAGGCCGCGATCCCCGGGCCGGTCAAGGCCGTGATCGAGAAGGCCTGTCGCTTCCTTCCCGCGGAGCGCTACCCGGACGCGCGCACCATGCGCACCGCGCTGGAGCAGACGGTGCTGCCGGCCGTCCCGGTGGCGAAGTCGTCGCGCTGGCCCTGGATCGCGGCCGTCGCCGCAACCGTCGTCGCCGCGGCCGCCGCCGGCCTCTACTTCTTCTGGACGCAGGCGGAGCTCGAGGCGCGGGTGAGGCGGAGCCTGGACTTCTCCATCCGCCAGGCCGAGAACGCGCCCGCCCAGCTCGAGCGCTTGAAGGACCTGGAGCCGGCGCCGCCGCGCGAGCTGATCGAGAAGGCCGAGGCAACGCTCGAGCGCGCCGAGCTGTATCTGGTGAACGCCCAGGAAGACCTCGAGGCGGGATCGATCAAGGCGGCCGAGAAGACCGTCAGCCGGGCCCAGACCAGCTTCGATGGCGTCTGCCAGCAGCTCGCCGGAGCGTTCCTTTCCGCCCGGGCCGACAAGGACGCCGCCGGCGCCAGCACCCGCGTCGCGGCGCTTCGCGAAGCGGGCGCCGCCGAGCACCTGCCCGATGACTGGGCCGCGCTCGAGGCGCAGCTGGCCGCGCTCGCGCCGCCGACGGCGGCGCTGGGCCCCTGCGGCATCGCGGCGGCCCAGCTCGACCGGATCGACGGAGCGGCCCAGACGCTGGTCGCGGTCGCGTCGCTCGAGCGCGGCCTCGGCGCGCTGTGGCCGCGACTGGCCGGAACCGCGCAGGGAGAGGCCGAGAAGGCGCGCAAGCTCGCTGAAGCCGAGACCGTCGACGCCCCGCAGTACGTCGACGCTCGCGACCGCGCGCGCGACGCGTTCGCGGAAGGGAAACGGCTCGAGACGGCCGAGGACTTCCTCGGCGCCCGCGGCCGGTACCAGGAGGCAGCGCAGCAGTTCCAGACGGCGGCCGCGATCGTGCCGGCGGCCAAGGCGCGTTCCGAGGTCCGGCGTCTGGAGGACGAGGCGGCCACGGGCGGTGCACAGGTCCGCGGCGTCGCGGGCCGGATGATCTCGGACGCCGGC
>JAOTWP010000308.1 GCA_029862975.1 Acidobacteriota bacterium
GGGGGGTCCTCACGCTGCCCGCCGACGAGCCCGGGCCGCGCGCCGTCGAGGTCGCCGGGTCGATGATCGCCCTCGACGGCGAGGCCGTCGGCACGGACGAGCTGCGGGCGCGGCTCGGCGCCGAGGCGGCCGGTTGGGTCCTGGCGTTCGCCGAGCTCGACGAGGCGGCCCGCCGCGAGCTGCTCGCGGCGCCCGCCCCGGCCGCAGGGATCGAGGAAGTGGCGGAGGCTGTCGCCGGGAGCGTGGCCGAGAGCGTGGCCGAGAGCGTGGCCGAGCGCGTCGCCGCGGCGGAAGAGGCTGCCGCGGCGGCCCGCGAGAAGCGTCGCTCCGAGCCGCGCCGGCCGCGGCGCACGGGCGACTCGGAGGTCGCCTTCGCGGGAAGCCTGACCGTCGAGAAGGACGAGGTGACCGAGGACGTCCTCGTCGTCGGCGGCGTCCTCAAGGTCGTGGGACGGGTCGAAGGCGAGGCCACGGTCCTCGGCGGCAGCGCCAACATCGAGGGTGTGGTGGAGGGCGACGTGACCGCGGTTGGCGGCACCGTCCGCCTGGAGAGCGGCTCCTGGGTGCACGGAGACGTGACCAGCGTCGGCGGGCGGGTCTACCGCGAGGACGGAGCCCGGGTCGACGGCGAGGTCGAGCAGGTGCCGCTGAGCGCGGATCTGAGGTTCGGCCCGTGGACGAACTGGAAGCACTGGCGGCACTACGGGGACTACGGCAAGTTCGAGTTCGCCCCCTGGGGATGGCTGACCGGCCTCGGCTGGAAGCTGTTCAAGGTCCTCTTCCTGGCCGCCCTGGCCTGGGTCTCGCTGCTCCTGGCGCGCGGTCCCATCGACCGCATGGAGCGCCGGATCGAGGCGGAGCCCTGGAAGACCGGCCTCGTCGGCCTTCTCGCCCAGGTGCTCTTCGTGCCCGCGGTGATCATGCTGACGGTCTTCCTCGCGATCTCGATCGTCGGCATCCCGCTCCTGCTGCTGCTGCCCTTCCTGCTCCTCGCCGTCCTCGTCGTCGGCTGGCTCGGCCTGGTCGCCGTGGCCGGGCGGGTGGGCAGCTGGGCGGAGGGGCGCTTCGGCTGGACGCTGGGCAGCCCCTTCTGGGTCGTCCTCGTCGGCTTCGTGCTCCTGGCGTCCTTGTCCCTCGTCGGCCAGATTCTCGACTTCGGCGTCGCGCCCATGCGCTTCCTCGCCGCGCTGTTCGGGTTCTTCGGCGCCATCGTCGGCTTCGCGGCCTGGACGATCGCCTGCGGCGCCGCCGTGCTCACCCGCTTCGGCACCGCGGAGAGCTGGAGCCGGGCCGAGAGCTTCACGGCGCCCCTGCCGCCCCTGCCGCCCCTGCCGACCACCGGCCGGCCGGCCGGCGGCGGCGAGACGGCGGAAGAGGCCGAACCGGAGTGGACCGACGACTTCCCACCCGACGAGCCCGACGCCCCAGGCGAAGGTCCGCGGGAGGAGTAGCAGGGCCGCGGCCGCTCGGGAGGTCGCTGCCGGGCGGCCTCGCGAGCGCTTCCGAGGTCCCGGCCGGGAGCCGCCCGGCATCGGTGCCGGCTCCGACAGACGCCACGGGGGCTGGCTGGGTGGCTGGCCCCTCTTCCCCCCTGGTTGTGCCAAAATGGCCAGCCCATGAGCGAGACCCCCACCATCCTCATCGTCGACGACGAGACCGGCTCGCGGGAGTCGATGGCGCTGGCGCTCGAGAAGACGGGCGTCGGCGTCAAGACGTTCGACGACGCGCGGGCGGCGCTGGAGCACCTGGATCGGCGGCCGGGGGCGTCGCTCGCGATCTGCGATCTGCGCATGCCGGGGATGGACGGGCTGGGCTTCCTCGCGGCCGTGCGCGAGCGCAGCCTCGATCTTGCCGTCATCCTGGTGACCGGCTACGGCACGATCGAGTCCGCTGTCCAAGCGATGCAGGTCGGCGCCGACGACTACTTGACGAAGCCGATCGATCTCTACGAGCTGCGCAAGCGGGTGATGAACCTGCTCGAGAACCGCATGCTCAAGGAGGAGGTGTCGAGCCTGCGCCACATG
>JAOTWP010000151.1 GCA_029862975.1 Acidobacteriota bacterium
CGTCCGCGGTGTTGGGGACGTAGACGTACGCCACCCTCCCCTCGGTCGCCGTGTGGACCTTCTCGATGTTGCCCTCCACCCAGGCGCGGAAGCGCAGCTGGCGCTCGTCGGGCAGCGGCACGACGACGACCTCCCGCGAGCCCGCGCCGTCGGGGCGCGGACCGACGGTCAAGGTGACCTGGCGGTCGGCGGTGTTCTCGAAGAAGCGGTAGAGGTTGTCGCCGGCGACGAGATCGCGGCCATCGACCGCCAGGAGGTACTCGCCCGCGGCGACCTCGACGCCGGGGACCACGAGCGGCGAGCGGAGCTCCGGGGTCCAGTTGAGGCCGCCGTAGACCCGCGCGAAGCGGTAGCGGCCGTCGCTCGCCTCGTAGTCGGCGCCCAGGAGCCCCACCGTGACGCTCTTCGGGTCGGCGATGCTCTCGCCGCTGCCGCTGTAGCTGTGCCCCACGCTGAGCTCGGAGAGCGCCCAGACGATGATCCGCTCGAGATCGCTGCGGGTGGCCGCGTGGGCGACGAACGGCTCGTACTTCGCGCGCACGGCCGGCCAGTCGGCGCCGTGGTAGCTCGGGTCGTAGAAGTAGTCGCGATTGATGCGCCAGGCCTCCCGGAAGATCTGCGGCCACTCGACGGCGGGGTCGATCCACACGGCGACGTCTGCGGTCGGCAGCTTGCCCTTGCCCTCCTCGATCTCGCCGCCGGCGTCGACGAGGAAGTACTCGGACTCGCGGGCGTAGAGCAGCTTCTTGCCGTCGGCCGACAGCTCGAAGTCGTCGACCTTGGAGGCCAGGGTCTCGGCCTCCCGCGTCTCGAGCTTGAAGAGCTTGAGGTCCGCCGGGCCGCCCCAGGCGTCGAAGGACTGCAGCCCGGAGGTCTCGAGGTAGTAGATCTCGCCCGCGGCGCCGGCCGTGAGGCCGCGCAGGGTGTGGGTCTCGCCGGGCAGCGGCTGGATCCGGCTGGCCAGGGTGTCGAAGTCGATGGTGACGGTGACCGCGGCCTCCTCGCTCTCGCCGTCCTCGGCCTCCTTCTCGTCCTTCTTGGGCTTCCCGGGCTTCGCGGGCTTTCCCGGCTTCCCGGGCTTCCCGTCGTCCCCGTTCTCGTCCGCCTCGACGCCGACCTCGTCGCTCTCCGGCGCCAGCGGCGGCGGCCCGCCCGCGGCGAGGGTCGCCACGTAGATCGTGTGCTCCCACTGGGCATCGAGGTTGGCCTGGCTGAACCAGTCCTTGAATGGGCCCGCTTCGGTCGTGCCCAGCATGTACAGGTAGTCGCCGCTCGCGTCCCAGGCCGGCTCGCTCATCTCGGAAAGGCCGTCGGTGACGCGCCGCGACGCGCCGCTCGCGGTGTCGTAGACGTGGATCGCCTGCATGAGCCCCTGGTCGTTCAAGGTGTAGGCGAGCCAGCGGGAGTCGGGGCTCCAGCGGTAGGTCATGGTCACGAGCGGGGTGTAGACCGGCTCCTGCGCGACCCGGGTGGTCTCGCCGCTCGCGACGTCGAGGATCCACAGGGTGAGGGAGTTGTCGCGGAACGCGATCGCGGAGCCGTCGGGCGACCAGACCGGATCCACGTAGAAGCCGGCGCCGGGGATCTCGAAGCGGCGCGCCTCCCCTCCTCCATCCTGGGGGACGATGGCGAGCCCCCATTCGCCGCCGGCATCCGAGAAGAAGGCGACGCTGCCGCCGTCCGGGGACCACGCCGGGAACCGGTCGTGGGCGCCCGGGCTCGCGGTGAGGTTGCGGGGATCGCCCTTCTCGGCGGGCACGGTGACGATCTCGCCCCGGAACTCGAGGGCGACGCGCTCGCCGCCGGGGGCCGGGCCGGCGCCGCGGATCCACTCGCCGCCCGAGGCCCAGCGCGCGCGCCTTTCGCGCAGGTCGGCGCCCACGGCGACCGCGAGCGTCGTCGTGCCGCCGGTCGCCGGGTCGAAGACGTGGAGCCGTCCGGCCTGCTCGAAGACGATCGCCCCGCCGCCGGAGCGCGGCTCGATCACCGGGAAGCTCTCGTAGGTCGTCAGCCGGCGGGGCGTGCCTCCCGGGACATGGGAATAGAGGTTGAACTCGCCGTCGCGGTCGGAGTTGAAGTAGAGGGTGTCGCCGATCCAGTTCGGATCCGTGTCGTTGCTGCCGGCGGCCGGCTTCGGCACCTCCTCGACGGAGAAGTCCTCGAGGTCCAGGATCCAGATGCGGCTCTGGGTGCCGCCGCGATAGTGCTTCCACTGGGTGAAGGCCTCGCCGTGCGGGGTGTAGGCGAGGCGCCTGCCGTCGGGAGAGAAGGCCGCCTTCGTGGCGTGCGGAACCGGCAGCCGGGCCGGCATCCCCCCCGTCAGCGGCACGGTGTGGAGATCGCGGAAGCGGCGGGTGTGGAGCTGGCGCCAGGACTGGAAGAGAACCGCCGAGCCGTCCGGCGTGAACCCGCGCACGACGTCGTCCTCCGGGTGCCAGGTGAGCCGCTGGGCGACGCCGCCGGCGGCCGGGATCACGTAGACGTCGAGGTTGCCGTCGTAGTTGCCGGTGAAGGCGATCACCGAGCCGTCGGGCGACAGGACCGGGTTCATCTCCTCGCCCTCGGCGGTCGTCAGCCGCCGCGCCCCGCTGCCGTCGCGGCCGGCCACCCAGACGTCCTGGTCGTAGATGAAGGCGATCCGATCGGCGCTGATCGACGCCTGCCGCAACAGCAACGTGTCGGACGCATCGATCGCGGCCGCGGGAGCGGCGAGCCCGGCCAGCGCGGCCGCCAGAGCGGCGGCCGTGGCGGCGACGGAGGCCGTGCGGGTGATCGGGGCGAAGCGGATCCTGCGGGAACGGGACATGGCACCTCCTCGGGAGGGGAGTTCTCTCCGGCTGCGTGGCGACTCGAGTCTATCGGGGCCCCCTGGCCGCCCTTCTTCCAGCTAGCGGCGCCGGGGAAAGAACCGCGGCACCTCGCGGCAGTAGTCCTCGTACGCCTGGCCGAACCGGTCCCGCAGCTCTCTTTCTTCGAGAACGACGACGAGATAGAGAACCGGGACGCTCAGGGCGACGAGGACGTAGATCGCCAGGTAGTTCGCGAAGAGCGCGTAGGCGAGCGCCCACAGGAGCACCTCGACGTAGCGCGGATGCCGGATCCGCCCGTAGATTCCCTCGGAGAGCAGTCGCCCCGGGTACCGCTCGAGGGAAAGCTCCGGCAGGCCGGCCAGCACGCCGGACGTGAGGTGCTTCCTGCGCTTCACCGCCACCGCGCCCGCCGCCGCCAGCGTCACGACGGCCAGAGCGATGAGCGGGACGCTGGTGCCGAGATCGATCGCCAGGATCGCCCCCCGGACCCGGAACAGTCCCGCCATCAAAGCCAGCATGGGCGGGCCCAGGATCGTGTAGGTCCAGACCGGCCCCAGCCGGCGCCAGAACCGGGCCCAGGGGTGGATCGCCAGCCACAGGAGAATCCCCGGCGGCAGACCGATCAGGACGATGACGGCGAGTACGTACCTGGCCTCGCTCACGACGACGCGCCTCACGCAACGGGAGCTCGCTCCGGACCGGGTGGAGAGCGCGAAGCCGTGTCGCCCCGCCCGTGCAGCCCCGCCCTCTTCGTTCTCCCGGAGTCTAGCAGCGGGTCCGGGGGAGCGCGGGGCGTCTCCGTCCAGACGGTGCCGCGCCCGCCGCCTTCCTCCGGTTGCACTCCGCCCTCCCGCTGTGAAACCGTCCGGCTGTCGAAAGAGAAACACAGACCGTTCTGCCTCGAAGGGAGCGACCATGACCCGCGACAAGCTGCTGTGGCCGGCGCTGCTCATCGCCCTGTGGATGGGCTCGGAGTCGGCGGCGCTGGCCATCCCGGCGTTCGCCAACAAGTACGAGGTCTCCTGCTCGGCCTGCCATGCGCCGGCGCCCAGACTCAGGGAATCGGGCCGGGAGTTCGCGGCGCGGGGCTTCCGGCTCGCGGATCCGGAGCAGGAGCCGCCGGACGCCACTCGCGACTTCGGCGACCCGTTGCTGGCGCTGCCGCGGGACTTTCCCCTGTCGGTCCGGATCGACGGCTTCGCCGCCTGGGACGACAGTGCGGCCGCGGAGACCGATACCGAGTTTCCCTACGTCTTCAAGATCATTTCGGGCGGGCCGCTGTCGCCGAAGATCTCCTACTACCTCTACTTCATCGTCGAGCAAGGCGAGGTGGAGGGGCTCGAGGACGCCTACCTGCAGTTCAACAGCCTCTTCGGCTCGAAGATCGACATGGTCTTCGGGCAGTTCCAGGTCTCCGATCCCCTCTTCAAGCGCGAGCTGCGCCTCGAGCGCCTCGACTACGAGATCTATCGCACGCGGGTCGGCCTGGCACGGGCCAACCTGACCTACGATCGCGGCGTCGCGCTCGGCACCGCGCTGGGCGGCGTCGACGTCGTGCTCGAGGTCGTCAACGGCAACGGCATCCCGGAAGGAGAATTCGACAACGACAACCACAAGAACCTCGCCCTGCGGCTGGCCAGGGAGTTCGGCCGGGTGCGGCTCGGCCTCTTCGGCTACGCCGGCAAGGAAGACGGCGGCAACGACCGCACCAACGCCGTCTCCTATTTCGGGCCGGACCTGTCGGCCCGGCTCGGATCGCGCGGCGAGCTCAACCTCCAGTACCTCGAGCGCCGCGACGACGACCCCTTCTTCACGGGCCGCCGGGGATCGGACCTCGTGACCGAGGGAGGCTTCGCCGAGGCGCACTTCTTTCCCCAAGGCGAGAACGGGCGGTGGGTCGTCAGCGCCCTCTACAACCGCGTACGCTCTGACGATCCCGCGGCGCGGCGGGAGAGCGCCGCCCTGACCCTCAACCGGCTGCTGGCCCGCAACATCCGGCTCGTGGCCGAGGTCGGGCGCGACCTCGAGGAGGACCGCAACCAGGCGTCGATCGGGGTCTCGGCGGCGTTCTAGCGGCCGTCGCAAGGACCCCGCGGCCTCGAGCTCGCCGCGTCCTCACCCGTCCTTCGGCGCCCCTGGCAGCCCGCGGAACCGGTGCGCTACGATCCGATCGTGCTCGCCGCCTCGGCCCCGCTGCTGGTCCTCGCCCTCGCGGCGGCTTCCGGTGCCTCGCCGCCCGAGGGGTGGATCGCGCTGACGGACGACCTCCGAGTGAGGCCCCTGGCCGAAGACCTGTGGCTCCACGAGTCCGACAGCCAGTGGGGCGACTCCACGGTGGCGGCCAACGGCCTCGTCGTGCGGGGGCGCGACGGGGCCCTCGTCGTCGATACCCCGTGGACCGAGGAGCAGACCGCGAAGCTCCTCGGCTGGATCGGCCGGGAGCTGGGGGCCGCCGTCCTCGGCGTCGTGGCCACCCACTTCCACCCCGACTCGCTGGGCGGCATCGCCGAGGCGCACCGCCGGGGCATCGCCACCTGGGGCCAGACCGCGACGGGTCCGCTCGCGGTGGCGAACGACCGCGAGGCCCCCACGAAGACCTTCGACGATCGCGTGAGCCTGTCGACCGGCAGCGAGACCGTGGAGGCCGCGTACCTGGGTCCGGGCCACGCCCGGGACAACATCGTCGTCTGGCTGCCGGCGCGCCGCGTGCTGTACGGCGGCTGCGCGGTGAAAGCCGTGACCTGGACGGGACTGGGCTTCACGGGAGACGCCGACCTCGAGCGCTGGCCGGACACCGTGCGCGCCATGACGGCCTTCGACCCGGAGATCGTGATCCCCGGCCACGGCCCTCCCGGAGGACCCGAGCTGCTGGCCCACACGCTCGAGCTGCTCGCCGCCCGGGACTGAAGGCCCGGGACTGAGGCGCGTGACTGGTGGGGCTCCACGGGACTCGGGCCCGCGACTGGAGCTCGGGACTTGGCGCCCGCGACTGGCCTCGGGACTGCGGGGAAGACTGAGGGACGGGCACCTCGTTCGCTACGCTCGGGGGAGACGGGATGCGCGCTCCGCGACCGATCGCGCGCGTCCCCGAGCCCGGTCAAGGCGGCGCCGGGAGGAGCTCCCATCCGAAGGCGCGGGCCAACGGCTCGAAGTGGCGGCGATCCGCCGTCGCGATCCGCCGAATGCCGCGGGTCTCCGCCAGCACGGCCACGGCGCAGTCGACGAATCCGAGCTCGAGATCGGCGAAGCGCCGGTCGACCTCCTCGAGCCCCGCGACGGCCTCCTGCGGCAGGTCGATCACCAGGTAGGCGGCCTCGACGAGTCCGCGGTAGAAGGTCCACCGCGCCTCCCGTCCCAAGCGCGCGCCCAGCAGGTGGTCCACTTCGGGGACCACGGGACCCGGGATCAGGAGCCCTCCGGCCTCCCGGGCCAGCAGCGCAGCGGACGCGCGGTGCCAGCGGTCGCTGGCGTCGTAGTAGGCGTAGACGATCCCGGTGTCGAGGAGGATCGCCATCTCCGTGTCAGCCGTTCCGTGAAGCCGTTCCGTGTAGCCGTTCCGTGCCAGCCGTTCGGAGTCGAACCCTCAACGCCGCGCGCCGAAGCCGGTCTCCGCCAGGATCTCCTCGGCGCGGTCGGCCCCGTCGGACCGTCCGCTGGCGAAACCGCCGACCCCCGGCGGGCTGGCGGCCGTCGCGCGGGCGAGGTACTCCCGAACCGCCTCCCGGATGAGCTCCGCCATGGGCCGCCGGCTGCGGCGAACCTCGGCCTTGAGCTCGGCCTCGAGATCGGGATCGAAGTAGATCGTCGTCCGCTTCACGGGATGATGCTAACATAAGTGTCGATCCGCCGCAGGCTCGAGGTGCCAGGCTCGAGGTGCCAGGCTCGAGGTGCCAGGCTCGAGGTGCCAGGGTCGAGGTGCCACAGGCTCGAGGTGCCAGGACCTTCCCGAGCCCGGGCTTACCTGCCCGAAGTGCCGGGTACTCGCCGGTGTACTTGCCGTAGGCTCGCTTGGACGTTCATGATCCCTTCATCCCGCTCCGGGAATCATCTGGCCTGGCGCTTCCGAGGCCGGCGCTGCCTGGCCGCAAGGTCGGCCGCGCGACGGACGCCATGACGCGGAGGAGGACGTGATGCGACGAACGATGCGACGAACCACGGGAATGTGCGCGGGAAGATCCGCGATCTGGCTTCTGGCGCTGGCGCTGGCGGTGGCGCTGGCGGTGCCGGTGTCGGCGGCGGAGCGGGTGGCGACCTTCGATCCGGCGGCCAGCAAGATCTCCTTCGTGCTCCAGGCCACGGCGCATCAAGTGGAGGGGACGTTCCCCGTGCACTCCGGGGAGCTGCGCTGGGACGGCGAGACCGGCGTGGCGAGCGGGGAGATCGTCGTGGGCGCCGAGGGCGGCCAGACCGGCAACGACAAGCGCGACGCGAAGATGCACTCCGAGGTCCTCGAGAGCGCGCTCTTTCCCAGCTTCACGTTCCGCGTCGAGCGGCTCGAAGGCGACGTCGCCTCGGAGGGGTCGAGCACGGTGCGTCTCGCCGGCACGCTGGCGATCCACGGCGGCGAGCACTCGCTGACGGTCGACGCCGAGGTCGAGGCCGCCGGCGGCCGATTCGACGCCGTCGCCTCGTTCCCGGTCCCCTACGTCGAGTGGGGGCTCGAAGACCCCAGCGTCTTCGTCCTGCGGGTCGCCAAGAGCGTCGCCGTGACGGTCGAGCTCGCGGGCACCCTGTCCACCGCCGAGCCCGCGACCGGGGCGGACGGCTAGGCGCCGGGAGCCGCGGCGCCGCGGGCCGAGCGCGACACGACCCGGCGCAGGCCGCGGTAGACCTTGCCGGGAGCGCCGAAGCCCAGGCGATCGATCCGCTGGTACAGCCGGCGGAGCTTGCCCACCAGGACCCGGTCCAGGGGGATCCGGCCGCCGTGCAGGCGCTTGCGGACGATCGGGCACGCCGGCGACTCGAGGCAGTACTCGTGCAGCCGCCCGGCGGCGAGATCGCCGCGGATCTCCTGCAGCAGGGTGGAGTTCCAGACGCTCTCCCAGCGGTCCATCGGCCCGAGCCGGCCCTGCCCGTAGCAGCACGGGAGAATGCCGCGGCGCAGGATGTAGAAGTGCTCCCACGGCTCCCTGCAGATCGGCAGCCGGGCCTCGCCCAGGGAGCCGCCGTCCTCGTCGACGGCCGGCTCCGCCGCGGTCTCGGCGGCGGCCGGCTCCGGCTCCATCGCCGGCTCGCCGCTCGGCGCCGGGCTCGCGAGCGCCGCCTTCCTGCCGGCGGCCGGCTCGCGGCGGGCCGGAGCCTCGGCGGCGGCCGCGGCCGCGACCTCGCGCCGGCCGCCGGCGAAGTCCTCCGCGAAGGACTCCTCGAGGCCGGCGTCGCCGAAGTCGAGGAAGTCGCCGAGGGCGACCCCGTGGCGCCGGCAGAGCTCGGCGGCGCGGCCGCTGATGCGGACCAGCTCCGCGAACGGCAGCAGCTCCTCCTCGTAGACGAAGCGGTAGCCGGCCCGCTCCCACTCGAGCCCCTTGTCCTCGGCGAAGTTGAGCGGCCGCAGGATCATCAGGTCGACGTCGAGGTCGGCGCAGAGCTCGACGAAGGCCTCGAGCTCGTGGGCGTTGGCCTTCATCGGCATGAAGTTGAGCCACACCTTGGGGTTGCGGCCCTTGCCGCCCTTGGCGGCGATCAGGCGCCGCAGGTTGTCTAGGATCTTGGGCAGCGCGTCGTTGCGCAGCCTGGCGTAGGTCTCCGGCGTCGCCGCGTCGAGGGAGACCGTGAGCCGGACGTCACGCCCCACGAGCTTCTCGATGATCCGGTCGGGGAGGATCTGGCCGTTGGTGGCCATCTCGAGCACCTTGCCGCGCCGGGCGAAGACGTCGAGGAGCTCGTCGAGGTTCTTCATCATGAACGGCTCGCCGATGCCGCAGTTGATCAACGACTCGGCGTTGTCGAAGAAGGGGCCCCACGCATCGAGGGTCTCGCGGGTGAACGGCGCGTCGACGAGGTCGCCCTCCTCCTCCTTGACGCCGTCCCAGTCGCAGTAGACGCACGGCGGCTTGACGTTGCAGGCCCCGTGCAGGTCGACCCCGAGGTGCGGCGGCGTCGACTCGAGCACCGTTCGCCCCGCCTCCATCTCGCGGCGATTGAGGATCCGGTTGTCCTGGATCGCCGCGATGCCGCGGTGGCGCTCGGCGTCGGCGTGGACGCGGGGA
>JAOTWP010000309.1 GCA_029862975.1 Acidobacteriota bacterium
GGTGGTGGCGGGGGCGGAGGTCTCGCATGGCCCGTTCGGAGAGGCGGGCGGGGAGCGGGCAGAGGTAGCCGCGGACGTCGAGGTGGCGGGCGGGTGCCGCGGTGGGGGGCGGGTCGCTGGAACCGGGGTCGCGCATCTTCGTTCGCTTGTAAGATACCGCCGATGCTGGAGAAATCGACACTCGGCCGCGCCGCGGTGGTGGTCGCCGTCGCCCTGGCGGCGGGTCCGGCGGGGGCGTGGGCGCCGGCGACGGAGATCGTCATCGCCGAGCAGGCCGCGCGGTTCGCTCCGCGGGACCTGGCGCGGCAGATCGAGAAGCACCCGCAGGCTCTGCGGGACGGGGTGCTGGCGGCGATCGCGAACCCGGCGGCGGGGCGGACGGTGGGCGAGGTGCTGGCGACCGAGGTCGAGCGGGCCGTCGACGCGATCCGCAATCACCGGCCGTTCGCGGAGGTCGTGCAGCGGCTGGGCCAGGTGGCGCACTACGTGGCGCTCGCCAACGACCCGCTGGCGGTGGGCAGCGACGACCCCCACGAGAGGCGCTACGCCGGCGACTACGCGCGCTACGTCGAGAGCGCCCGACCGCGGTTCCAGGCCACGTTCTACGGCGACGGGCGGCGGGTGGAGCAGCCGGCCGAGCTGACCTGGCTGGTACGGCGGGCCTTCGCGCGCGGGCGGTCGTACTACCCGCTCATCGGCAACGAGTACCGGCGGATCGGTTACCGCGAGGGCCGGAAGCACTTCGACGACCGGTCGACGGCCTACGGGCTCGCGGCGCTGGCGTTCAGCCATTCGATCAGTGACACCATCGGGGTGCTTCGCTATATTTGGCTCCGGGCCGGCGGCGCCGATCCGCGAGAGTTCCTCGACCTGACCCCGCCGGCGAGCCCCTGACGCCGAAGCCCCCATGCTGAAAGCCAACCGCGCTCTCGTCTCGGTCTACGACAAGCGCGGCCTCGTCGAGTTCGTGCGCGGGCTCGCCGAGCTCGGCATCGAGATCCTGTCGACGGGCGGCACCAAGGCGGCGCTCGAGCGGGAGCGGATCGCGGTGCTGCCCGTGGCGGCCGTCACCGGCTTGCCCGAGATCCTCGACGGCCGCGTCAAGACCCTCCACCCCGCCATCCACGGCGGCATCCTCGCCGACCGCGAGCGCGGCTCGCACCTGAAAGAGCTCACCGAGCACGGCATCACGCCGATCGATCTCGTCGTCGTCAACCTCTACCCGTTCCGCGAGACGGTGGCCAGCGGCGCCAGCTTCGAGGAGATCATCGAGATGATCGACATCGGCGGCCCGAGCATGGTGCGCGGGGCGGCCAAGAACCACCAGGGGGTCGTCGTCGTCGTCGACCCGGACGACTACCCGCAGGTCCTGGCGGCGCTCGAGGGGGGCGACCGCCGGGTGCCCGACCGCCTGCGCCGCAGCCTGGCGATCAAGGCCTTCCGCCACACCCAGGCCTACGACGCGATGATCGCCCAGTGGCTCGAGGAGGAGACCGGCGACGGCGAGGCCCTGTTCCTGCGCCACGCCGTCCTCGACCTCGAAAAGGAGCTCCAGCCCCGCTACGGCGAGAACCCACACCAGCAGGCGGCGCTCTATCGCGTGAGCGGCGGGCACGGCGTCTTCGGCGGGTTCGAGCAGCTCCAGGGCAAGGAGCTGTCCTACAACAACCTGCTCGACACCGACGCCGCGCGCCGCGTCGTGGCGCCTTTCGAGGCGGCGGCCGTGGCGATCGTCAAGCACAACAACCCCTGCGGCGTGGGGCGCGGCGCCACCCTCGCGGCGGCCTACGAGCGCGCCCTGGCCTGCGACCCGGTCTCGGCCTTCGGCTCGGTGGTGGCGGTCAACGAGCCGGTGGACGGCGAGCTCGCCGACGCCCTGGCCGAGCTCTTCGTCGAGGTCCTCGTCGCGCCCGCCTTCGAGGAGGCGGCGCTCCAGCGCCTCGCCCGCAAGCCGAGCCTGCGTCTCCTCGTCACGCCGCCGCTCGCGATCGGCACCGGCACGCTGGAGTACCGC
>JAOTWP010000152.1 GCA_029862975.1 Acidobacteriota bacterium
GCGGCCGTGAGCGGCCGGTCTACGACCCGGCGCTGGCGGCGCTCGCGGAGGCGCTGGCGGCCCGCCGGCCGTTCCTCGTGCCGGGCGATCTCGGGCGGGAGATCGACCGGGCGCTGGCCCTCGGCGCGGAGCACGATCTCGCGACCGTCGTCTACGGCGCCCGGGGCGCCTACGGCCGCGCCGAGCAGCTCGCCGCGGCCGGCGCCGCGGCGCTCGTCAGCCTCGACTGGCCGGAGGCGGAGCCGGACCGCGACCCCGACGCCGACACCCCCTTCCGGACCCTCTACCACCGCCGCCTCGCCGTGACGACGCCGGCGGTGCTGGCGGCGGCGGGCGTTCCCTTCGCCTTCACCTCTGGCGGGCTGTCGAGCCCGGAGCAGGTGTTCGAGAACGTCCGGCTGGCGGTCGAGGCCGGCCTGAGCCCCGCCGCGGCGCTCGCCGCGCTCACCTCGGCGCCGGCCGGGATCTTCGGGGTGGCCGACCGCGTCGGCACCCTCGAAAAGGGCAAGATCGCCAACCTCGTGGTGGCGACGGACGACCCGTGGGCCGAAGGCGCCGAGATCCGGATGGTCTTCGTCGACGGCCGCAAGTACGAAGAGCGGGTGAGCGACGAGCCCGTGGAGCCGCCGGCGGCCGACGTCTCCGGCACCTGGACGCTCGAGGTCGAGTCGCCCCGCGGCAGCCGCGAGCTGACGGCCAGGCTCACGATGGCGCCCGACGGGAAGGTGACGGGCGAGGTCAGCAGCGAGAGCGGCGAGTCGAGCGTCGACGAGGGCCGCATGGCCGGCGACCTCCTGCGCTTCAAGGTGACCCGCATGATGGGAGAGCGCTCCGTGGAGGCGTCCTACTCCCTCACGGTCGAGGGCGAGAGCGCGAGCGGCAGCCTGAGCGCCGGCCCGATGACGATGGACGTGCGCGGCGAGCGCACGGCGCCTGCCGAGGCCGGCGAGGAGGCGGCCGCGAAGGCGGCGGAGACGGTCCGCCTGGAAGAGCTCGCGGCGGCCATGGCCGTCTATCAGGGGCCGGCCGCCAGGCTCGGCTCGTTCGCCATCGTGAACGCGCGGGTGTACACGGTCAGCGGCGAGACGATCGACGGCGGCACGGTGCTCGTGCGCGACGGCAAGATCCGCGCCGTGGGGCGCGACGTCGCCGTGCCCGCCGGCGTCGAGACGATCGACGCCGCCGGCGGCTCCCTCATTCCCGGGATCGTCGACGCCCACTCGCACACCGCGGCCGAGGGCGGCGTCAACGAGGGCTCCCTGGCGGTGACGTCGATGGTCGGGATCGAAGACGTGCTCGATCCGGACGACGTGGCCATCTACCGGGCGCTCGCCGGCGGCGTGACGAGCGCCAACATCCTCCACGGCAGCGCCAATCCGATCGGCGGCCAGAACGCGATCATCAAGATGCGCTGGGGCGCCGACGCGGCGGGCCTCGAGCTCGCGGGCGCGCCGCCCGGCATCAAGTTCGCGCTGGGCGAGAACCCCAAGCGCTCCAACTTCCGCCGCCCGGGCATGCCCGAGCGCTACCCGCAGACCCGCATGGGGGTCATGGACGTGATCCGCGAGGCGCTCACGGAGGCGCGGGCGTACCAGGAAGAGTGGGACGCCTACCGCGCCGGGTCCGGCGGCAAGGGGGCGCTGCCGCCGCGGCGCGACCTCGAGCTCGAGGCGCTGGCCGAGGTCCTGTCCGGCGAGCGCCAGGTGCACGCCCACTGTTACCGGGCCGACGAGATCCTGCAGCTGCTGCGCCTGGCCGAGGAGTTCTCCTTCCGCGTCGCCACCCTCCAGCACGTGCTCGAGGGCTACAAGGTGGCCGACGAGATCGCGGCCCACGGCGCCGGCGCCTCGACGTTCTCCGACTGGTGGGGCTACAAGGTCGAGGCCTACGACGCCATTCCCTACAACGCGGCGCTGATGGCGGAGCGCGGCGTCGTGGTGTCGATCAACTCGGACAGCGACGAGGAGATGCGGCACCTCAACCAGGAGGCCGCCAAGGCGATGAAGTGGGGCGGCCTGGACGAGGTCGCGGCATTGAAGCTCGTCACGCTCAACCCGGCGATCCAGCTCGGGATCGCCGATCGGGTGGGCTCGATCGAGGTCGGCAAGGACGCCGACCTCGTGCTCTACGACGGGCCGCCGCTGGCCGTCGAGTCCGTCGTCTCGAAGACCTTCGTCGACGGCGACCTCTACTTCGACCGCGAGGCCGACCGCCGGCGCCAGGAGACGATCGACGCGATCAAGGCCCGGTTGCTCGGCGGCGCGGCGGAAGAGGAGGGCGGCGGCGAGGCGCCAGATCAGGTGCCAGACGGGGTGCCGGACGAGGTGCCGGACGAGGTGCCGAACGAGGATCCGGACGCAGCGCCGGCCGGGGCGCCGGACGTACAAGACGAGGCGCCGGACGAGAGGCCGGGCGCGGAGCCCGAGGCGGGCCGCGGAACGGCCGACGGGGAGGCAGGCTGATGGTCGATGTGACGAAGGGTTGCAGGGTCGCGGCGCGGGCGGCGGTCGCGGCGGTGGTCGCGGTCGCGGCGGTGGTCGCGGCCGCGCCGGGCGGCGCGGCGGCGGCGGAGGCGACCGCGCTCGTCATCGAGGGCGGCACCGTCCACCCGGTCTCCGGCCCGGCGTTCGTGGGCCGGGTGGTGGTCGTGGACGGGCTGATCGCGGCCGCCGGGCCGGACGCCGCGGCGCCGGCCGGCGCGACGGTGCTCGACGCCGCCGGGCTGCACGTCTATCCGGGGCTCTTCGACGCCATGAGCCAGCTCGGGCTGCTCGAGGTGGGCGCCGTGTCGGCCACCGACGACCAGGCCGAGATGGGCCTCTACAACCCGCACCTGCGGGCCGCCACGGCCATCCACCCGGCGAGCGAGGTCATCCCCGTGACGCGGGCCAACGGCGTCACCCACTCGGTGGTCGCGCCGCTCACCGCCGGCGACGGGGTGATCGCGGGACAGGCCGCGCTCGTCAACCTGGCGGGCTGGACGGTGGAGGAGATGGCCCTCGATCCGGCGATCGCCATGGTGATCGCCTGGCCCGAGATCGAGACGCGCAGCTTCGACTTCAGCACCTTCAGCGTCCGCGAGACGCCCTTCAACGAGGCGAAGGAGAAGGCGGAGGAGCGCCGCGACGAGCTGCGCGACTGGTTCCAGGCGGCGCGCCAGTACGCCCGGGCCGCGGACGGCGGCCGCGCCGCGCGCGACCTGAAACTCGAGGCCCTGGCCGGAGTGCTCGACGGCGGCCAGCGGGTCGTCATCCTGGCCGACGCCGAGCGCGACATCGAGGCCGCCGTCGCCTTCGCCGAGGCGGAGGGGCTCGACCTCGTCCTCGGCGGCGGCCGCGACGCCTGGAAGGTCAAGGACATGCTGGCCGGGAAGGAGATCCCCGTCGTCCTCGGGCTGACCCAGAGCCTGCCGGCGGAGGAGGACGATCCCTACGACCGGCCGTTCCGCACGGCCGGCGAGCTGGTCGCGGCGGGGGTCAAGATCGCCTTCGCCTCCGGCGCCGGCGGCGGCTTCGGCCCCGGCGGCCCGCACCAGTCCCGCACGACGCCCTACGAGAGCGCCATGGCGGTGGCCTACGGGCTCGACCCGGACGCGGCGCTGGCGGCGCTCACCCTCTACCCGGCGGAGATCTTCGGCGTCGCCGGCTCCCTGGGCACGATCGAGGCGGGCAAGATCGCCAACCTGATCGTCACCGACGGCAGCCCGCTCGCGATCACGACCCAGGTCCGCCACCTGATCATCGCCGGCCAGGAGGTCTCGACGGCGAACCGCCACCGCGACCTCTACGAGCGCTACCGGGCGCGCTGACGGCCGCCGCGCCGCCTGGTGAGTCCTCGATGCCCCGCCCGCAGCGCGCCGCGCCGCCGCGCCCGCGGGCTGCCCGGCGCCTGCTCGGCGGCCTCGTGCTTCTCCTCTGCGCGGGGCCGGCGGCGGGCGCGGCGGCGGGCGAGGTGGTGGGCGACGCGGTAGACGAGGCGGTGGGCGAGGTGGTGGCCGACGCGGTGGGCGCGACGGCGGGCGAGGCAGCGGACGAGCCAGCGGGCGAGGCCTGGGAGCGCTTCCGCGTCGCCACCGAGCGGCCGGGCGTGTACGCCGTGCGGTTCGAGGAGCTGGCCGCGGCGGGGCTGGCGGCGGGCGAGCTTCCGAGCTCGGCGCTGGCCCTCTCCAATCGCGGCGCGCCGGTCGCGATCTGGATCGACGATGGCGGCGACGGCCGTTTCGGCCCCGGCGACCGGCTCGAGTTCGTCGCCGAGCGCCTGCCCGGGACCGAGGCCTATTACCACGAGTACTCGCCGTGGAACGTCTACTGGCTGGCCCTCGAGCCCGGCGGCGGCGCGAGGATGGTGGAGCTCCCCGCGGCGGCCCCCACGGCGCCGACCGCGCCGCAGCCCTCCCCTTGGCGCCGCACCGTGCACCTCGAGCGCGATCGGCTCCTCGTCCGGCTGGGCGCCGAGGACCTCGGCGGATCGGTCGAGCCCGAGCTGTGGTTCTGGCAGAAGCTCACGCACGTCGACCGCGAGCCGCTCGAGGTCCCCCTCGAGCTGCCGGGGCTGGCCGCCGCCGGCGGCGCCACGGTGTCGCTCGCGGCGGGCTTCCGGGCGCTGTCGTCGCAGCCTGACGACGCCCGCAGCGCGCTGCCCGATCACCAGGTCGACCTCGCGCTGACCTCGCGGCGCCTGGAGCCGGCGACCTGGGACGGCAAGGCGGAGCACGTCGCGCGGCCGGCGGCGGTGGCGGCGCGCCACTTCGAGGGCGCGGCGCCGGCGCTCGCCCTGAGCGTGCCGCGGCGCAAGCCCGAGGGCTCCGAGGATCCCCTCGTCGACGTCGTGATGCTCAACTGGATCGAGGTCGACTACCCGCACGACGGCGGCGTCGGCGGCGAGCAGGTGCAGCTGCGGGCCCCCTCCGAGGGTGCGGGGCCGGCGGGGCCGGCGGGGCGGGCGGTGGGTCCGGTAGTGGTCTCGCTCGCGGGGGGCGAGCTCGTCGCCTACGGCGCCTCCGGAACGCGGATCGCCCTGCCCGGGCCCGCCCCCGGACCGCGGACGATCGGCGGCCCCCCCGAGCCGTCCCACTGGCTGGTGCCCGCGGGCGCTCTCTATTCCGTCGCGCGGATCGAGCGCGACCGGCCGTCCACCCTGCGCGCTCCGGGGCGCCGCGCCGACTACCTGATCCTGGCCCACGCGACGCTGCTCGACGAGGCGCGCCGGCTGGCCGACTTCCACCGCGAGCGCGGGCTCGCCGTCGAGCTCGTCGACGTCCAGGACGTCTACGACGAGTTCGGCCACGGCATCGTCCACCCGCGCGCCGTCAAGGCGTTCATCGCCTGGGCCTGGGAGCATTGGACGCCGCCCCGCCCGCGCTACGTGCTGCTGGTGGGCGACGCGAGCTGGGACACCAAGAACGCGGAGGCCGGCGAGGACCCGGGGTCCCAAGACCGCAACCTGATCCCGACCTACGACTTCCCCACCCGCGAAGGTCACGCGGCGAGCGACAACTGGTTCGTCGCCGTTGGAGACGACGACGTGACCCCCGAGCTGGCGATCGGCCGCTTTCCCCTCGTCACCCCCGAGGAGCTCCGCGGCGTCGTCGACAAGACGATCCGCTACGCCGCGCGGCCCCCGGTCGGTCCCTGGCGCCGGCGGCTGCTGTGGATCACCAACGAGTGGGAGTGGCTGCAGGACCACAGCATCGCCATCGACGAGGAGCTGCTGCCCACCGGCCTGGCCGGTGGCCGGATCTTCCCGGCGAGCGACGAGGCGACGAACGAGCACCACCAGGCCCAGCTCAGCCAGGCCTTCGACGACGGTCAGCTCCTCGTCCACTTCGCCGGCCACGGCGGCCGCTTCATCTGGCGCACCGCGCCCCGCAACCTCGGCGCCAAGAACCCCGACCTCTTCACCCTCGAGCACGTCGAGGCGCTGGCCCCCAACGACCGCCTGCCGGTCGTCTTCAGCGTCACCTGCCACTCCGGCCCCTTCGACCACCCCACCGCCGACTCGATCGCCGAGACCTTCCTCCGCCTCCCCGACCGCGGCGCCATCGCCGTCATCTCCGCCGCCTGGCGCACCAGCGCCGCCTCCGTCCGCCTGAGCCGCGCCATGATGCTCGAGTTCGCCAAGGGCGGCCCCATCGGCGACGCCTTCCTGCGCGCCAAACACCGGCTCGACATCGACGACCTCATCGCCACCTACAACCTCTTCGCCGACCCCGCCACCCCCCTGGCGCTGCCGGCCGGCAAGGTCGACCTGAAGCTCGAGGAGGCAGGCCCCACGCGCCGGCTCACCGGCACCCTCGACACGCCCACGTTCCACGGCAACGCCATCGTCGAGCTCCTCGACGAGAAGGGCACGGTGCTCGCCAGCGAGGAGCTGACGGTCGACTCGCACCGGTGGGAGGTCGAGCTGCCGATCCAGCCCGCCGAGCGCTGGGTGCGCGCCTATCTGTGGAGCGAGGAGCTGGGCATCGACGCGCTGGGGGCGCTGGAGCTACGGTCTCCGGAGCCGTAGGTCGCGGTGATTGGCGGGACGCCCGAGCTAGGCGGAGGTGGCGGTCGTAGGCTCGGGGCGCACTAGCGTCGCTCGAGAAGGGCCAGGTCGGGGAAGTAGCGGCGGAGGTAGCCGCGGTCGTGGGCGGCGAGGGTGTCGGCTTGGGTTTGGGCGTGGGCGGCGACGAGGAAGTCGGGGATCAGGTGCTGGCGCGGGCCGCCCGCTTCGCGGTATCGCCGGAAGGTGCGGCCGGCGAGCCAGGCGGCGTCGGCGGTGATGGGATCGAGACGGGCGCCCAGGTCGGCGAGGACCTGCTCGAGCTCGGGTCGCGTCGCGAAGGCGGGAGCGAGCTCGGCGTAGACGACCTCGCACAGGACGAGCTGCCCCTGGCGCCGCGCTCGCACCAGGGCCTCCATCCACTCCTCGGCGCCGGGCTCCCGGTTGAAGATCGTCAGGAGCACCGAGGTGTCGAGGGCGAGCCTCACGGCTCCTCGTCGAGGGTCGGACCGCGGGTGTCGGCGAGCCACTCGTCGGCCGTCTTCGCCAGCCGGCCGCCGGCACAGCCCACGAGCGCTCTCATCGCCTGCTCGTCGAACACCGGCACCGCCATCAGGCAGGGGGCGCTCTCGTCGAACTCGAGGACCTGGCCGGGCTCGAGACCGAGACGCCGGCGAATGGCCGCCGGAATGGTGATCTGGCCCTTGGAGGTAAGCGTCGCTTTCATTGCTCGAGTGTAAGGAATTCAGTTAGGACAATCAAGCAAGGCGTCAGACTCGTCTAGTGAGTCAGAATGACCGCCGCCGCGCCCAGTCCGGCGATGGCGAGCCGCCGGCTCACGCCGAGCCCCGCTCTCGCGGCTTCCGGCGGCGGTCGATCCAGCGCGGGCGTCGTTGACGCCCGGCGGCGATCACGGGAGACTGAGCTCGATGCCCGAGATCGGCGCCGTCCGGCGAGATTCCAGGCGGCTCGGCGGTCGGTGGACGGAGGGTCGAGTGACTGCAGCGCCGCCTGAATTGTCAGTGGTCGTGGCTTCCGTCAGCGGCCGGCGGTACCTCGAGGGCTGCCTCGAGGCCCTGGCCGGGCAGCGGGACGGCGTCGCCGCCGAGGTGATCGTGGTCGATCGCGTCGGCTCGGAGGTCCGCGATCTCCTGCGCGAGCGGCACCCCGGGGTCCGACTCCTGTCCTGCCGCCGGAAGATGGGAGTGGCCGAGCTTCGCGCCCGCGGGATCCGGGCGGCGCGGGGAGACATCGTCGCGCTGACCGAGGACCACTGCACTCCGCCGCCGACCTGGTATCGGGACATCGTGGACGCCCGCGCTCGAGCGCGCGATCGAGAGGATCGCCACCGACGACGGGCTGCGCAACCGGCTGGCGGCCCGAGCTCTGCAGCAGGCCCGCGCCCTCAGCTGGGAGGAATCGGCACGGCAGCTTCGCCAGCTCCTGGCCGCGGTCGAGGGCGAGAGAAGGGAGAGCGGGGCGCGGTGAGCGCGCCGCGGTTCACGGTGGTGATGCCGGTCCTCGACGGAGGATCGGTCTTCGAGCGCTGTCTCGAGGCGCTCTTCCGCTCGAGCTTTCGCGATTGGGATCTGGTCGTAGTGGACGACGGCTCGAGCGACGGCTCCCTCGAGGTCGCCCGCCGGCGCGACGCCCGCGTGCTGGCGACCCGCGGTCGCCGGGGGCCGGCCGAGGCCCGCAATCTCGGCGCCGCGGTGGCCCGGGGCGAGTTCCTGCTCTTTCTCGATGCCGACTGCGAGGTCCACCCGGACACGCTGGAGCGGGCGGCGCGCCGGCTCGACGCGGCGCCGGAGGTCGACGCCCTGTTCGGCTCGTACGACCTCTCGCCGGCGGCCCCCGGCGTGGTCAGCCAGTTCAAGAACCTGCTCCACCACTTCGTCCACCAGCACGGGGACGAGGAGGCGGTCACCTTCTGGGCCGGTTGCGGCGCCGTCCGCAGAGCGACCTTCCTGCGTCTCGGCGGCTTCGACGCGCGGCGCTTTCCTCGACCGAGCATCGAAGACATCGAGCTCGGCTACCGGCTGACGGCGGCCGGCGGCCGGATCCTCCTGGCCAAGGACGTCCAGGTGCGACACCACAAGCGCTGGACGCTCGCCGGCCTGATCCGCACCGACGTCCGGGATCGAGGCCTTCCCTGGACCGAGCTGCTGCTCGAGCGGAGGCGTCCGGCACGAGAGCTCAACGTCGACCTGAAGGGACGGCTCAGCGTGCTCCTGCTGGTGGTCGCGGTGGCGGCGGCGGCGGCGGCGCTGGCGCTCGCCTCCAAGGCCTGGTCGCTCGTGGCGGTGACCGCGGTTCTCGGACTGCTGGTGCTCAACCGGGCGGTCTACCGCTTCTTCCTGCGCCAGCGCGGCCCGGCCTTCGCCCTCGCCTCGGTTCTCCTGCAC
>JAOTWP010000153.1 GCA_029862975.1 Acidobacteriota bacterium
GGCGGCGCGGGTTCATCCGCGTCAGGTGGCGCAGCAGGGAGCGCAGCTCGGCCGCGGCGGCCGGGAAGGCCTCGCCGTGGGCCTCCAGCACCCGGCCCTCCCCCTGGGTGTAGTCGCCGTGGCGCCAGGCGCCGAGCTTGCTGAAGTGGTCGCGCCAGATCTCCTCGAGCTCCGCCGCCAGCCGGGCGAGGCCGTCGAGGTCGCGCGGCGGGGACGCCGCGAGCGCCCGGGTGCGCTCGAGGGCGGCGGCGACCTGGGCGGCCTTGTTGCCGGACGTCACCCGTCGCAGGTCGGCGCCGCCGGCCGCCTGGAAGCGCTCGACGAGCGCGGCGAGCCGGCCGCCCAGCGCCTCCAGGCCGGCGGTAGCATAGGGGTCGGCCGCGAGGGCCGTGGACTCGAGGCCGACGTCGCGCAGCCCGACGAGCGTCTCGACGAGCAGGTCGGGGCCGACGCCCAGCGCCGCCAGGTCGGCCAGCGCCTGGCCGCGCGGCCGGGCGTAGGCGCGGCGCACGGCCTCCTCGACCACCTCGTGGACGATCTCTTCGGTGAGGCGCAGGTCGGGATCGACCGTGAAGTCCGGGTGGACCCCCGCCTCGATCGGGTGGGCGGCCAGGAGGCCGCGGCAGAAGGCGTGGATCGTCTCGACCGTCAGATGGTCGAGCGCGCCGAGGAGGGCGTGAGCCCGCGGACGGCGCTCGGCCTCCGGCGGCAGGCCGGCGAGATCGGGGTCGAAGCCGCGCACCGGAGCCGCGTCGCCGCTGGCCAGGCGGGCCAGCGCCTCGGCGACCCGGGCGGCCATCTCGGCGGCGCCGGCCTCGGTGAACGTGATCGCGACGACTCCCTGCAGCACCGCGGCCGCGACCCGGCCGGCCGCGGCCTCGCCCCCCAGCTCCGCGGCGGCCTCGTGCCAGCCGCGACCGAGCGCCCAGGCCAGGATGCGGGCCACGAGGGTCGTGGTCTTGCCCGTTCCCGCGCCCGCCTCGAGCACGAGGGTGCCCGTAAACCGGGTCTGGGCGGCCCGCCGGCCGGCCGCGTCGGCGGCCAGCCGCTCGGCGGCGCGGCTCACGTCTCCTCCAGCGTCGGGAGCCGCCACAGGGTCAGGAGGACGAGCTCCCACGGCGCCAGGGGGGCCGCGGACCGGAAGCGGGCGTGGCCCCGGTCCATCCAGCCGCGCAGCCGCGAGCGCGCCCCGGTGTCGCCGCGCAGGCAGGCGTCGCGGACGTCGCAGCGCTCGCAGCGGGCGGGCTCCTCGTCCCGCTCCGGCTCCACGAGCCGCGGGAAGAACGTGCCGGCGTCCCAGGCCGCCAGCGCGGCGCCCGCGGCCCGGGCGAAGGCCGTCGCGAGCTCTTCGTCGTCTCCCGCCACCCGCACGTCCCGCAGCTCGCGGTCGTCCGGAAGCTCGGGGTGGACGAAGAGATAGCGCCCGGTGTCGCCGGGCTCGCCGGCCGCCAGCACGTAGGCGACCGCCTGCAGGCGCTCGCCGCGGGCCACGCTCGCGAGGAGGTGGCGGCGGCGCGAGCGCGCCTGCTTGGCCGTGGAGACCGTCCGGCGCCCCGTCTTGTAGTCCGTCAGCACGAGGCCCCGCTCGCCGAGGTCGAGCCGGTCGGCGCGGAAGTGGATCGCCCGGCCGCGGCCGGCGAGGTCCTCGATCTCGATCCGGCCCTCGAGCTCGACGCCCAGCACGTGGAGACCGTCCCGGCCCTCCCAGTCGAGCCGGCGGGCGACGTCGAGGTAGGGGCGAACCGCGCCGCCGAGGACCCGCCCGAAGCCCTGGACGGCGATCCCCTCCTTGCGGCACAGCGCCTCGGCGGCGCGGCGGACGATGGCGGCGAGCTCGTCGTCCGCGGGCCAGGGGATGGCCTGGGGGATCCGGCGGCGGGCCTCGTCGAGGTCGGCCGGGTCGTCGATCAGGCCGCGGCGGACGATCTCCTCGAGCACGTCGTGGCCGAGCGCGCCGAGGAGCAGGGGCGTCAACCCGGGCAGCGTCGCGAGGGGGTCGGGGACCGGCTCGAGACGCAGGACGCGCTGCAGGAACACCTGCCACGGGCAGCCGCCGAGCCGCTCGAGCGCCGTCACGTAGAGCCGCTGCTCGGTGCGCGGGTCGCCGGCCCCGGCCGGGCCCACGAAGCCGTGATAGGGGCCGAGCTCGCGGCGGGCCGCGGACCCCGGCGCGGGGTCGAGCTCGGCGAGCACGGCCAGGCGGGCGCGGCTGGCGGCCGCCGCCTCCCCGCCGCCCGCGGGAAGGAGCAGCGGCAGGACCCGCCCCAGGCGCGAGCGGGAGCCGGCCAGGGCGATGGCGATGCCGTTCTCGAACGGGGTGCGGGGGACGGCGGCGCGCTGGGCCACGACCGGCCGCGCCAGGACGGGGTGGCGCCGCTCCTCGCCGCCGGCCGCCCAGCGCAGCCGCTCGAGCAGCGGCGAGGGGGCGAGCGGGCGCTGGTCGTCGTCCGTGTCCTGCCAGGAGAGGGTGACGCGGGGGCTCGAGGAGAGGAGCTGGGCGAAGAGGAAGCGCTCCTCGTCGAGACCGGCGCGCTTGTCGGGGAGGTCGGGCAGGACGCCGAAGCCCTGCCGGCTGATCACGTTGCGCAGCGCGTCCGGGAGCAGCGGGTCCTCGCGCACGACGCGCGGGAAGACGCCGCGGTTGAGCCCCACGAGGAAGAGGTGGCGGCAGGTGCGGCCCCGGGCCTCGACGGCGTCGAGGATCTGGACGCCGCCGCCGCGCCCGCCGAGCGGCATCGTGCCCTGGTCGCGCAGGCTCGCGGCGACCCCCTCGGCGAACTCGTCCAGGGTGAGGCCGTGGGTGGGGGGCAGCGCCCGCCAGGCGCCGGCCGCCGCCTGGGCAAGCGCGCGGCCGGGGCCGTCCGGGCGCCAGCCCAGATGGTCCTCGAGCAGGGTCGAGAAGGCCCCCAGATGGGCCTCCAGGGTGGCCGCTCGCTCCCAGGCCGTGAAATGGTCGTCGAGGGCGCGCGCCGCGGCCACCGCCTCGCGCAGCGCGGCCGCCGGCACCTTGCGGCGGCGCAGCACGAGGCCCCGTGCGCCGGCGGATTCGTCTCCCGTCGCGGCGAAGCCGTGCCGGACGGGGAGCGCGAGGTCGTGGGCCAGCCGGTAGCCGTCGCCGGCGAGGGCGCCGACCTCCCGCACCCGCCCCGTGCCCAGGGTCGCGAACGCGGTGCGCAGATCGAAGTGGGCGCGGTCGCCGAAGCGGCGGTCGACCAGCTCGAGCCAACGCTCGACGGACAGCGCCGCGCGCCGCGCCAGAAGGTCGGCGAGGGCCTCGCCCCGCCGGCCCCGGCGGTCCTTCGTCCCCTCGCCGCCCAGCGCCGAGAACGGGACGCCGAGACTCGGGAAGTGGATCCGCACGGCCCGGGCGTAGGGCGCCAGCTGGCGCGCGACCACGGCGATCGACTCCGGCCTGGCACCGGCGTCGAGGAGCTCGCGAACGCGCCGGGCGACCTCGCGGATCTCGCCGTCGCTGCCCAGGGCCCGGAAGAGCTCGATCCGCGGCCGCTCGGCCGTCGCCGCGGCTGTGGTGAGGCGGGCGCTCGCGGCGAGCCGGTCGCGGAACCGGCGGGTGAAGCGCACCCCCGCGTCGGGCTGGTCGAGCTGCGCCGGGTCGGGCGGCTGGTCGAGGTAGACGCGCCCGCGGCGGCGCGCCAGCAGGGCCTCGATGAAGTCCGTCGCGACGCCGGTGGCGTCGGCGAATCCGTAGATCCAGACGGCGCGCGCCGCCCATCCGGGCTCGCCGTGGCGCAGCCGCTCGGCCGCGGCCTGGAGGAGGGTCGAGCGGCGCCCCGCGCCGATCTCCCGCAGCGCCTCGAGCGCGCCGGCGGCGACCCGCACGAGGGCCTGGGCGCGGGCGATCTCGCGCCGCGAGGCGACGGCGCCGCCGTCGCTGGCGAGGGCTTCGAGGAGCGCCTCGGCATGCGCCGGATCGAAGCCGGCGTCGAGCAGGTCGCGGACGGTCCCCAGGAGCGGCGAGTAGCCGTCCGCGAGGTGGTCGAGGGCCTGGCGCAAGGGGCGATCGTCGCGCGCCAGCCGGCGCGCGAAGAAGGGGAAGAGGTCCCCTCCCGCCAGCTGCCGCCCGACGGCGTCTTCCACGGTCTCGAGCGCCAGGCCGAAGAGGGTGACGCAGCGCACGCCGAGCAGCGCCCGCCCCCGCGCCGCGACGATGCGCGCCTGCAGGTGCTCGCGGAGGCTCCGCGAGGGCACGACGATGAGCAGCGGCGCCGCCCACGGCCGGACCGCCGCGCCCCGCGCCGCCGAGAGCTCGCCCCCGAGCCGGCCCTCCGGATCGCCCTCCAGACCGCCCTTTAGATCGCCATCGAGCTCGCCTTCGAGCTCGCCTTCGAGATCGCCCTCGGGATGGCCCTCGAGCTCGCGCTCGAGATCGCGGAGGAGCTCGGCCTCCGCCGCCAGCGGGCCGGGGACCAGCCGCAGCTCGGGCAGGGCGTCTTGACCGCGGGAAGGGGGCACCGAGCGCCTATGCGAGCATGCCGTCCGGGCGCTGTCAACCGTGGGATACTGCCCCCGAAACGGGGGCGAGGCGCGAGGCGAGGCATGCAGCTGGCGGAACCGATGACGCTCATGACCGACTACGCGCTGGCCGCTCTCGGGGTCTGGCTCGGGCTCCGGACGTGGCGCGCGGCGGCTCCCGGGAGCGATCCCCGCCGCACCTGGGCGGCGGCGTTCTGGGCGGTGGCCGCGGCCGCCGCTCTGGGCGGCAGCGCGCACGGCTTCGCCCCGTACCTGAGCGCCTCGGCGGCGTCCCTGCTGTGGCGGGCCACGATGCTCGCCATCGGCCTGACGAGCGGGCTGCTGCTCTGGGCCGCGGCCCGGGCGGTGGCGCCGCGCGGCCGCCGGGCGCTGGCTCTCCTGGGCTGGGCGATCGTGGCGGAGGTGGCCGCCTACGGCGTCTGGGTCTGCGCGGTCGACGACGACTTCAGCGCCGCCGTGCTCCAGTACGGCGGCGCGATGGCGATCGTGCTGGCGATCCACCTGGTCCTCGCGGCCCGCGGCCGCCGCGGCGCCCGGTGGATCGCCGGTGGCATCGTCGTCTCCTTCGCCGCGGCGGCGATCCAGCAGACCGGGATCGCCCCCCACCCGCGCTTCAACCACAACGATCTCTACCACGTCGTCCAGATGGTCGGGCTGTGGCTGCTCTACCTCGGCGCCCGGCAGGCGCCCGGCAACCGACCCCCGGAGGAGTACGTACAATAGGGCGATGTCGGGCGAGCCGGACCAAGCGCGGAAGGTAGCGGGAGACGACCGCCTGGCCAGTCTCCGGATCGAGCGTGGCGACGAGCCCGCGGCGGACTCCGGGGCCTGGCGCTGGACGGCCGCGGCGGCCGTCGCGATCGTCGCCCTCGGCGCCGCGCTCTGGTACGTCTTCTCGCGCCCGGCGCCGATCGCCGTGAGGACGGCCGTGGCGCGGGAGGTCGGGATCGGCGGCGGCGGCGCCACGGTGCTCAACGCCTCGGGCTACGTCACGGCCCGCCGGCAGGCCACCGTGTCGTCCAAGGTCACGGGCCGGGTCGTCGAGGTGGCGATCGAGGAGGGCATGCGCGTCGCCGCGGGCCAGGTCATGGCTCGGCTCGACGCCTCCAACCTCCGCGTCAACTACGACCTCGCGGCGGCGCAGGTGCGGGCGGCCGAGTCGGCGCTGGCCGAGACCCGGGTCCGCATCGAGGAAGCGGCCCTGGAGCTGGCGCGGTTCGAGCGGCTGGTCGCGGGCGGGATCGGCAGCCAGGCGGACCTCGACGCGGCGCGCGCGGCGCACGACGCGCTCCGCGCGCGGTTGGCGCAGCAAGAGGACGAGGTGGCCGTGCGGCGCCGTGCGGCCGAGGTCTGGACGCAGCAGCTGGCGGACGCCGAGATCCGCGCTCCGTTCGCCGGGGTCGTCGTCTCGAAGAACGCCCAGCCGGGCGAGATGATCTCGCCGGCCGCGGCGGGCGGCGGCTTCACCCGCACCGGCATCGGCACGATCGTCGACATGGAGTCGCTCGAGATCGAGGTCGACGTCAACGAGAGCTACATCAATCGCGTGCTGCCGGGGCAGCGGGTCATCGCAACGCTCGACGCCTACACCGAGTGGGAGATTCCGGCGTCGGTGATCGCGATCGTGCCGACGGCCGACCGCCAGCGCGCGACCGTCAAGGTGAGGATCGGGTTCGACGCGCTGGACCCGAGGATCCTGCCGGACATGGGCGTCAAGGTGGCCTTCCGCGAGAGCGCGGACGAGGCCCTGCGAGCGGTTCCCCGGGTCGTCGTGCCGGCCGCCGCGGTGCGCCGCGTGGGCGGCCGCGACGCCGTGTTCGTCGTCGCCGGCGGGGTGGCCGAGAAACGGGCCGTGAGCACGGGCGGCGGCCACGAGGACGGGATCGTGATCCTCTCGGGGGTGACGGCCGGGGAGGCCGTGGTCGTCGAGGGGCCGGCCGAGCTGGCCGGTGGCGAACGGATCGAGGAGGTGGCGGAGTGAGCACTCTGGTACGCGCGGCGGGGGTGAGCAAGGACTTCAAGCGGGGGGCCGAGACGATCCACGTGCTGGAGTCGCTCGACCTCGAGGTGCGGCAGGGAGAGTTCCTGGCCCTCATGGGGCCGTCGGGCTCCGGGAAATCGACGCTGCTCAACCTCGTCGGCGGGCTCGACCGCCCGACCCGCGGGGTCGTCGAGGTCGGCGGCACCCGGATCGACGATCTTCCCGACCGCAAGCTGGCGGCCTGGCGCGCCCGTCACGTCGGCTTCGTCTTCCAGTTCTACAACCTGCTGCCCGTGCTCACCGCGGCCCGCAACGTGGAGCTGCCCCTCCTGCTCACGCCGCTCGACAAGAAGGCGCGGCGGCGTCAGGTCGCCACCGCGCTCGAGGTCGTCCGGCTCACGGACCGCGCCCAGCACTACCCGCGCCAGCTCTCCGGCGGCGAGCAGCAGCGGGCGGGGATCGCCCGGGCGATCGCCAGCGACCCGAGCCTCATCCTCGCCGACGAGCCGACCGGGGACCTGGACCGCAAGTCGGGCGACGAGGTGCTGGCCATCCTGCACACCCTGGCGAGCGACCACGGCAAGACCATCATCATGGTCACCCACGACCCCCTGGCCGCCGAGCGGGCCGACCGCACCCTCCATCTGGAGAAAGGGCGGCTCGTCGAGCAGGAGGTCGCGGCGTGAAGTACCTGCACCTCCTGTGGGCCAACCTGCGGCGCAAGAAGACGCGCACGATCTTGACGGTGCTCTCCATCTTCGTCGCGTTCGTTCTGTTCAGCCTCCTCGTCGCGGTGGAGCACGCGATGGACATGGGGGTCAGCGTCGCCGGCGAGGATCGCCTGGTCGTGCGGCACAAGGTGTCGCTGATCCAGCTCCTTCCCGAGAGCTACGAGTCCCAGATCGAGCAGGTCGAAGGGGTGGCCGACGCGACCTACGCGACCTGGTTCGGCGGCATCTACCAGGACCCCAGGAACTACTTTGCCCAGTTCCCCGTCGATCCGGACGAGTACCTGGCGATGTATCCCGAGTTCCTGCTGAGCGAAGAGGAGCGGGCGGCCTGGCGCGAGACCCGCACCGGCGCGGTGGTCGGGCGCGGGCTCGCCGAGAAGTACGGCTGGAAGCTCGGCGACAAGGTGCCCATCCAGGCGACGATCTGGGTGCAGGAGGACGGCAGCAGGACCTGGACGTTCGACGTCGTCGGGATCTACGACGGCGCGGAGCAGGGCACCGACGACACGCAGTTCCTCTTCCGCTACGACTACTTCGACGAGGCGCGCGGGATGGCCAAGGGCGAGATCGGGTGGTACATGATCCGGGTCGAGGATCCCGAGCGCGCCGCCGCCGTCGCCGCCGCCGTCGACGCGCGCTTCGCCAACTCGGCCGCGGAGACGGACACGTCGACGGAGAAGGCCTTCGTCCAGGGCTTCGCGAAGCAGGTCGGCAACATCGGCAAGATGATGGCCGCGGTCCTCGGCGCCGTCTTCTTCACGATCCTCCTCGTCGCCGGCAACACCATGGCCCAGGCTGTCCGCGAGCGGACGGAAGAGCTCGGAGTCCTCAAGGCGATGGGCTTCACCTCGCGCCAGGTCCTGGGCCTCGTCGTCGGCGAGTCCTGTCTCATCAGCGTGCTCGGGGGCGGCCTCGGGCTGGCCCTCGGCTGGGCGCTCGTCACCCTGGGCGGCGACCCGACGGGCGGCGCGCTGCCGATCTTCTTCATGCCGGCCCCGCAGGTGGCTCTCGGCGCCGCCCTCGTGGTGCTTCTCGGCCTTCTGGCGGGCGCCCTGCCGGCGCTCCAGGCGATGCGGCTGCGCGTGGCCGACGCGCTGAGGAGGGGGTAGCCGTGGTCTCGCCCGGCAAGTGGCTCGCGCAGGTCGCCGCCGTCGCCAAGTACAGCGTCATGACCATTCCCCAGCGGCTGGGGGCGTCGGCCTCGGCCGCCTTCGGCATCGCCGGGGTGGTGGCCGTGATGGTGGGCGTCCTGTCGATCGCCCAGGGCATCGAGCGCACGATGAGCCGGTCGGCCGCGCCGGACGGCGCCGTGGTGCTGCGCGACGGCGCCGGCAGCGAGATGATGAGCGGTCTCGGGCGCGAGGAGACGGTCATCGTGGGCGACACGCGGGGGATCGCCCGCGGCTCCGCCGGGCCGCTCTCCTCGGCCGAGCTCTTCGTCATCATCGATCTGCCCAAGCGGAGCACCGGGACGGACGCCAACGTCCCCCTGCGCGGCGTCGAGGAAGCGGCGTTCGAGGTGCGCGACAAGCTGGAGGTGATCCAGGGACGGCCGTTCGAGTGGGGGCG
>JAOTWP010000154.1 GCA_029862975.1 Acidobacteriota bacterium
GCTGGATCGTCGGTCCCATCGCCTGGAAGTCGAGCGCGGTCAGGCTCTCCTCGAGGGTCGTACCGAGGTCGCTGAACTTCGCCATCGCCTGGTCCCAGCCCATCGGCGTCTCGCCCGGCAGAAGCGCGCCGTCAGGCAGCGGCGCGCCGCCGGCCTCGCCCACGCGGAGCTCGACGAACTTGTCGCCGAGCAGTCCGAGCGAGCTGATCGTGGCCGTCGCGCCTTCCCGCAGGTTGACGGGAGTCTCGAGGAGCAGGCCGACGACGGCCCGGCGGTCTTCCAGACGGATGCCGTCGACCCGTCCGACCCGGACGCCGGCCACCCGCACGGCCGACTTGTCGTCGAGCCCCGCGATCGAGTCGAAGACGGCCTCGACCCGCCGGCCCTCCGGTCCCCAGAGGCGCAGGTCCTCGATCTGGAAGATGAGGTATGCGAGGACGGCGAGCGCCGCCGCCATGAAGATTCCGACCTTGGCCGTGTTCGACATTCCAATCCCTTTCGTTACCGGGGTTCGGCGAGGCGAGGGCGGCGGCTAGCCGCTCCGCGCCGCCCCCCACATCTCGAGGTCGCGGCGCAGGAACTCGAAGACCCGCGGGTCCCTGCTGGCCCGCAGGTCCGCCGGCGTCTCGTGGGCGATGATCTTGCCGCCGTAGAGCATGGCCACCCGGTCGGCGATCCTGAAGACGCTTCCCATGTCGTGGCTGATGGTGACGAGCGTGGACGCGAGCGAGTTCTTGAGATCGATGATGAGCTCGTCGATCGTCTCCTTGGTGACCGGGTCGAGCCCCGTCGTCGGCTCGTCGAAGAGCAGGATCTCGGGCTCGTGGGCGATGGCGCGGGCAAATCCCACCCGCCGGCGCATGCCGCCCGAGAGCTCGGACGGCATCTTGCCCTCCACCCCCTCGAGCTTGACGAGCCCCAGGCACTCGCGCACCCGCGCCGCGATCTCGGCCCGCGAGCGCGAGCCGATGCGGGTCAGCGGGAACGCGACGTTCTCGGCCACGGTCATCGAGTCGAAGAGCGCCCCCTCCTGGAAGGCCATCCCGAACTTGCGCCGGAACCGGGTGAGGGCCTCCCCTGCGAGCTCCTCGACGGTCACGCCGTCCACCTCCACCGACCCGCGGTCCGGACGCAGCAGGCCGATCACGTGCTTCAGGAGGACGCTCTTGCCCGTGCCCGAGCCGCCGATGATCACCGTCGAGGTTCCCGCGGCCATGTCGAGGTCGACGCCGGAGAGCACGGCATTGGGCCCGAAGGCCTTGTGCAGGTCCCGCAGGCGGATCTTCACCTCGCCCGGCCGGGCGCTCTCCGCGGCGCCCATCAGAAGAGGATCTTCGTCAGGAAGAAGTCGCTGATCAAGATGACGATGCTGGCGATGACCACCGCCCGGGTCGTCGAGCGCCCCACCCCCTGCGCCCCGCCGCTCGTGTAGAACCCCTGCTGGCAGCCGATGACGGCGAGGAACAGGCCGAAGAAGGCCGCCTTGATCAATCCGGAGGTGACGTCCGAGACCTCGGTGTACTGGAAGGTCGTCTCGAGGTAGGCCACCGGATTCGTGCCCATGAGGAGCACGGCGACGAGATAGCCGCCCCAGATGCCGATGGCGTCGGAGACGACGACGAGGAGCGGCAGCATGACGACCGTCGCCCAGACCCGGGGGACCACGAGGTAGTGAATCGGATTGGTCGCCATGACCTCGAGGGCGTCGATCTGCTCGGTGACCCGCATGCTGCCCAGCTCCGCGCCCATCGCCGACCCCGAGCGGCCGGCGATGATGAGGCCGCCGAGGACGGCCGCGAGCTCGCGCACGAGAGACAGGGAGACGAGCGAGCCGACGTAGCGCTCGGCGCCGAAGCGCATGAGGGTCGCCGTCGTCTGCAGCGCCATGACCATCCCCGTGAACATGGCGGTCAGGAGGATGACGGGCAGCGAGTTCACGCCCACGCGGACCATCTGGTAGAGCAGCTGGCGCCAGTCCCAGGGCCGCCGCGGGGTCCAGACCAGGACCCCCCAGAGCATCTCGAAGAAGCGGCCGATCTCCTCGAAGAAGGCCTCGATGGTCTTCATGCCGGCGCGCGCGTCAGTCGTCGATGTAGCCGAGGCGGGTCCGCACGCGCAGGCCGAGGCCGCGCACCCTGACGTCGACCTCGCGCCAGCTGCCGTCGCCCACGGCGTGCTGCGGGTAGTAGCCCAGGACGTACTGCTGCCGCAGCTCGTCCATGATCTCGGCGAACGCGTCCGCCAGCTGCTCGGGGCCGTCGATCTCGGCGACGCGGCCGCCGCTCTGCGTCACGACGCGATGCAGCAGCCGGTGCTCCTCGAGGTTCCCCTCGAAGCCCCGCAGGGCGGTGGCGAACCGCGGCGGGTCCGAGGCTCCAGGCTCGCGGAGGAAGATCCAGTAGACGAGCGCCTGGCTGCGCTCGGCCTTCCACAGCACGTCGCGCATCGACAGCAGGCTGTGCAGATCGGAGCCGTCGGTGAAGAGCACCACCACCCGCCGCCCCTGGCGGGCGTCGAGCAGCTTCAGACCGGCGTAGAGGTAGTCGTTGATGGCGGTGCCGCCCACCGGCTCCACCGCCTCGAGGACCCGGCCGAGCACCTCCGGATCGCGGGTGAACGGCGTCGCCCCCAGCAGGCGATCGGAGAAGAGAACGAGCTTGGCCTCGTCGAGCGGCGCCATCCGGTCGAGGAACGTCCGGGCGCCGCCCATCGCCGCGGCGAAGCGCTCCCCTTCCATGCTCGCGCTGCAGTCGAGCAGCAGCACCGCCGTCACCGGGACGTCCCCGTGCTCGAAGGTGACGATCTCTTCCGGCTCGCCGCCGTCGAGGATCTTGAAGTCGCCGCGCTCGAGGTTCGGCACCCTCTCGCCCTCCGACATCACGCTCACGTAGAGCTGGCGCAGCTCCACCTCGAGGGAGTCGTCGACCTTGAAGCTGCCCGTAAGCCGCAGCGCGACGACCCGCTCGCCCCCCGCCAGCCGCGCCTCGGCCCGCAGCTCGCGCTCGCGGTTCTCGTAGCCGACGTCCCAGACGAGGGAGTACGGCCGCTCGGTCACCGTTCCGACGCTCACCCCGTCGACGAAGAACTCCACGGCCAGGACCGCCTCCTCCGTCTCGACGTGAACGGAAAGCTCCACGGGGCCGTAGATCCCGGCCCCCGGGTCCGGAGAGAGGAACCACGCCTCGGCCGCGCCGGCGGCGGCAGCCCAGGCCGAAGCCCAGGTCGCGGCCACGACCAGGAGGAGCGCGCGGCGCATCATTCCGCCGGCAGCATGGGCTCGCCGCTCCGCGTGGCGACCGCGAGGACGCCGTTCTGATCCGCCGCCGCCTGGCGCAGCCGCGCGCGCGCCGCGTCCAGCAGCCGGCCGGGCCAGTGTGCGTAGTGGTAGCGCTCCGATTCCGGCTCCGGCCGGCCCGAGATCTCGTCCAGCACCGCGAGCGCGGACCGCGACTGCCTCTGCCGGTCGAGCAGGAGCGCGAGCTGGATCGCCTGCCGCGAGCTCTCGGGGAAGCGCTTCCGGCCCTCGCGGGCGACGGCCGCCGCGACGAGCGGATCCTCCTGCAAGCGCGCCTTCTCCTGGACGGCGAACCTGGCCACCCACTCCGGCTCGCCGATCGCCAGCGCGCGGTCGAGGAGCGGCTCGGCCAGCCGCGGCTCGCCGCCGCGGGCGACGCAGACCGCCTGGCGCAGCAGCGCCTCGGCGCAGCCCGGCTCGAAGCGCGCCGCGGCGGCGTAGTGCTGCGCGGCCTCGGCCAGCTCGCCGCGCCGCTCGTAGAGGGCACCGAGGCCCAGGTGCGCGGCCGCGTTTCCGGGATCGACGGCGAGGGCGCGCGCAAGGAGCTCGGCGCTGCGCGTCGTGACGAAACCGCTCTGCAGCCAGCCGCCGAGGCTCGTCAGCAGATCGCTCGCGGTGCGCCTCGCCGCGGCCTGCCCGGACCTCTCGGCGTAGACCTCGGCCAGCTCGGAGCTCATCACGAGCGAGTGGCGGGCGAGCACGGTGGCGCGCTGCCCCGCGTAGTGGCGGTAGGCGTCGTGGTGCAGCAGCATGATCGGCACGAGCAGCTCGACCGAGCCGCGCTCGAGGATCTCCCGGATCACCCCGAGCTTGGCCCGCCAGAGCTCCTCGACGTCGCGCTCGACCTTGCCGGGCCGGATGAGCGGCGTCTCGAGGGCGTCGAGCTTCTCGAGGGCGGGCTGCGTCTCCCCCTCCGCCCAGGTCGCGAGGACTCCCGGATAGGCGGCGTACACCCGGCCGGCGATGTCGGGGTCCGCCGCTCCCGCCATCGCCGGCACGAGCGTCAGCATCGCCGCGAGAGCGGTCACGACCCGTGCGCAAACGAACCGCTCTGCGAGCTTCGTCACACCCCAAGGCTAATGACGTGTGGCGGCGGGCGCAAGCGGCGCGGGGACGCTGCAAGCCGGGCCGCGGGCCTGACGGAGCCGAGGCGCTACCCGGCCAGCACCAGCCGCAGGCTTGCCGCGTCGATGTTGCCGCCGGTCAGGTAGATGACGACGGTCCTGCCGGCCAGCCGGGGCGCCAGCTTGCGCAGGCCGGCGAGGCCGGCGGCGCCGGCGCCTTCGGCGAGGTTGTGGGTGGTGGCGAGCAGCAGGCGGATGGCGGCGGCGAGCTCTTCCTCGCCGACGGTGATGAAGTCGGTGAGCCCCTCGCTTAGAGCGCCGAACGTGCCGTCGTAGACGTCGCCCGTCGCCAGCCCGTCGGCGAGCGTCGGCCGGATGCCGCTGCGCACCCGCTCGCCGGCGTGCCAGGAGTCGTGGATCGTCGAGGCCGCCGCAGCCTGGACGCCGTAGAACCGGGTCTCCGGGGCCAGCTCGCGGGCCACGGTCATGGCCCCGACGGCCTGCGATCCGCCGCCGACGGCGATCACGAAGGCGTCCACGCCCGGCTCCTGGTCGAAGACCTCGAGGGCGATGGTGGCCGCGCCGGCGAGCACGCCGAGGTCGTTGGTGGAGTGGATGAAGGTCATCCCGCGCCGCGCCACCAGCTCGCGCGCCACCTCGACGGCGTCGTCGTAGGTCTCGCCGCGCTCTACCAGCTCGGCGCCGAAGGCGCGGATGGCGGCGTTCTTCTCCGGGTTGTTGCCCAGCGGCACGCAGATGGTGGAGCGCACCCCCAGCCGCTGCCCGGCCCAGGCAACCCCCTGGCCGTGGTTGCCCCGGGTCGCGGTCACCACGCCCCGGCCGCGCTCCTCGGCGCTCAGCCGCGACAGGGCGACCAGGCCGTTGCGGGCCTTGAAGGCGTTGGTGGGCTGGTGGTTCTCGTGCTTGACGAGCACCCGCACCCCGTGGCCGACGGCCTCGTCGAGGAGAGCGTACGAGCGCAGCGGCGTCGGCGGCAGCACGGCCGCGACCACCCGCCGCGCCGCGAGCACGTCCTCGAAGGCGAGGGGCCAGCCTCCCGTCATGCGGCCGCCGTGATGCGTCCCGTCACGCGCCGCGGCCCGCCGTCTCGATCTTCGCGCTGGCTGATTCCATGACGTTTCCTCCGCCGCCTGCGGCAGGTCTCCGGCCGCCGATGATACCGGGCCGCGCGACGATCCGCCGTCAGGCAGCCTAAAGCGCCATGAACACGCACGATTTCCCGCACCGACGTTTGACAAGAAGGCTCGCCTTCTTCCAAGATTGCGGCGATGAGAAGCGTCCACGATCGACCGAATCGTGGCGGCGCCGGCGGATCGGGGCGGTCCGCGCGCCGGACGGGAGGGGCCCGTCGAAGAGTGGTACGCCCAGAAAGGAGGTGGTCCTGTGGAGTTACATAAACCGGGTTTCGTGGAGGTGGCGACTCCGTAAGGGGAACCTCCCACGCCTCCGTGGCCTGACTGGAGGGTCTCCCGAGAAGGGGAACCCCTCGCCACCGAGACAACCCTGAAGGCCCCGGCCGGCCCACGGCCGGGGCCTTCTTACTTCCGGCCGCCTTGCTTCAGGCCGCCGACTTCAAGGCACGACCCGCAGCCTGCGATGGTCGCTCTTCCAGGTAGGCGGTCGGCATCGCTGCCATCCACGGTCTGCGACGGTGGAAGGGCCGAGCCGGTCAGCGAGAGCTGATTCCGAGGGTCGCGGCCCGCGAGCCGCTCAGCGCCCGCCGATCGTGAGCGTCGCGCCGGCCGAGTAGGCGTTGAACTCGGGGGCGTACATCGACTGGACCGTCGCCGGGGCGGCCTTGAAGGTGCCGCCGAGGTTGGCCCGCAGCCGGTAGCGGAAGGCGTACTCGCCCGCCGGCAGCCATTCGAAGAAGAAGTCCGTGCCGCTGTCGCGCACCTGCTCGTACCAGCCCACCCCGAGGTCCCACTTGTACTGCGAGGTCAACGTCTCGGGCTCGAAGCCGGCGGCCCGCGGGTCGCGCAGGTGGACGTACTCGGCCGCGTGCCTGGCCCGCAGGGTCAGCCGCACCTCGACCTGGTCGCCGGGGACGAGCTCGGTACCCTCGGCGAGCGGCTCGAGCACCCATTCCTCGCCCCGCCGCAGCCGCCGGAAGTAGGTGCGCTCGACGGCGAAGAAGTCTCCGCTGGCGCGCTCCGGCAGGAGCTCCGTCGAGAAGTGCCAGGTCGCCGAGGCGAACATGAGGCCCGGGGTCTCCTTCTCCACCACGATCGTGGAGTCCCGCGCCGGATCGATCTCGTCTCCCGTCACGACGATCTGGCGGTTGCGCCCCGTGTACTCCTCGGGCTCGAAGACGAGCTCGGTGACCCGCCCGCCGACCTGCACGGTCGCCGCCTCGCGCGTGCCGAGCTGCCCGACGGCGGACAGATAGTGGACGAGCGAGTAGATGACCTCGGCCGTCGCGCGGGTCGACTTCCAGTGGTTGAGCTTCTTGTTGAGCATCAGCCAATGGACGAGCCCCCGCCGCCGCTCGTCGTCCGGCGAGATCTCCGTGAGCGTGCGCAGGGCGAAGGCGTGGCTCTCGATCGTGTCGTTGTACCAGAGCCAGGCGCGGTCCTCCGGGGCCCAGAACGTGCCCTCGTCCACCGTGGTGCGCGCCGAGTCCATGACGCTGTCGAAGACGAGCCGCGCGTCGTCCGCGCGCCCGGCGCGCCGCAGGGTCAGCGCCAGGTAGCTCTTGACGAGCGGCGAGTGGCGCTGCCAGCGCGCGAACGAGTGGTCGAGCATCCGCCGCCGGTCGTCGGCCGTGAAGACCCCTCCCGTCCAGGATTCGTCCGGGTAGCTCGAGAGCACGTAGTTGAGCAGCGCCACCGTCTCGTGCCGCGCCTCCTCCGAGCCGAGGTCGCCGACGATCTCCTCGACGTAGTGCCGGTGCAGATACTGCCAGGCGCGAACGACCACGTCCCGGGGGACGTCGAGCCCGAACTCGAGGGCCCGCGACAGCCCGCTCACGACGTAGAGGGTCATGAACGGCGACGGCGGGCCTCCCGGCCACCAGGGAAAGGCGCCGACCGCGGTCTGGGCGGCCGCGAGCCGCCCCAGGGCGGCGTCGCGCTGCGCCGCGGCGACCCGCGGATCCAGCACCCGGACGAGACCCTCGTCGGGCCCTTCGCCGCCCCCGGCGGCGACGAGCCAGGGCGTCTCTTCGAGCGCCATGCGCCGGTTCGGGTCGTCGGCGACCCAGGGCTCGAGCGGCGTCTCGCGGGCCGCCAGGCCGGCGGCCATCCGGGCCACCGCCGGATACTCGTCGAAGACCGAGCTGACGATGCCCGTCGACAGGAAGCGGTTCAAGACCTGCTCCGTGCACTCGTAGGGGAAGTCCACGAGGTAGGGCAGCGCGTTGAGCACCGAGTAGAAGAGCTGGGCGTCGAGGGTGACGACGAGCTGCTCGTCGATCCGGCTCGGGTCGCCGCCGGCGGCGAGATCGGGGAACGCGAGCTCCCGCCGGGTCGCATCCTGGAGGGCGGCGAAGCGGGATTGGGCGAGATGGAAGCGGCCCGGCAGGAGCGGCAGCGGCCGCAGCTCGCCGTCCGAGAAGTCGCCGGCCGCGCCGACCACGCGCACCGCCACCGTGCCGACCCGGCGCGGCGCGCGGACCTCGAAGGACAGCGTCGTCGAGGCTCCGGGCGCCACCTCGAAGGCCCGGCCCCGGCGCTCCTCGGCGGCCAGCCCGAAGTCGCCGGCGACGCTCTCCCCGCCGGCGGGGTCGAGGATGTCGAGCTCGAGCTCGCCGCTGAGCGGTGCCTCCCCGGCGTTCTGGACGACGACCTCGAGCCGCGCCGCGTCGCTCTCGCGCAGGAACCGCGGCAGGTAGGGCCGCACCAGAAGCTCCTTCGCCGTCGTCACCTTCTCGGTGCGGGCGCCGTAGCGCAGCTCGCGCGTCAGGGCGTGCACCCAGACGTTCCATTCGGTCAGGGAATCGGGCACCGTGAACTCGAACGCCACCGCGCCGTCGCCGTCGGTCACCAGGTGCGGCTCCCAGAACGCCGTCTCCGAGAAGTCCGTGCGCAGCTCCCCGCCCTCGGCGGCCGGGCCCTCTTTCTCGGCCTGCGCCTCGCCGTCCCCGGCCTCCGCCTCGAAGCTCCCGGCCGTCGGCTCGACCGCCATCGCTCCCTCGTCCGGCGCCGGCGCTTCCATCATCATGGCGACGTTCCAATCCGCCATCCGCCTCATCCCGCGGGGCCCCGGACCGCCGATCCCGTAGGCGTCGAAGAAGCGGAGGCGATCCGCCCGCAGCGAGGGATACCGGGGCACGCGGATCCAGTCCTTCTCCTTCTGCAGGACGGGCCGCGACGAGCCGAGGCTGGCCAGCCACGTGGCGAGCGCCGGGGTGGGAGGCTCGAACCCGTGCGGGCGGGGCGGTTGGTGGGGGGCG
>JAOTWP010000155.1 GCA_029862975.1 Acidobacteriota bacterium
TCGCCTGCGCCGCGATCCAGACGGCCCCCTCAGCGAGGACTTCCTCTGGCTGGCCGACATGCAGCAGGGCCGGCGGGAGCCACTCTACGTGGACAAGGTGCACTACACGGCCGCGTTCTCGATCGAGATCGCGGCTGAAATCGCCAAGGCGGTGGCGCCGCGGCTCTGCCCGGCCGGAACCTCTGGTGCAGAGCCCGAGGCCGAGAGCTAGGCTTCGACCATCGCGCCCCGGAACCAATCGGCCGTGCGCCGGAATCCCGCGGCCAGATCGATCGGCTCAGGAAGACCGAGCTCCCCGCGGAGGGCCCCGGCATCCACGTTCGACCGTCGCTGCTCCCCAGGCTTGGCCGGCGCGTGCTCGGCCTCTCGCTCCACGCCGAGCGCCGCCGTCAAGCCCCGGTAGAGCTCGACGACGTTCGTTTCGATGCCTGTGCCCACGTTATAGACCCGGAAGCCGGGCTGCCCGAGGGCCGCTACGTTGGCCCGTGCCACGTCGGACACATGGATGTAGTCCCGGGTTTGCAGCCCATCGCCGTTGATCGTGCAAGTCTCCCCGGCCAGCAGCCTCTTCAGGAAGATCGCCACCACCCCCGCCTCGCCGTGCGGGTTCTGCCGCTCGCCGTATACGTTGGCGTACCGCAGGCAGGTGACGTCCAGCCCGTGCTCGACGTGGAAGTAGTAGAGATAGCGCTCGCCGGCCAGCTTGCTGACTCCATACGGGGAGACCGGCCGCTGCGGGTGCGCTTCGTCGGCCGGGAAGTAGTCCTGCTCGCCGTAGATCGCGCCGCCGCTCGAGGCGAAGATCACCTGCTTCACCCGCCCTTCGACGGCAGCCTTGACGAGATTCAGCGTACCCAGGATGTTGGTCCGGGCGTCGAAGACCGGATCCTCGGTCGAGCGCCGCACGTCCATCTGGGCCGCATGATGGACGAGCACGTCGATTCCCGCTGTGCGCACGAGGTCGGCAGCTGCCTCGTCGCCGATGTCGAGCACGTGGAGCTCGGCGTCAGCGGACAGGTTCTCGCGCCTGCCGCTCGACAGGTTGTCGATCACCAGCACGCGGTGACCCTCTGCCGAGAAGGCGTCGCAAAGGTGGGAACCGATGAAGCCGGCGCCGCCGGTCACGAGGATGGTCTTCGAGGTCTCGGTCACGCCGCGCCTCCGGTGGGAACAGCCTGGTAGTGGGGGAGAGTCTGCGCCAGGCCGGCGGTGAGGTCGGTCTCGGGAGAGTATCCGAGGGCGGCGTGAGCGCGGGCGAGGTCGGCGAGCGAGTGCCGGACGTCGCCGGGGCGCTCGGCCTGGTGGTTGGCCGGAACCGGGCTGCCGCTGACCACGAACAATTCCCGCGCCAGCTCGTTGATCGAGGTCTGCCGCCCGCTCGCCACGTTGACGGCGACATGGTCGCGGATCTCGGCCGTGACCGCCGCCAGCAGGTTGGCGCGCACGGCATCGGCGACGAAGGTGAAGTCCCGGCTCTGCTCGCCGTCGCCGTAGATTACCGGCGCGCGGCCCTCTACCGCGGCGGCGAAGAACCGCGGGATCACCGCGGCGTACGGCCCGTCGGGCCGCTGGCGGGGGCCGTAGACGTTGAAATAGCGCAGCCCGATGAGCTCCATGCCAAAGCAGCTGACGAACATCTCGGCCAGATCCTCGTTCATCTTCTTCGACAAGGCGTACGGTGACAGTGGCCGTCCCTCCTCGCCTTCGACCTTCGGCAGGCGCTCGCTGTCGCCGTAGACGCTCGACGAGGACGCGTAGACCACGCGCTCGACCCCGGCATCGCGAGCCCCGGCGAAGACGTTGGCCGTGCCGCCGACGTTGACCGCCACCGTGGTCGCCGGGTCCTCCATCGACCGCGGCACCGAGCCGAGCGCGCCCTGGTGGAAGACGAACCGGCGCTCCTCGCAGGCCAGCGCCACCGTGCGGGCGTGGCGCAGGTCTCCCCTGACCAGCTCGATGCGGTGGCGGCAGTGCGCCAGGTTGCTCTCCCGGCCGGTGCTGAAGTCGTCCAGCACCCGGACCGCGCAGTCCAACTCGAGTAGCGCGTCGACGAGGTGGGAGCCGATGAACCCCGCGCCGCCGGTCACCAGGACGGGCGCCCCCCTGAGGTTGTCGAAAGGCATCTCAGTTGAGCTGCTCGCCGGCCGCCGCGGGAGACGCGCCGCGCGATTCGCGCGGCGTCGAGGCCATCTGCGCCTCGGGGATCAGGCGGCACAGGAGCTGGCGAATCCTCGTCTCGTCGAGCGGCTGGCTGGCGCGCTCGAGCTCGGCCAGGAGCTCCCGAAACTCGGGCGTCGGGCGCTGCACCGTGCCGACGAGGATCTTGGGATGGAGGGTGGGGGCGATCCGCTCGCCGCTGAGCTCGAGCTCCTCCGAGAGCTTCTCCCCCGGGCGCAGGCCCACGAACTCGATGGCGATCTCGTCGTAGGGCTTGTAGCCGGAGAGCGAGATCATGTCCTGTGCCAGCTCGAGGATGCGAATCGGCCGGCCCATGTCGAGGATCATGACCTCGCCGCTGGCGCCGATGGCGCCGGCCTCGAGGACCAGCTGCGAAGCCTCCGGGATGGTCATGAAGTAGCGCATGGCGTCGCGGTGGGTGACCGTCACCGGGCCGCCGGCGGCGATCTGGCGGCGGAAGATCGGCACGACCGACCCGGCCGAGCCCATGACGTTGCCGAAGCGCACTGCCACGTAGCGAGTCGTGTCGAACTGCCCCGCCAGGTCCTGGCAGATGAGCTCGGCGGTGCGTTTCGAGGCGCCCATGATCGACGACGGGCGAACCGCCTTGTCGGTGGAGATCATGACGAAGGCCTCGATCCCCAGCTCGCCCGCCAGGTGGGCGATGCAGCGCGTGCCGGTGACATTGTTCTTGATCGCTTCGCCGGGGTTCGACTCCATCATCGGCACGTGCTTGTGGGCTGCGGCGTGGAGGATGACCTCGGGGCGGAAGCGGGTGAGGACTTCGCGCACTCGCGCGTCGTCCGCCACGTCGCCGACGACGGGGAGGACGTCGAAGCCCGGCCGTTCACCGAGGATCTCCCGATGGATTTCGAACAGCGCCCCCTCGGCGCGCTCGAAGAGCAGCAGCCGGCGCGGTTTGAAACGCGCTGTCTGACGGCAGAGCTCGGCACCGATCGAGCCCCCGGCGCCGGAGATCATTACGGTGCGCCCGGAGAGGAAGCGCGCGACGCGCTCGGTATCGAGCGCCACCGGCTCGCGCCCCAGCAGGTCTTCGATCTCGACGTCGCGGAAGCGGCTGATCGAGATCTTGCCTTGGAGGATCTCGTAGAGACCGGGGATGATCCGCACCCGCAGGCCCGCCGCCTCGCAGGTCTTGACGATGGCGCGGATGGTGGCCGCCCGGGCCGCGGCGATGGTGATGATCGCCTGCTTGACGTGATGCTGGGCGGCCAGCGCCCGCAGGTCGACGAGGCCGCCGAGAACCCGCTTGCCGTGGATCGTCGTGCCGTGCTTCATTCGATCGTCGTCGACGAAGCCGACGACGTCGAGGCCGGTGTCGCCGCGGCCGCTGATCTCACGCATGACCGCGACCCCGGCGCGTCCGGCACCGACGAGGATCACCGGCTCGTGCTTGTCGCCGGAGCTCCGATGGCGCCACTCGCGCTCGTAGCGTTCGTACATCGAGCGCCGCAGCACCCGGATCGCCAGCAGGCCGCCGAAAGCGAAGACAGCGTCGAGCAGGATGATCGACAGGGGTACGCGCCACAGCTCGAATCGCTCCGGCGCGAACAACCGGATGGCGAGCACCGGCAAGGTCGAGAAGAAGCCGGCGCGGGCGAAGACCCAGATCTCCGCCATGCCGACGTAGCGCCACACGAAGCGGTAGATGCCGGTCAAGAGGATGAGGCAGAACTGGAGCAAGAGCACCACCGGCGCCTGCACCAGAGCACGCTGGAGCTGGTCGTCCGGGATGGCGAAGTCGAAGCGCAGGAGGTAGGCCATCGAGAACGCGGCCAGCAGCACGCCGATATCCAGGATGTACTGGATCTCCCGGCGCAGGTGGCGCTCCCAGAACGGCTCCCGAGGCTCGAGATTCGCGGCTGTCTCCATGATCCCTCTAGCGGGTGGCGCGGCGCCACCAATCCGACAACTTTCGGCCGGCGTAGCGTACCAGCGTTCCGCGGCGGATGGCTTGCCCGAGGCGGTGGCGGCGATGGCGTCCTCGCAGGCCGGCGCGGTAGGCGTCGTCCAACGAGTAGGCGACCAGGTGGGCCAGTAGCCGGCCGGGATCGGCGGCCAGGGTGTCGGGCGGTCGTCCGTCGCGCAGTGCCAGGCAGAGGTCGCGCGCCGCCGCCAGTTCGGCGCCGGAGATCGTGTCGCGCAGCCAGGCCGCGAGCTCGGGCATCGCCGCCGACCAGTCGTCCGGGCCGGGGAGCAGGTCGAGGAGGTCGGCCACGGTGCGCAGCAGCGGGTAGGGGTCGGGGCTCCAGGCGTGCTGCTCGAGTCCGTGCGCCAGGACGTGCGCCGCCACGAGCTTGCGGGCCGGAACCCAGCAGCCCGGGCGGACCTCGAGCGGTTCACCCGTGGCCAATGCCCCGGAAGCGTCGAGCCAGCGGCCGGTTGCGTCGCACACCCCGCGCAGCCCGTCGTGGAGGTCGACGACGCCCCATCCGGGCGCCGCGAGGGGCGGCAGGTGGTGCTCGTTGCGCGGGCCGTCGCTGGGCTGGAACCCGGCCGCCTCGAGGCCGGCGAGGAAGTCGTCCGCCCCGGCGGGATCGATCAGCGCGTCGAGGTCGCCGACGTGCCGGCAACCCAGGGCCACCCAGCCGGCGGCGTGGAGGGCCGCGCCTTTGAGCAGGACGAGCGGTCGCGGGATGGCGTCGGCCACGGCACTCAGGGCGTCGATCACGCTCTCGTAGGCCAGGGCGTGGGAAGCAGCGAGGCGCCGGGCTTCGATCAGCATCGCGGCCAGGTCGCCGAGCTCGGCCTGGAGCGCGGCCGCCGGCGTCCGGACGGCGATGCGTGGCGCCAATCCGGTGCGTTGGGCCATGGCCAGGGCCGCTGCGGGTTGTGGAGGGGCGCAGTCGGCCGCGGCCGGCCCGAAGGCACGCAGCAGGAGCCAGCAGCTCTCGGCGGTGGGCTCGAGGGTTGGTGGGTCGAAGCGGAGACCTGACGCGGCTCGGGTCACGGCCGGCCGGCGACCCGCCGCACCACACCGGCCACGCGCTCGAGTTCGGCGGCCGTCAGGCTCGAACCGCTGGGCAGGCACAGCCCGCGCTCGAAGAGCTCAGCGGCGATGCCGCCGCCGCGGACGCGACACTCCGCGAACACCGGTTGCAGGTGCATCGGCTTCCACACCGGCCGTGCCTCGATGTTCTCGGCCTCGAGGGCCAGCCGCACCGCCTCGCGATCGCCGCCGAAGCGCTGGGGGTCGATGGTGACGCAGGTCAGCCAGCGGGTGGCCAGCCCGTAGTCCGCCTCGGGCATGAAGTCGAGTCCCGGCAGGTCTCCCAGCCGCTCGCGGTAGAAGTCGAAGTTGCCGCGCCGGGCGGCGACGCGTTCTTGCAGCACCTCGAGCTGACCGCGCCCCACGGCAGCCAGGAGGTTGGAAAGGCGATAGTTGTAGCCGATCGCCGAGTGCTCGTAGTGCGGCGCCCGGTCGCGTGCCTGCGTCGCGAGAAAGCGGGCGCGCTCCAGGGCCGCGCCGTCCTCCGACACCAGCATGCCGCCGCCCGAGGTGGTGATGATCTTGTTGCCGTTGAAGGAGAAGACGCCGAAGCGTCCGAAGCGGCCCACCGGCCGCCCCCGATAGGTGGCGCCCAGAGCCTCGGCGGCGTCCTCGATCACCGGCACGCCGAACGCGTCGCAGGTGGCGAGGATGGGATCGTGATCGGCGCTCTGGCCGTAGAGGTCGACGGTGATGACCGCCTTCGGCAGCTTGTCGCGGGCGGCGCACTCCGTCAGCTCCTCCCGAAGCAGGGCCGGATCCATGTTCCATGTGGCCCGGTCGGCGTCGAGGAACACCGGCGTGGCGCCCAGGTAGGTGATGGCGAAGGCGCTCGCCGCGAAGGTGAGGTCGGAGCAGAGCACCTCGTCGCCGGGCCCGACGCCAACGAGCTCGAGCGCCAGGTGCAGCGCGGCCGTCCCCGAGGACAAGGCAGCCGCGTAGGGCCTGTCGACCGCGGCCGCGAACTCGCGCTCGAACGCGTCGACGTGCGGGCCGAGGGGGGCGATCCAGTTGGAGTCGAAGGCCTCGGCGAGCAAGGCTCGCTCCCGGTCTCCCATGTGGGGAGGGGAGAGGTAGATGCGCTGCGGGCCGTCGTTCACTCTGAGGGCCTGCGATGGGGTCGTGCGGGCACGCCGACGACGGTTGTGCCGCCGGCCACGTCCCTGGTCACCACGGCACCAGCCCCGATGGTGGCGCCTCCGCCCACGGAAAGGTACTGCAAGACCAGGGCGTTCGATCCCACCAGCACCTCATCGCCGATCTCGACGCCTCCCGACACCGTGGCGCGCGGGTTGAGCGTCGACCAACGCCCGATCCGAGCCTCGTGGCCCAGGGTGCAACCGACGCCCACCAGGGCGAAGGCCTGAAGTTCCAGGTTCACGGTGCCCTGTACCCCGGCGGCCAGGATGACTCCTTCGTCGACACGACCGGTGCTCCGATCGTACGTGACGGAAGGGTGGACCAGGGGCGGAAACTCGGCGCCGGGGAGAATCTGCCGGAGCTCGTCCGAGACTCGTCGCCTGACACTTGGCGAGCCGATCCCGATGGTCACGCAATCGATCTCGCCGCGGTGCCGCTCGAGCCACGCGTAGTCTCCGAGGAGGTCCGGCTCGCCTGCGTCAGGCAGCGATTTCGAATCGGACGCCACGAAGCCGGCCACGTCGTAGGCGTCGGCTACCTGGTTGATCTCGTGGATCAGCCAGCGGAGCTCGCGGGCAACGCCGCCGGCCCCGACGATGACGATCTTCTTGCGACTCAAGTCTCCTCCCGTCCCTTCCCCCTGGACTCGGGCCTGGTCGAGTGCCGGGCGGCGCTGATCCCGCCTCCAGTCACACCACCCAGAACGTCCGGGCCAGGATCTTCAGATCCAGAGCCAGACTCACGGCTCGACGTACCAGACGTCCAATTCTAGTTTCTCTTCCCAGGTCAGTGCGTTACGGCCCTTGACCTGCGCCCACCCGGTGGCACCGGGGCGGACTTCGTGGCGGCGGCCGTCGCGGGTGTCGAGCATCGTTCGGAACTTGCGCTGGTAGAGACCGTCTCCGGCGCCGCGCCGTCCGCGATCAGGCATCGCCGCGGCCCTCCAGAAGCTGCCGGTAGACCTCCGCCCAGGCCTCCCAGAGGTGCTCCGGCACGAAGTCGCGGCGCACGCGCTCGAGCCCCGCGCGGCCCTGACGGCGGCGCCGGCCGTCGTCGACGAGGTAGTGCTCGATCGCGCGCCCCAGCGCCCGCCAGTCGCCCGGGGGAACGAGCGTGCCGGTCACCCCGTCGATGACCGCGTCGACGGTACCGGTGGCCGCGTAGCCGACGACGGGAAGGCCGCAGGCCGCGGCCTCGAGCGGCACGTTGGGGAACCCTTCGCGCAGCGACGGGAAGGCGACGAGGTCGACCGCCGCGTAGTAGCGGGCGATGTCCTGGCTGAAGGGCCGCACGACGATCGCCGGCGAGCGCTCCATGTCGCGGAGCACGTCGGCCGGCAGGGGATCGCCGGCCTCGAGGTCGCCCACCAGGACGAGCAGCGGGGGAGGGCCCGGCACGGAGACCTCGCGGGTAAAGGCCTTGACCAGGTCGCCGACTCCCTTGTCCCGGGTCAGCCGCCCGAAGAAGCCGACGAGCAGGCCCTCCACCGGCAGGTCGAGCTCCCGGCGGGCCGCGGCGGTCGCCTCCGGCGCGAGCGTCGAGGAGAACCGGTCGCCGTCCACGCCGTTGGACGAGCCGGACCGGAGCACGCGAATCCGGTCGAGGGGCGCGAGATGGAGCCGGGCGTAGGTCCGGCGCAGGCTCTCGCTGACGCAATAGATGCGGGTCGCGCTGGCGGCCGCGAGCCGCTCCACGGCGGCGAGCGCCCAGCGCTTCACGCCCGTCGTGGTCTCCAGCGGCAGCCCCCGCAGAAGGTAGATGCGGTGTCGGACCCCGGCCCGGCGGGCGGCCAGGGTGGCCAGGACCCCGGCCTTCGGCGTGCTCGCGTTGACGACGTCGGGCTGGATCCTCGCGAGCAGGCGAGTGAGCCGGGCAAGGGCGAGCAGGTCGCTCGCCGGGCTGATGCGGCGTCTCATCTCGACGCCGTGGAGCGTGACCCCTTCGCGTGCCGCGACGCGCTCCGCGGCCGGACCGGGCGAGGTGATCAGGTGGGTCTCGAAGCCCGCCTCCCGCTGATACGCCAGGTGACCCCGCAGGAAGTGCTCCGCGGTCATCGGATGGGTGACGACGTAGGCCAGGCGCGGCATCGGCGAACGGCGGTCTCAGGCTGGCGGCCCGGAGAACGGATTGCCGGCCGAGCGGCGCTCCGCGGCCATGCCGGGCTCGGCCGCGGGCGCAACGATGACGATCTTCTTGCGACTCAAGTCTCCTCCCGTCCCTTCCCCCTGAACTCGGGCATGGTCGAGTGCCCGGCGGCGCTGATCCCGCCTCCAGTCACCACCACCCAGAACGTCCGGGCCAGGATCTTCAGATCCAGAGCCAGACTCACGTGCTCGACGTACCAGACGTCCAATTCTAGTTTCTCTTCCCAGG
>JAOTWP010000035.1 GCA_029862975.1 Acidobacteriota bacterium
GGGAGGACCTCGAGACGTTGACCGTCGTCCGCGATGACGCGCCGGCCCTCGATCCCCTCGAAGTGCAGTGCCGGCCGCTCCTGCCCTCCGGAGCGGGTCCCACCCGGGAGGGCCAGCAGGCGCTCGACAACGGGCCGGACGGCCGGCGCCGCGAGGACGGTGGCGCCGGCGGCTACGAACGCCGCGACTCCTCCCACGTGGTCCTCGTGAGCATGGGTGAGAATCAGATAGCGGAGTGGACGGTCGGGGAATGCCCGGGTGACGGCCTCCACCAGGCGCTCCGAGTGCCAGCCGAAGAAGGGGGCCGGGTCGGTCTCCTCGGCCGGGATCTTGCCCAGCATCGGGAAGCTCGCCGGCGCGTCGACCGCTACCACGAACTCTTCGAACGCCACCACCAGCGGCGCGAATCCGCTCCGCACCCCGGGGACGCGAAACACGTTCGGGAAGACCTCTTCCAGCTCGAGTGACGGAGCCTGTCCGGCCTCGGTCTCGTCGGGTCGCTGCTCGGGGATCTGACGGTACCCGCCCGGGGCGGTGAACCTCTCGAGGCCGCCGGAGCTCACGGACCGTACCGTCATGTCGGTGTGGGGGCGTGCGCCGACCGTCGACCCGTATCGGAAAGGGAAGAGGCCGAGACCCTCGACCGGCCGGTAGTCGTCGAACCACCAGGTGACCTCCGTATCGCCCTTGGCGGAGAGGTGGGCGACGTAGGTCAAGCGCCGGAGCAGCCCGCGCTCGGCATCGATCCCGACGCCGAGCAGGGTGCCGTCGGGCAGCGCCGCCTGAACGCGCACCACGGCCGAGTCCTCCGCGATCAGACGCAGCTGCGGTGCGCGGTCGACGAGCTCGGCAAGCGCAAGGTGTGGGATTCGACGCTCGAGCCGGCGGCGCTCTTCGACGAATCGAGGGGAGCGAGCCGGGATCGACAGCGGCGGGTCGTGCACGACATAGAGTCGCTCATCCGGCCCCAGGTAGGCCTCGCGGAAGGCCTCGAAGGTGCCGTCGTAGCGCTCTTCGCGGTACTCCCGGGCGATTCTGCCGGCGGCCGGGTCGACGACGAACAGCTCTTCGTAGGGGCCCGGGCTCGCACTCCCCACCGCGAAGCCCTGGCCCTCTGCGCTCTTGTCGAGGGTGCCGGTGGCCGTGACCTCGAAAGGCCCGAACCTCGCCAGGGTCTCCGGAGCACCCATGGTGGTCAGGGCCCGCTCCACCCAGGAGAGGGCCCGTGCGGCGGACTCGGCCTCGCTGAGCTCGCTCAGCGATCCGCCGATCTCGATCGTGCGTGGCGGGAACCGCTCCCGAGCGCCGAGCGGCGCCTCGCTCGCGGGTCTCGCCCAACAAGCCGGGCATGCCAAGAACAGGGTCGCCACGGCCGCCAGACCGCGGGGCAGGACGGAGCTCCGGCGTGTCCATTCACTCTTCATCCGCGAGCGATGATCTCAGAAACTCGGGGCGGAGCGGTCTTGGTGCCGGTGGGATAGACTGCCGTCAGCGTTCTGCAATCAATCCAACAAACGCTGGAGCCGGCTGCGCGAAGTCGGCCGGGCTGCGCTGCCGACGAGCGGGGATCGGCGGAGGCGGCCGACTCGTAAATCCATGCCGAGGAGGAGAGAAGATGCTCAGAAAGAAGGGTCTCTGGTGGACAGTTGGCGTGGCCGCGATCGTCCTGGCGCTGGTGACGCTGGCGATGCCGACGGGCAGCGCGGCGGACAAGCACGAGCCGATGGGGAATCACTACAAGTGCTACCAAGTGCTCGACTGGACGGAGTACGAGCCGAGGAAGGTGGAGCTCACGGACCAGTTTGGCCAGTCGGTCGCCAGGGTCCTGGAGCCGAGGTCGTTGTGCAACCCCGTGGACAAGAACGGTGAGGGAATCGCCGACAAGGCAAGCCACCTGGTCTGCTACGCGATCCAGGACGACCCTCAGGGCTCGACCGAGCGCGTCAAGGAAGTGGAGATCGCGAACCAGTTCCAACAGGGCCCGCTCTGGGTCGGCTCGGCGGACATGCTCTGCTTGCCGTCCGCCAAGTCCTACCAACCGCGCGGTTGAGGGCGACCTCGTCGCCGAACGGACGACTCGGGACCACCGGAGCTCGAGCTCCGCCCGCGCCTCAATACCAGGAGCAAGCCGAGCTCATCACGGATAGGGAGTGCCTGGGCCGCCTCGCCGTCGGCCGCTGCCTCACACGCGACCCGACGACGTCGAGCTCTCGAGACGTGGGAGTCGGGACCTGCGGTGCCGGGCCTGCAGGATGCGCTCCCGGCCGATACACTTGGAAGATGGCCCCGGCGATCTACGGTCCCGGAGAATGAGGATCTTCGTCGCCTACCACTTCGATCAGGACGTCGAGCGCGAGCCCGGCGAGCCCTCGAACCAGGATCTGGCCGGCATGGTCAAGGACCTGATCGAGAGTCACGGCATGACCGCGGTGTCCGGAGAGCACGTCGGCGGCGGCCAGCTGGAGGGCGCGATCCGGAGGGAGATCGCCGCCTCCGACGGCCTCGTGGCGCTGTGCACCGCCGATCAGAAGATCGACGGCGGAGGCGCTCGCGCCACCAAGTGGGTCGAGGACGAGCTCGGCACGGCGAGGGCCGCGAAGAAGCCGTGCATCGGGCTGTTCGAGGCACCGGTGGCCAATGACGGCCTGTACGAGGGCTACGAGTACGCGCCGCTCGAGCGTCGCGAGCCCGTTTCCGCCCTCATCAAGCTCTCGCACACGCTGACCCGGTGGAAGACCAGCACCGCCCGCTTCCAGGTGCTGCCGGCCGAGATCGCCGAGCTGGCCGGCGATCCCGACGTCGAGATCGAGTGCCACTATCAGCTGTGGTCCAAGGGCGTGCCTGGAGAGTGGCTTCGGGTCCACCTGGAGCCGGGACAGCGCGGCACCTTCGCGACCGTCGACGTCGGCGGCCCCGACGACGGGGTTCGGTTCAAGGTCCGATACGACGGCGAGCTGTGGGCGACGAAGGTGACCTCCCAGGGGACCCAAGTCGTCTTCAAACGCCACGGGAAGAGGTGATCGATGGCGCTGTTCTCTCTGGAAGTGCTCAAGGCCAAGGGAGGCGACTGCTTCCTTCTGCACTTCGGCAGGCCGGAAGATCCCAGGCTGATGCTCATCGACGGCGGGCCGGAAATCGCCTACCGGAGCGGCCTGGCCCAGCGTCTCCGCCAGCTGCGCGAGGACCGGGAGCTCGACACCCTCGTGCTCGAGCTCGCCGTCGTAGCGCACGCCGACAGCCAGCACATGGGAGGGATCGTCCAGTTGTTGCGCGACTTGGCGGACGAGCGGGCGCGGGCGGAGGTCGAGATCCGCGAGCTGTGGCACAACAGCCTCGATGCCCTCTTCGACAACTTCGCGGGAGCACTGCTCGAATCGGCCGCGGCCGAGGTGGGCGACGCCGCGATCGGGCTCGAGGTCCCCTCCGCCGGGCTCAGCCGCGAGGCGTCCACGGTTCTGGCCAGCGTCGGCGAAGCACGGAGCCTGGCACGGCTCGCCGAGCGGCTGGCGCTCCCGCTCAACCGCCGGCTCGGCGTTCTGACCAGCGACCTCGGAACCGTGGCGCTCGGCGGCGGCCTCGAGCTGACGGTCCTCTCCCCGGATCCCGAGCTCAAGAAGGATCTGACCGCGACGTGGGAGCGGGAGCTCGAGCGGCTGTCGAGCGACCTCGACGTCGCCGGCGGCGCCGCCGCCTACGCCGACGCCTCCGCCTACCGGCTGGCGAGCCTGGTCCTGGTCGCCCAGTCGGCGGGCCGGCGAATGCTGCTGCCGGGTGACGCCCGGAGCGACGACATCCTCGCCGGGCTCGCTCGAGCAGGCCTCCTCGCCGACGGCAAGCTGCACGTCGACCTGCTGAAGCTGCCCGGCCACGGGAGCGACCGCAACGTGAACGCCGACTTCTTCGCCGCGGTCACCGCCGATCACTACGTCGTGTCCGCCGACGGCCGCCACGGCAACCCCGATCCCTCCGTCTTCGCGATGATCCGCGCCGCGCGGCCGCGGGAGCCCTACACCGTCTGGCTGACCTACCCGCCGGAGCACCTCGAGAGCGCGTCCCCCACCGGCGCCGAGCTGCGGAGGGTGCTGCGGCGGGAGACCGTCCGCCACATTGCCGAGGACGAGATCTCCATCGTGATCGATCTGGACGAGCCCGTTCTCGGCTAGGCGGCCGCTCGTCTCCTCGCCCGCCCGCCGGAGCGCGGGCCGGAGCGGCGTCCAGAGGGCGGGTCCGCTAGACTGGGCGCGGTGGCCGGGATCTTCAAGCTCGCAGGCCTCGTCGCGTTCGCCCTCGGCTTCTGGCTGGCGCGCTCGGCTCGCGAGAGCGAGGGGCTGGGAGGGGCAGCGCTCTTCCTGCTGGGGCTGGCCTTCTGCGCCGGCGGCCTCTACCTGATCTTCATCGAGGACGGGCAGGGCCTCGCCCGGTGGATGCCGTTCCTGCGGCCCTGAGACGGTGCCGTGCGCTTGCTACGAGACGAGATCGGTGGGAAGCGCCTCCGTGGCGCCTTGCGGCTCCTGCCGGCCGCGGCGGCGCTGCTGACGGCGGCCTGCGGCGAGCCGGCCATCGAGGAGACGCTGCACCTCACGCTGCACGGTGACGGCAGCTCCCAGGTCGAGTTCCGAGTCGTGTTCCCCGAGGACCTCACTGGAGCCGACGAGGAGACCGCCGACGCGATCGCCGACCTGCGGCGGTCGTATCTCGAGGGCTGGGACCCCTGGGCGCGACGGTTCGAGGAGGGCGGCGGCGCCGGCGAGACCCTCCATTGGGAACGGGTGGGGGGCGAGCTGCGAAGCCTGACCCGCACGGCGCGGTTCGAGGACCCCGGCTCCCTCGCCGCCTTCTTCCTCGACACCGACCTCGCCGTCCGGTTCGATCCGGACGCGGCCGAGAGCGAGCTCGCGATCTTCCCCGGGACGCCGAGCCGCGCGACCGCCGAGCAGGAGAAGCGCCTCGAGGAGCTTCTCGGGACGTGGAGCACCGCCGTCGTGGCCTATCTGGCCGAGGTGGCCGATCTCTACGCCTACCTGGGCGCCGACGACGCGCGGGCGGAGTCGGTCTTCCGGGCGATCTTCGAGGAGGAGGACGCCGGAATCGACGGCGCCGAAGAGGCACGCCTCGATCGCCTGATCGAGGCCTTCCTGCGAGTGCAGGAAGCGGGCGGACAAGAGGCGGCCGACGGGCAGAGTCTCGAGCGCCTGGCGAGGCTGGTGTACGACCCCTTCCCGGCGCGGCTCTCCGTGTCGATCGAGGGCCGTCTCCTCGCCGTCGAGGGCTTCGTCGCGACGTCCGACGGGGACCTCGAGGTGCCGGTCCTGGGCCTCGAGCAGGCCGTCCTCACCCTCGAGGAGCGCTGGGTCAGGCCGCCGCTCCTGACGACCTACGAGCGCCTGCAGCGCCTGGGAGACGAAGCGGACTTCGACGTCGCCGCGTTCGCCCGTTTGCCGCGCTCGATCGCCGACCTGCCGACGGCCAAGGAGGTCTCCGCCGCCGTCGAGGAGGCGCTGGAGCCGGCGCCCGAGTACCGCGTCCGCTGGCGGCCGGCGGCGACGCAGGACGCGCCGCGCTCAGGCTGAGGATCTCATCTCGCAGCCCGAGCGAAGCGCGGCCGGGCCTCGCGAAGGCTCTCGCGATCCGTGACCTCCTCGAGCGGCCGCAGGCCGCGGTGCCGGCACATTCCTGTAACAAGCGAACCGGTTGCAGCGCCTGCATCACGGGAGAGGTTCCTCATGGCGCAGATCTTCTTCAGCTACAAGAGCTCCGACGAGAACCGGATCCGCCCGTTGGTCCAGCTCCTGGAGGACCAGGGATGGTCCGTGTGGTGGGACCATCAGATCCCGCCCGGCAAGACCTTCGACGAGGTCATCGAGAAGGAGATCAAGGAGGCCGCCTGCCTGGTGGTGGTGTGGTCGCGAGACTCGGTGCACTCGAGTTGGGTCAAGACCGAGGCCGCGGAAGGGGCCAAACGCGACATCCTGGTACCGGTCCTGATCGATGACGTGGAACCGCCGTTCGAGTTTCGCCGGGTACAGGCGGCCAAGCTGCTCCAACTCGACGCCGCCACCGCGGACGACCCGGAGCTCCGCAATCTCCTCGCTTCGGTGGCGAAGATCCTCGAGGAAGCGGACCGCCGCGAGCAGGGTCAACCGGCCATCCCCACCCCGACGCCGATCGCAAGAGAACGGCCCGAGGAGGGCGAGGCCGTCGCCACCGGCGCCCCGAGCGTGGAACGCCCCGTGCCCCCGCCGCCGAGGCGGGTCGGGGTCTACGCGACGGCAGGCCTCGGCGTGCTCCTGGTCGCCCTCTGCTACGGCGGCTATCGCTTTCTCGCAGGCGAGGCTCGTCAGCCGCAGCTCCAGCCGCCTACCGGCGGCCAGATGAGCTTCATCGGCGTCGACGCCGGCCCGGACTACGCGGCGGCCGACCGCAAGCTGGCGGACTATCTGCGAGAAGAGGTCGCGAGCACCCCGCCGCTGACGTTCAGCCAGGATCTCTACAGTTACGAGAGCGTCGTCGACAAGCTGGCGGACTGGAAACGGAAGGACGGGCCCTTCCTGGCCCGGACGACCCCCTACGTCTACGTGGCGGCGGAGATGCTGGGAGCCGAGCTGGAGGTGCTGGCAACCTACCAAAGCAGGGCGACCCACGCCGCCACCTATCGATCCTATTTCGTCGTACAGCGCGCGGCCTTCCCCCACGGCCCGCCCACGCTCGAGGATCTGGTGCCCTTCCTCAGGGAGACCCGCCGGACGTTCATCTACCACGACCGCTTCAGCACTTCGAGCTACTTCCTGCCCTCGCTGTTCTTCCGCGAGCACAAGATCTTCCACATGGACCGCTCCAGCGGACCGCTGATCGCGATCGCCGCTCGCCAGATTCCCGAGCGCAGCAGCACCGAACTGGTCAGGGAGGTCGGCCGGGGAACGGCCGACCTGGCGGCGGTGTGGGATGGCACCAAGGTGAAGTTCGAGCAGGGCGATCCGGCCGACGCCGAGCTCGCGGCCAAGGTGTACTTCATCGCCATCGACACCCCGCTCCCCAACGACCTCCTGGTCTGCTCGTCGTTCCTGGCTTCCGAGCTGAAGGAGGAGATCCGGCGGGTCATCCGGGCCATGGCGGAGCGCGGCCGGGCCAGCCCGGCGGGCGGACCGTGGCCGATCGACATCGACGATTTCCTGTGGTGGGACGACCTCGCCCAGGCGACGGCCGCCCGCGGGGCCCTCGCCGAGCTGCGCCAGCGGTCGGCGCCGGGGCCTCCCGCTCCGGTCACCGTGGACGTCCAGCAGGCCGACACCGCCGGCGGCCTCGTGCCCGACAGCTACCTCGAGGCCGCACGACAGGCCATCGAGCGGTCGGGGTCCGAGTTCGTCGTGTACGACCCCGAGTATCACCAGCGCGCGGACTTCATCTGGAGGCTGTCGCGCGCCCACGACGGCGCCATCCTGCTGACAAGCCGGATCAAGGGCCTCTCCGAGGATGAAGGGACCGGCCGGGCCGACTCCGTCCAGCCGCAGGAGCAGTTGATCAGTTTCGCCGACGAGGCCGAGCTGGCCGGTCGAATCGGGGCGTTTATTCAATCGCGCATCCACCGCCTCCGCTATCTCTGGCCGTACGAGACCCAGCGGCCGACCCTGATCCGAGACGTCGGCTTCGGGCTCCGGCCCGGGACCCAGGTCACCGCCCAGGAGATCGCCTGGAAGGACCCCGATCGCAACCTGGTCGAGCAGGGCGCCGACTTCGACGCCACCGTCGCCGCCTTCGACGCCCACAAGATCACGCTCAAGACCGAGGATTTCTCGCTGGCCACCGGCGGCTTCGAGCCCGATCCGCTGAGCAACCGCTCTTACCGGGTCGTCCTCGCGCGCGATGATCGACGGAGCGTGACCCTGGTGGCGCTGAGCTACCTGTTCACGGCCCTGCTGGTCGTGGCCGCGGCGGCGGCGGTGATGGAGCTTCGCCGCAGTCGCCGCAAGCGCTCGGCAGGCACGCCGTCCGCGCTCCGGCTCATCGCGCCCGAATCCCCGCCGGCGCCCGTCAGGCTCGCGAAGGCCGGGTGATGGGCGTTCGGCTCGCGGTTCGGAGCAGGGGGCGGATCGCCGCCTGGGGGCTTCTCGCGGCGGTCTTTCTCGCCAACTACGTCGAGACCACCGTCGAGGACCGGCTGCGGGAGACGCCGGTCTCGGAGCTGGGGTACCGGACGGCCCGCGCCTTTACGGAGGTCGAGTCGACGGTCCAACCCGAGGATCTCTTCGCGAACCACGAGGCGACCGGCGCGGTCGCCGTCTACGGCTACTCGGTGGCCTACTTCTTCCTCTTTCCCATCGTCGCCCTCGGCCTGGCTCTGGCCCTAACCTGCCACCGCGAGGAGTGGCCGTTGCGGGTCTTCGCCCGCGCCCTGGCGATCGACTACGCCGTGAGCCTCCCCTTCTTCCTGCTCTTCCCGGTCCCCGAGCGCTGGGCCTATCCGGAGTCCGGCGCCATTCTCCTTTCCGACCGCTGGTCCGCTGCCCTGATCGCGGCCCTGCGGCCGATGAGCGGGCTCGACAACTGCTTCCCGAGCTTCCACGTGTCGATGTCGGTGGTGCTGGTGGCGGTGGCCTTTCTGGCCGGAGTCCGCTTCCGCGGCTCCATCGCGGCCCTCGGGCTGGCGGTGGTCATCTCCACCTTCGGCCTCGGCATTCACTGGCTCCCGGACATCGTCGCCGGCGTCGCCACGGGCATCCTGTCCGTCGCCCTCGCCCTCCGCTTCGAGGCCGCCGGTCGAAGCCGCAAGGACCTCTCCCGCTGGGCTCGCCCGGCGGGGGTTACCGGGGCGCCCTTCTCCGCCCGCGGTTAGGCGCCGAGCGCCCCGGCACGTCCGATTTCCAGCCCTTCACCGCTCCTCGTGCCCGGCCCCCTCTCCGACGGCTGCCATGAGCTCGGCCGCCGCTTCGGGGAGCGTCCGCTCACCCTTCAGGTACGCGGGCCAGGTCCCTTCGAGCGCGTCCCGATAGCGGACCCAGGAGCTGCGCTCGAAGATCGAGTAGATCATCGGCGTGTACTCCGGATCTCCCGCTTCCTCGAGGACCCGGCGGACGGTCTCGCCGGTCGTGTAGAACAGGACCACGTGCCAGAGGTCGTCGGGCCGGGGCATGCCGAGCGCGCTCGCGGCCTCGGCCAGCGCGCGCTGCACGGGGTCGCCGCGATCCATCAACAGGTGCGAGGCCTCGTGAAAGACGATCTCCAGCGCGGCCTGGCCCTCGTAGGAGCTCGAGATCAGGATGTGGCCTCCGGCGGGGTAGAGAATGACCGAGTTGGCGCCGCGCCAGCTCACGGTCTCGACGACGTCGACCGGAATCGGCAGCCCGTCCCATGGCGTCCCGTACAGCTCCTCCAGCCGGCGAGCGATCGTCTCCTCGTGGGCGGCAAGCTGCGATTGCAGCGCTTCGATCCAGAGGCGGTTCTCCTCGTCCTGGGCCCGCCAGCGGCATGCCTCGTAGGCGGGAGCGGCGGCGGCCCTGAAGCCCCTGGCGATCTCGACGAACCGCCGGGCGCCGTCGTCCTGCACGCTCTCGCCGAGCCCGGCGAGCTGCAGGCGCGGCAGGAGCTGTTGCCGGTCGTCGAAGCCGGCCGGCGAGATGATCTCGGCGTAGTAGTCGACGGCTCGGTTCCAGCCGGCCCGCGCCGACGGCGGCAGCTCGCCGAAGCAGGACTCCTCGGCGCCGGAGTGGAAGAGCTCCGGCCGATCGAAGTTGCGCTCGACGCCGGCGGCGATCAGCGCGTCGTTCAGGTTGGTGGCGAAGTCGTCGTAGAATGCGAAGTGCGGGGTCGTGACCAGCGCAGCCCGCTCGGCAGCCAGTCCGAGACTCGCGGCCGGCACCGCGAGCAGCACGCCGAGGGCGAGGGCGAGTCCACCCTTGCCGGGGCGCTCCGCCGGCGGCGCATCCGGATCCTGGGCAGTCCGGGCGATCGCCGGCCTCCGAGCTCGTTCCTTCATCACCGACCTCCTCCGCCAATCCTAAGCCATTCGCCGACGAGACGGAGGAAGTGGGCAAACGCCGCTGAGAGTCGTCGCTGAGTGGCTCGCGCCCTACCCGCGGCGTGGGCCCGCCGCCCCGACAGGCTCCGCAAACACCTGGAGGAAAGCACATGATCGATGCCGTCGAGAAGCGAATGGAGTTCGACGCCGCGCCGGAGCGGGTCTGGAGGGCGATCACCGATGGCGCCGAGCTGGCCAGCTGGTTCCCCGACGTCAGCGCCTTCGACCTGGCGCCCGGCGCCGAAGGCGCCTTCACCTGGAAGAGTCACGGCAGCTTCGCGGCCCGGGTCGAGGCGTTCGAGCCGCCCGCCTACCTCGCCTGGCGCTGGGTGCAGCGCGCCGGCGACGACGTCGACGGCAGCGGCACCACCCTCGTCGAGTTCCGGCTGAGCGCCCGAGCCGGCGGCGGCACCGTTCTCGAGCTGCGCGAATCGGGATTCGTCCGTGAGGAGGACCGCAAAGACAACGATGGAGGCTGGGACAGCGAGCTGAGTCAGCTGGCCGTCTTCCTGGACGGCTGACGCGGCGGCCGGATCGGCCTGGCACCGTTGAGTAAGTCTTTTGCTTGGAATACTTCGATGCAGGCACAAGAGAAGATCGACCTGATAGAGTCCGCGCGGTGTTTCGACGGCCAGGCACTCTCGTGAGCAGGAAGCGACAGGCCGGCAAGCCGGTCTTCATCAGCTATCGAAGGGAAGACAGCGCCGGCTTCACGCGGGCGATCGCGAATCATCTGCGCGAGGTCTTCGGCGAGGATCGGGTCTTCGTGGACGTCGACACCCTCGCGCCCGGGGACGATTTCACTGCGAAGATCCGCCAGACCGTCGGCGAGTGCGCCGCCGAGCTCGTCATCATCGGGCCGAACTGGCTGACGGCAGAGCAGGACGGGGGCAGGCGGCTCGAGGACCCGGGCGACTACGTGCGGCTGGAGATCGGCGCCGCCCTGGCCCGCGACGTCCGAGTGATTCCGATCCTCGTCGACGGGGCGTCGATGCCGGCCGCGGCCGACCTGCCAGAGGACCTGGCTGCGCTTGCCACCCGCAACGCGCTGTCCGTGGAGCACGGAGACTTCGACCACGACATGGCGCGCCTGACCGAGGTCCTCGGGGTCGAGCTCGGCGCTACCGCGCGGCCCGGCCGCGCGCCGCACGGCTTCGCCTGGAAGCGCGCCGTTCCCCTCGTCCTGGGCTTGGTCGCCGTCGCCGCCATGGCCGGCGTTCTCGCCTGGACGCAGCCCTGGAAGGGCGCCCCCGACCCTCTGGAGGAAACCGGGAGCCTGCCGGCTCCCGTCGCGACCCACCCGACCTGCGGCGAGACGGTCTCCTGGCCACCGAGAAACTACTTCTTCGGCGTCGGATGGGAGCCGGTCGACGGCGCCTCGACGTACACCGTCGAGTTCGACTGCTTCGGCTGCGAGCAGTTCGGACGCCAGTGGCACAGCCAGGGAGGCGTGCCCTGGCTGGTGCGTCCCGGAGTCGGCCTGCGCACGCCGATCTACACTTCGACCGTCCACGAGGATCTTCGCCGGCAGGGAGGCCTGGCCCTGCGCTGGCGGGTCTGGGCCATCGACGACGACGGCGTGGCGGGAGCGAAAAGCGACTGGTGCAAGGTGACGTTCGGCGGTCAGGGCTGACCGGCGCCCGGGTCCTGCCCGCCAAGCGACCGACGCCGTCTGTCCGGGCGGGCGCCCCCCACCCGGCTGCGCCGATCCGGACCGCCCGGTTGGGGCTTGGCCCCCGGCGTGCGGCACGGCTAGCTTCGAGCGTGTCTCCGATCTCACGAGCGTAGGCCGATCGCCGACCGAGCCGCGGAGTGGCCGGTCGTTCGCAACAACCGCCGACCTGGAGGAAGCTGACGATGGCCAAGACACCCAAGAAGACAGTTGCCCTCAAGCGCTACAAGAAGGTGGGCGCCAAGAGGGCTGTCGCAGTCAAACCGGCGAAGCTGCGCCGCGTTTCGACGCTGCCGAAGGCGGAGCTGGCGAAGCTCAAGCTCGACGACCTGTGGGTGCTCGAGGCATCCCCGGGACGCTTGCGGGCGCGACTCTGCGGCTGCCGTAATGTCTGCCTGGCCTAGCAGACATCTACGACATGCAGCTCCGAGGCTGGGCCGTTTCTCGCTCGAACCGGAGAACGGCCCGGCGGCGGCGGCAGAAGACGGCCACCGCAATCCGCGCTGACCCCGAGTCATGGGCTACCTGCCGTCCCGCTACAACCTGACGATCGCCGACCGCGATTCGCAGAGCCTCCTGTTCAACTGCCGGACCGGCAGCATGGTCAGGATCCCCGCGGTCCTGCGTCCGGTGATCGAGGCGCTCCACGTGGAGGCGCCGTTCGATCTCGACAGGGACGTCGCGCCCGAGGCGCGGAACCTGATCGCGGGCCTGGCCGAAGCGAAGTTCTTCGTCGACGAAGAGCTGGACGAGCTCGAGGCCGTCAAGGCCGGGGTCGCCGCCGGCCCCGAGGTGCGAACCCTCAACCTGACGATCCTGCCGACGATGGGGTGCAACCTGCGATGCACCTACTGCTATCAGGTTCGGCAAGGCCTGGTGATGCGGGAGGAAACGCTCGAGGCGCTGGTTCGCGAGGTCGAGGCAAGGGCCGCCAGCAGCGAGATCGACGGCATCGAGGTCGACTGGTTCGGGGGCGAGCCTTTGCTGGCGCGCGGAGTGATCGCGGAGCTCTCGGCAAGGATCCGAGAGATCGCCGGTCGCCACGGCCTAGCGTACCGAGCGGTGATGGCCACCAACGGCACGCTGCTGGACGACGCCACGGTCGAGCTCCTCGCTGGAGTGGGTGTGGAGGAGGTGCAGATCACGCTCGACGGGCCTCCCGAAGTGCATGATCGGACGCGGCCGCGAGCGGACGGCGCAGCGAGCTTCGACGCGGTCGTCAGGGGAATTCTGGCGGCGTCGCGCCGCCTCGAGGTGGTCGTGCGGATCAACGTCGACCGCCATACGGTGGGCGACGCCTGGAAGGTCCTGGACTACCTCGAGCAGGCGGGCTGCTTCGAGACCGGCCGATCGGTCCAGCCCTACATCGCGGCGATCGGTCCGCTGAGCTCGGTCTGCTCACACACCTGCGACGCGATGATCCCGGCCGACGAGTTCCTCGACCATGTGCTCGCTTTTCAGGAGGCCGTTCTCAAACGCTGCTCGGGCGTCGACCCGGCGGTCATCCTGGGCGTTCCGCGACCGGTGACTCGGGCCTGCGGCGCCCACAGCGAGCTGTCGATGTGCGTCCATCCGACCGGGATGATTCACAAGTGCGGTCTCGAGGTGCACGAACCGGAGCGCGCCGCCGGCAGGGTGGGAGAGGCGTACGAGGAGCACCCGAACTATCGCAAGTGGGTCGATCTCGACCCGTTCGCCGACCCCACCTGTGCCCGCTGCCGGTTCCTGCCCCTCTGCCTCGGCGGCTGCCCGAAGTACAGCAGGGACCCGGACAGTCCGTACCATCGCGAGGCCTGCCTCTACTTCCACCGCTACCTCGAGTCGACCCTTCGCCTCTACGCCACGACTGGCGCCCGCCCGCTTCCCAGCTAGGGCACCGTCGCGGACCAGGCCGAGGTGTCGCCCGATTCGAAGCCGTCCGCGAACAAGCCCCGCTCGTTGCGCCACAGCTCGACCGGCTGGTGCGGGCCGGACCAGTTGGCGCCGAACAGATCGACGTCGCCGTCGCCATCGACGTCGGCGAGGCGCATCGAGTGGGAGCCGCTCGCGGCCAGCACCTGCTTGCTCCAGCTGCCGCCCGAGCCGCCGTTCCAGAACACCTTGACCTCGTCGGGATCCGCGCCCTGGTGCATCTCCGCGCTGGCCACGTCGAGGTCGCCGTCGCCGTCGAGATCCGCGACGCCCACGAAGTGGTGCACGGTCTCGACCGCGGTCTCGATCGGGTGCTCGGTCCACAGGCCCGTCGGATCCGGGGGCGCCTCGAACCAGGAGATCCGGTAGCTCCCGCCGGCGCTCTCGGAGGGGGCGAGCACGACGTCGACGCGGTCGTCGCCGTCGACGTCGCCGGTGGCGACGAAGGTGGCGTCCCAGGTCCAGGTGGTGCTGTAGACGTGCTGCACCCAGGTGGCGCCGGGGTCGAGGCTGTGCGGGTTCTCGATCCAGCGGCTCTCGACGACGACGTCCAGGTCGCCGTCGCCATCGACGTCGGCCAGAGCGAGGCCTTCCCCGGCGGGGATCGACAGGCTGCGATGGAACCAGCTCGCCGGCGAATCCTGCCGGTAGAGATGGATCTCGTTGCCCGAGCCTCCCTGATTGCGGGCGACGAGGTCGAGGTCGCCGTCGAGATCGAGATCGGCCACCTCGACGTCGTGGAGCGTGCGATCGTCGATCGTGTGCGGCAGCCACGAGGGAGCCTCGTACCAGCGCAGCTGGCCCACGGCGATCACGACCAGATCCGGCCCGCCGGCGCCGTCGACGTCGGCCACCTCGAGATCCGTCGAGAAGCTCCCCCCGGCGTCGATCGTCTCGCGCGTGAAGTCGGGCGGGTGGTAGGCGACGAGGTCGCCGCCGTTGCCCTGCACGAGGAGCTCCGGCAGCCCGTCGCCGTCGAGATCGCCGGCCGACTTGCCCCACGGATCGGCCGGTCCGTCGACGTCGATCGCTTCGTACCGGAACTCCACCTGCGCCGCCAGGGGGAGCGCCAGCGCGCCGGCGGCAACGGCGGTGGCGAGGACCTTGGCAATGCTCATGAGCCAAGACCTACCAGATCGCCCGGCGGCGAGGTGTCACCAACTGCACCGGCCCCCGCGGTATCGAAGTCGAGCCTGTTCCGCAGCGAGGAGGGTTGCCCCCTCCGCAGGGATCGGAATTCGACTGCGGGCTGCGAGACGAGAAGAGGACCTGGCCCGCGCCCTCCCCGAGCCGGCGACTCGGCTCAGAAGCTGATCGAGAGGCCCGTCGTGGCTTCGACCTGCCTCAGGTCGCTGCTCAGACGGCGCACGCCCTCGACGGGAAAGAGCGGGCCGCGGTCACGAGTGCAGCAATCGACATGCCACGCCGCTGGCCTCGCCGCGCTCCAGGCCGCCCGGCGGGAAGAGCGGGAAGAGCGGTGACCGGATCCTCATTTGTAGTAGCCACTCGGTGCGAATGAGGATCTGTCACCGGCCCCGTAGACGTCGCCCGCCGGCGGTGGCTCTGGCCTTGAAGGCGGCGAGACTGCATACTAAGCGGCCCGGAGGCTCGATGAAGAAGCGGCTCAATGTCCTCGCCCTTTGCGTTCTTGCCTCGTCGGTGCCGGCAGCGGCGGAGATGGGCTTTTTCGGTTGGGGTCCGCGGCTCGGGGTGGCGGAGGACCCCGACCAGATCCTCGTCGGCGTCCACCAGGACCTCGGTGAGTTCGTCGAGAACCTGCGTTTCCAGCCCAGTCTCGATGTGGGCACCGGAGACGACTACACCATCGTGTCGGCGGTACTGCCGGTGCACTACCGCATCGCCCTGGACACCGCCACGCCCTACGTCGGCGGCGGGCTACTGCTGCAGTGGCTCGATCGCGACGCCCCGCGCCGCCGAGGCGGCTCGGATTTCGAGATCACCGGGCTGCTGGCGGGGGGCGTCGAGTGGCGCGTGGGGGACAACGACCTCTTCCTGGAGATCCAGCTGCCGGGCGGCAAGGGGCACGATGCGAAGGTCTTTCTGGGCTGGATCCTCCGTGCGCGCTGAGAGCGCGCGCTCCGAGCGGGCGGCGCGGTCGATCTGCCAACTGAGGTGGGCACCGCGTCTCGCGGTCAGGAAGGGCGCTTCAATCTGTCCCACGAAGCGGACAGGGAACTCTCCGGCGGTGACCTTGACTTGCAGACCAGACGAGGATTCGCCACCGTGCGGCTGGGCTCGAACCATGTCCCCCGCCGCGGCGCCGAGCGACGTGGTCAAAGGGATCGGTGCTCTGGAGGCGCCTTGCCGAGCGTGCCGCCTGCCTTGGCCTCGTACATCGCCGCGTCCGCCAGGCGCAGCAGGGTCGCCAGCGCGTCGCCGTCGTCGGGGTAGAGGCTGACGCCGACGCTGGCTGCGACCGTGAGCTCGACGCCGTCGACCACGAAGGGCTCGCTCAGGCATCGCGGAATGTCGATCGCGATCTCGGTCGCGGCCTCGCGCGTCTCGACGTCGGTGGCCATGACGACGAACTCGTCCCCGCCGACGCGCGCCAGGGTGTCGCTCGCGCGTGTTCGGGATGTCAGCCGCTGACCGATCTGACGGAGCAGCTCGTCGCCGGCGGCGTGTCCGCTCGAATCGTTGATCGCTTTGAAGCCGTCGAGATCCAAGTAGACGAGCGCGAGCTTCTCGCCGCGTCGATCTGCCTGTGCCCTGGCTTGATCGAAGCGATCCTGCAGAAGCCGGCGATTCGGCAGAGCGGTCAGCGGGTCGTGGTACGCCTGGTGCTCGATGAGCGCCAGGGCTTCGAGCCGCTCGCTCTCCAGTCGACGACCCCGGATCTCGAGCGCGCGCTGGTAGAGGAAGGCCAGCCCGCCGAGCACGAGGAGCAGGCTCAGAGCCACGAGCTCGTGGGCCTGCCTCTCGGACGGATCGAAGAGCTCCAGCCCGTAGGCGGTGAAGTGCAGCAGCGGCACGAGCATGGCGAGCAGGATCGGCGGTCCGTCCAGCGAGGCAGCCTGCCGCGGTCGCCGGTCCGTCTCCATCCGCGGCGACTCGCCGAGGTCGCCGGCGGCGATGCCGGCGCGCCCCGTCAGGACCAGCAAGACCAGGGGGAGGAACCACGGCAGATCCCAGGGAGTGCCCGGGTCGAGCCAGGGGAGGATCTCCATCCACAGGAGCGCTTCCACCGCGTCCAGGACGAGCCAGCTGATGCAGGTGGCAAGCAGCCAGCCGTAGATGTGGCGCCACCGTCGATCCGTCGATTGGGAGAAGGCTCGCAGGGCGCGATGGACGAGATAGAGGTCGAGCAGGAGGTACAGGGTGAGCGACGGGATGGCGGTCCAGTAGGCGTCCGGATCGAGCGTCGCCGGGACGACGACGACATACGTCAGCAGCCCGAAGGCGAAGACCACGGTTCCCACACGGCGCAAGACGGGCAGGGCGCTCGGAGGATCGCCCTCCAGCCGAAGATGGGGCTGGACGTCGAGGGCGAGGACCATGAAGAGGTAGAGCCCGACGTAGAGAAGCTCGTCCAGCAGCGACAAGGCGACGCTGAGGTCCTCCCGGGTGTATGTGGCCATCAGGAGAGCCTGCTGACCGATCCAGCACGCCGCGGCCGCGGTCATCGAATTCCAGAATCGTCGCTCGCCCTCCTCCGCGCCGGCCAGGCGCCGACGGAAGGTCCAGATGGCAAGCAGGAGGAAGGGCGTCGCGGTGCAGGTCTCGCTGTAGGCGGCTCGCAGCTCGGGAGGGAGCGTCGGCACCACGAGCGGCAGTCCGAGGACGGCCACCATCGCGGCCGTCAAGCGAACGACCGGGTCGCGCAGCGAGAGGTGCCGAATCACCGGCCCGAGCTTACAGTCAGTGCCCGGAAGAAGGCAGGCCAGAGGCGACTGGGCGCCTCGTCGTCGTTCGGGCCGCGCCCCCAGCCGATATGCTGGCGAACGGAGCCGCCGAGGCGAGCCGCCATGACCTTCGTCCCCGTCCTGCAGGAGCTCGTCGTTCTTCTCGGAGCGGCGGTGGTCGTCATCGTGCTCAGCCGCAAGGTGCGGCTGCCGCCGGTCGTCGGGTTCCTGGCGACCGGCATGGCCGTCGGGCCGTCCGGCCTCGGCTGGATCGACCACTCCCAGCACATCGAGGCGTTCGCCGAGATCGGCATCGTCCTGCTGCTCTTCGGAATCGGTCTCGAGGTGTCCACTCCGCGGTTGCGGAAGCTGGGCCGGCTGCTGGTCGTCGGCGGCAGCCTGCAGGTCGCGCTCACGGTGGCGGTCGTGGCGCTCGTTGCCTGGGCCTTCGACGCCGGGCCCGCGGCGGCGCTCTTCTACGGCTTCGTCGCCGCCCTGAGCAGCACCGCGATCGTGCTCAAGAGGTACGTCGAGCGCCGCGAGCTCGACGCTCCGCACGCCCGGGTCGCGACCGGCATCCTGCTCTTCCAGGACCTGCTCATCGTGCCTCTGCTGCTCATCGTTCCGGTGCTCGGGGGAGCCGGGGAGGCGTCGGCGCTCGTTCTGGCCCTGCGGCTGGGCGGCGGCATGCTGGTCGTCGCCCTCGCCTTCGTCGTGGGGCGCTTCGTCGTGCCCGCAGGTCTCCAGGTGCTGGCCGAGACCGGGGTGCGTGAGCTGCTGCTGCTGGCCGCGCTCTCCGCCTGCTTCGGCGGGGCGCTGCTCACCGAGCGGCTGGGGTTCTCGATGGCGCTGGGCGCTTTCCTCGCCGGCGTCCTGATCGCCGACTCGCAGTTCCAGCACCACGTGCTGGCAGAGACCGGTCCGCTGCGCGACGTCTTCAACAGCCTCTTCTTCGTCTCGGTGGGGATGCTCGTGCACTGGGAGGTCGTCCTCGAGCATCCCGGCCCGATCGTGGGTCTCTCCGTAGGCGTCATGGCGCTCAAGGCTGCGATCCTGGTGCCGGTGGTCGCCGTGCTGGGCTTTCCGACCGTCACGCGCCTGGGGGTGGCGCTGGCACTGGCGCAGATCGGCGAGCTCTCGTTCCTGCTCGCCCATGCGGGCCATCGCTACGGACTCGTCGACGACGCCCGCTACGAGCTCGTCGTGGCGTCGATCGTGCTGACGATGCTGCTCACGCCCGCGCTGATCGCTCTCCACCCGTGGCTGGCCGCCAGGCTCGCGCGGTCGCGGGCGGCCGGCAGCGAAGAGGTCGTGCCGGCGGACACGATCCTCATCGCCGGGTTCGGCTTCGTCGGCCGGCAGCTCGCCAGGGTCCTGGCCTCGGCGCGAGCCGGGTATCGGATCGTCGACCTCGATCCGCGCCGGGTGCGAGAGGCGCGGGCCAGCGGTGAGCCGGTGATCTTCGGCGACGCCACCCGCCCCGACATCCAGCGCGACTGCGGCGTGCCGACCGCGCGCGCGTGCGTCTTTCTGCTCTCCGACCCGCAGGCGCAGCAACAGGCCGTGCGCGTGGCGCGGGCCCTCGCGCCCTCCGTGCCGATCCTCGCCCGCGCGGGGCGCCGGGACGAGATCGCGGCCCTGCTGGCGGCGGGAGCGGACCAGGTGGTGGTGGACGAGCTCGAGGCGGCCGTCGAGACGGTGACCGCGATGCTGCATCGCCTGCACGTGCCCGGCAACGTGATCCGCGCCGAGGGGCGGCTGCTGCGCGCCGACAGCTACGAGCTCTTGCGCAGCACGCGCCCCGCTCCCCTGTCGGACCTCATGGTCCGCGCGCTGGCGCAGAGCTGTACCGAGACCTTTCTGCTCGGGGCGGAGCATCTGCGCCGCGGTCGGAGTCTCGGGGAGCTCGAGCTGCGCACCCGCACCGGAGCGACGGTGATCGCCGTCGTGCGCGGCGAGCGCTCGCTTCCCAACCCCGGCGCCGGTCTGCAGCTCGAAGAAGGAGACGTGCTCGTCCTGCTCGGCGGCCACGCGGCGATCGAGGCGGCCTCACGCTACCTCGAGGCCGGGGCCGAGGACGCGGAGCGGCCGACCGAGGGCTAGCTCGCGACCCGCCGAGCCGCTTCTCTCCCGCACCGAGGCTCTGCGGGAAGCCGAAGACCTGCTGACGCAGTTTCTGGCCGCGGCCGACGAAGCGCACGAGCGCAATCCCGCCCCTCTCTCGCGCGCTCCGGTCCAGTCAGTGCCTCTGCCGAGTAACCATCGAGGCCTCCGATGCGCCTCTTCTCATAGGGCCGGGGGGCATCCCCCGCCTGCAGGCATCCCCCGCCTGCACCACCGGGCCTCGGCGAGGATCCCGGGAGGACGGTCCGACCGCGGGCCGCGCGAGGCCGCCAACCACCCGCAGAGGGTAAGGAGGCATGCCGTGATCCGTCTACAGAAAGCCGCGTGGGTCGTGCTCGCCCTGGGCGCGGCGCTGCTCGTCGCCGGCTGTGACGACCCCAACGAGTCCGCCGTGCCGGACGAGGTCGACTTCCGCAACGCCGACGTCACCTACGACGGCTCGCAGATCGTCACCGACATCGAGTTCTACGCTCCCTTCACCGCCGGCGAGTTCTTCTATTACTTCGACACCGCGGGACTCGGGTGCGCCAACTTCCTGGTCAAGTGTCGCGCGGGTGACTTCGTCGTGCTCGGCACGGCGCCCGACACCCCCTGCAGCGGGCTCCACAACGTCTCCAAGTACACCGGCACCCCGCAGCTCTCCGGCACGAGCTATCGGCTGGCGTTCCCGCAGAGCGCTCTCGACGTGCCGCCGGCCAGCGAGTTCCACCTGCGCTACTGGTTCTTCGAGATGGGCTCCGGCGATCGGATGCCAGACACCGGCGACGAGGACCTGGTCTACGTGAGGTAAGAGCCTCTTGTCCTCGGCCTTCGCCGGCCGCCCTCGGCGCTCGTCTCGACCCGGAGTGACTCACGAGACGACCCGCTCGCCGCAGCGCTCGTTCCGGAGCCGCTCGGGATAGCAGCGGATCAGCTCGTAGGAGCGCTGGATGTCCGGCGTGAACGGACGATCGCGGTCGACGTAGTCCACGACGCCGCGATAGGCCTCGTAGAGCTCGCCGGTCGCCCGACCGAGCTGGAGGTCGCGGACCCATGTCGTCGAATCTCGGCCGCTTCCCGGGACCCATCCGGCGCGCCTGCGCTCCGCTGGCTGTAGTAGTGTCCTGCAGGGGAGGGCGAGAACGTTGACCACGCAGAGCACAGCCTCGACGAGCGTCGTTCTGGCCGCCGTGGTCGTGGGCGCCGGCCTGGCGCTGGGCGGCTACTTCGTCGGCGACGGGCTCTATGCGGCGCGGGCCAGCGAGCGCTACGTCACGGTCAAGGGACTGGCGGAGCGGGAGGTGCCGGCGAATCTGGCGATGTGGCCGCTCGTGTTCACCACGGCGGCCGACGATCTGGACGCCCTGCAGGCGGAGGTCGACGCCAACGTCGAGCGAATCGAGGGCTTCTTGAGGCCCGAGTTCGCCCCCGAGGAGCTGACGCTCTCGGTGCCGCGGATCACGGACAACTGGGCGCAGAGCAGCGCCGGCATGAGACCGGCGTTCCGCTACGCGGCCGAGGTCACGCTGACGCTGCGCACCTCCAAGGTCGGCGCGGTGCTGGCGGCGATGGCGCGCTCCGGGGAGCTGGTCAAGGCGGGCGTGCCGCTGATCCGCAGCTACGAGTACCAGCCCGAGTTCCTGTTCACCGACCTCGAGCGCATCAAGCCCGAGATGATCGCCGAGGCGACCCGTGACGCGCGCCGCGCCGCGGAGCAGTTCGCCCAGGACTCGGCGAGCGCGGTGGGGGCGATCCGCAACGCCCAGCAGGGCTACTTCTCGATCGACGACCGCGACCGCTTCTCGCCGGAGCACAAGAAGGTCCGCGTCGTCACCACGGTGCAGTACTTCCTGGTCGACGACTAGGGCGTCGGCTCGGCGACCCACCGGACGGGGCGGCGCGGGCTGCGCCGCTAGGGCCAGCGGAAGGTGCGTCCCGACGGGCGGCCGGCGGCCCGCCGGTGGGCGCCGGCGAGGCGGCGCTGCTCGAAGAGCTTGATGAGCGCCACACCGGCGACGAAGCCGCCGACGTGGGCCCAGAAGGCCACCCCCCCGCCGGCGGCGCCGCCGGTGGCGATGCCCGAGAAGAGCTGGATCGCGAACCACTCGGCGAGGACGATCCAGGCCGGCAGGGCGAAGACCCGCACGAAGACGAACAGGATGAACAGCGTTTCGACGCGCACCCGCGGATAGAGCACCAGGTACGCGCCCATCACGCCGCTGATCGCCCCGGAGGCGCCGACCGTCGGCACGGCGCTGCCCGGCGCGCTGGCCACGTGGACCGCCGCCGCGGCGACGCCGCAGGCGAGATAGAAGGCGACGAACCGGGCGTGGCCCATCGAGTCCTCGATGTTGTTGCCGAAGATCCACAGGAACCACATGTTGCCGAGCAGGTGCATCCAGCTGCCGTGGAGGAACATCGAGGTCAGCACGGTCGACCAGCCGAGGCCGCCGACCTCGCAGACCAGCCCCGGGCCGAGCTCGAGCAGGTCGCCGCGGCCGAGCGCGCCCACGATGTCCGCCGGAATCGCGCCGAAGGTGCACAGGGAGCGCAGGAAGGCCTCGCCGGCCCCCGCCCGCTGGACGAGCAGCCAGGCCGCCACGTTGGCGACGACCAGGGCGACCGTGACCACCGGAGCCAGCCGGGTCGGGTTGTGATCGCGCAGCGGGAACATGGCGATCTAGTCTACGCGGCCCGCAGACGGCGACGGGCACGAGCAAGCCCAGGGACGACTGGCGGATCCGTACCTGTCCCTCCCTGCCCTCGTTTCCCGCCTGGATCCCGCCCGAAACCAGCCCGCCCGGAAACCATGGGGCCTCTCTTGGGGCGGCATCACGGGGCCGGGCTCGCGCTCTCCGCAAGGTTCTTGATGGTAGGGTGTAGCGTAGCCACCAGCCGAAACGCAAGAGGCCTCTCTTGGGGCCCACCCGGCCCGAAAGGCGCGTTTCGGCGGGCAATCTCCCGAGAGGAGTCGCCATGACCAGTGATTTCGATGCCGCGAAGCTGGCGACGGCGTACCGGCGCCTCGTCCTCTGGTTCGGGGCGCAGCTCGTCTTGAGCGTCCTGTTGTTGGTCCTAGCGTCGCTGCCGGGGGGGGGTCCCGTTGCCGGCCTGATCGGCGTTCTTGCCTACTTGGCGAACCTCGCCATCATCGCCGGGCTCGTGTACTACGCCTACCGGACGGCGCTCGCCCTCGGGTCGTCCGTGGGGTGGGTCTGGGGCGTCGCGATGTTGGTGCCGCTTCTCAACGTCGTGACCCTTCTGATCCTCAGCGCCAAGGCGACTCGCGCCTGCCGCGCTCACGGAGTGCCGGTCGGCTTCTTGGGACCGAAGATCGCTGCCGATGCCACCCGCGGCGAGCACGGATAGGGTTTCGCTTCCCGGCGTCGCAGCAACGGGCCCCCTTTGAGGCCTCCCCCGGGCGGAGGCGGGGCGCCGGTCTGCGCGGTCAGGACGCCGGCCGCGGCTGTGATCGCCAGGACAACCGATAGCCGACGATCAGCACGACGACAGAACGGGACCACTCGTCCCGCCGCAGGCTCGTCCTCCGCGCGAGGCCCTCGCCCGCCGAGAGGGTGGCACTCTAGCGGCGGCCGCCAGCCTCACGCGCTCGACCCTTGACCAACAGCACGACGCCGATCACGACGAAGAAGGCGCCGCTGTACAGCGCGCGAGCGCCGTCGGCCATGACGAACACGACGACGGAGAGAACGAAACTCACCAGTGCCAGCACGACCGGCAGCTTTCGCATGGTAGCCCCCTACTTGCACGTCCTCCACCGCCGGATTCTAACGCCGCTGCCCACACGCCGCGAGCACGTTCGCCGATCTGACCTCCACTACAGACCTCCACTACAGGGCTTTCCATCTTGCATCTTGCAGGCCTGGCACCCGGCTCGCATAGGAGTATCATTCGCGCAACCACCCTCGATCAATCAAGGAGGCAGGTGATGGAAGCTGCGTCGCGGGAGAAGTACCTGAAGCTGGCGTTGGTCGTCTTCGGAATCGTGTTCCTCGTAGGCCTGCTGCCGATGACCATGCTGTTCCCCGGCGGCTGGATGTGGGAGCCGCGGCAGAGCGAGTACGAGCAGATGATCCTCGGCATCTACGCCGTCCTCGGGATCTTCCTGCTCCTCGCCGCCCGCAGCCCTGCACAGCACAAGAGCCTGATCGCCTTCGCCGCCTGGTCGAGCCTGGTGCACGGCGGGATCATGCTCGTCCAGGCCCTGCGCGACAGCTCCGAGCACGCCAACCTCTACGGCGACATCCCGGCGCTGATCCTGGTCGGCGTGATCTTCCTCTGGCTCGCCCCGAGGAACTAGCCGCGCCGGACAGGCCGCGCGTGCCGGCGGACGACCTGCACCTCGGACCGAGAGGGGCTCAGGGAGAAGACGCCTCGCGACACCAGGCCGCCACCGGCTCGCCGTCGAAGATGTTGTAGTCCTCGCCGCCACCGCCGCCCGCGACGGTGGAGAAGGTCCCGCGCTCGACTCCGAGGAAAGCCGACTGCACGGCCACGTCGAGAAAGCCCCCCGAAGAGGTCTCCAAGGTGATCCGGCAGATCCAGCTCCACCCGCCGAAGGCGCTCATCGGCTCGGAGCGTGGCCTCATCTTCTCGAGCGCCGCCAGAAGGCCGCCCCACTCGCCGGGGCCAATCGGCGACGGCTCCTCGCAGTTCATCCAGCACATCCGTACCGCGCGGACGTCGGCGACCTCCAGCCCATCCAGGTAGACCTCCACGCCGGCGGTGCTCCTCTGCGGCCTTCGGCACCCGAGCCAGCCGCAGCAGGCGAGCACCATGACCGCGACGACCAGGAACTCCCTGCCTCGCTCGAAACGCGCGGTCTGTCGGCGTGGTCTCACTCCGGCGCGAGCATAGCTCGACCCGCGTCCCGACCCCGGCCTCCATGAGCCAACGAACCCCGGCACGCCTCCTGCGAACCCAGTGTCCACTTGGGAAGGAGCAGGGGGCGGGAGCTCGGTGAGGCGCCGTTCCTTGTTTCTGGTCGTCGAAAAGGTCCAGGTTGGACGTGTCCGCCTCAAGCCGCCGGCGCGGACACGAAGCACTCGTCCGAGGTGGGCTCTTGGGGAGGAATGAGTAATCCTTCACCGGACTCCCTCTTCTCTCGATTTGAAGCTGTCCCTCTTTTCACTCTTTTCACTACGGGTGCCCCGGGGCGCGGCAGGGGGACCCGACGTCAGGCTTCGCACGGCGTCCGAGCGAGTGACGAAGGCGGCACGCCCGTTCTCCTGAAGGTCGTCGCCTACTCGATGCGGATTCGAATCGAGCCTTCGTCCTCGAGCTCGAGCTCGGCTCGTGCGTCGCGGGAGAGCTGGGTGCGATGGCCCAGCATGCACTCGGCTACGGCCCAGGGGAGCGACACGTGGGCGTCTCTCTCCGCGCCCTTGGCGATCTCGAGCTCCAGCTGGCCGTGGCGTCGGCGCGCCTTGATCAGCTTGCCCTCGTCGTCCCGAAAGCGGTACTTGGCCCCCTCGCCCCGGCGGTCGAGGTGTCTGAGCATCGCTCGGGTGTCGTCGTCGGTGGTGACGTCGCAGTCGACGTCCGCCCCGGCGAGGCCCTCGAGGATGCCGTCGACGAATCCTCCCGAGATGGAGAACGAGATGTCGGCTCCGTCTTCGCCCTCGATTCGAACACTGAGCTCCTTGTCCTTTGTGCCGGCGGAGACGACGGTCGCGAGCATGAGCAGCGTCATGGCGAGCCAGCTGCTTCTGGTGAGTGCGGTGCGCATGGCCTGATTCCTCCTTCGACTCCCCCCTACGCGGCGGCGGGAGCGTGAGTTTCAGGCGGGACGTCTGATGAGTTCCCCTTTCCGCCTCTCTCGAGGCGTCACCTACTGCGACGGAGCTACCGCACGAGATTCTCGAGCGCCACGATCTCGATGGCTTAGGCTAAGGGGCAAGGCGGGACGGGCTTCGAAGGTGAGTGTTCCGCCCAAGGAGGCGCCGTGATGAAGGAAGGGATCCTGTGGCTACGGGCCGGGTACTGGCTGGCGGCGATCGCCGATTTTGGCGTTGCCGGCCTGGTGCTCGTGCCCGAGCGGATGGGCGTGGCGGGTTACGTGTACCCGATGGGGCTGATGTCGAGCGTCGCGTTCTCGTGGGCCGTTCTTCTGGTGATGGCGGACCGGAGACCGCTGGAGCGGCGCTGGATCGTCCCGCCGACGATTCTAGTGGTGGCGCTGCTGGGGGTCGCGGCGTTGCACGCCGGCTGGACGGGGCTCATTCCGACGGCCAGGGCAGCGGCGACCGCTCTGTTCGCGGCCTTCCTCGTCGGTGTGTTGACCGTCGGTTATCGACGGTCCGCGCTGGCGGCCTGAGACGGACGCCTCCAACTCGGGAATCACGGTGACAGGATACTCATTTCCTCAAGTTGCGAATCACGTGATGAGTATCCTGTCCCCGCATTGCTAACGAGTATCGTGTCCCCGCATTTCCTGCGCCCTCGTGAGCAAGCACGGCGTCACCACGCTCTGGCAGGATGGCGGCGCTCTTGCGGTCGCGCTCGCGCTGAGCGTCGGGGGTCGCCTCCACCGAGGAGGCGCTCGGGAGGCGCGTCGAAAATCGGTGACAGGCCACTCATTCGAAAATCGGTGACAGGCTACTCGAAAATCGGTGACAGGCTACTCATTCCTTCGCGGCTGAGCTCGGGGCCTTTGGCTTGAAATGAGTAGCCTGTCACCGATTTTCGTCCGGAGAAGGGCCCGGTCTGGATCTCGGTCGCGGGAAGCGGCATCTCATGGCTCCACGTGCGGCTCGATCCACGGCCGAAGTACTACCGCTACGCGCCGTATCGCACCAGCCCGGATCCTTGAGCCTCTTGGGGGTCGCTTCGGGCATCTCGTCCTTCCCCGCTCGCACGAGGAACAGCGGCACGTCGTCGGGCAGCTCGTCGACCGACCCGCTCCTGCGCGGTCCGCGGAGGACCGCAGGCACGAAAGCCGCGACAAACGGAAACGCCAGCCGCTGAAAGGCTGGCGCTTCGATGCGGCGAACGGCGAACGAAACCGCCCGCGCCTCCGCGTTGGCTGCCGCGGCCGTCAGTCTACGCGTCGGGTGCAGCGGCCGCAATCGCGACGCAGAGCCTCGAGTGCTCTCGCACGGGTCGTTCCCCGTCGCATCTAGACATGCTCCCTTGGGGCAGCTTCACTCGTGGCACTGGAACGGCGGCTGCCCGCTTCGGTCGTAGAGGCCCGTCCACCAGTCCATCACGCTGTTGGAGCAGCCGAACTTCGAGTGACCCTCGCCGTAGCCGCAGGCCTGGATGATCTGGGCACAGCTGCAGCCGCCGGTCTGGACGATTGAGAAGCTCCTGCCGGAACCTTCTCCAGGCGGCAGCCGCGTGTCGAGCTCGCTGTCGTCGTCGATCAGGGCCCAGCGGTTCATCCCCAGCCGAACGGTCGGCACGGCCTCCGGAATCTGCGTCTCCGGGCAGATATCCGAGTCGTTGGGCACGCAGTCCTTGTCGTCGTCGGGGCAAAGCGTGAGACGCCAGATCTCGCCGCCGGTCCTGCGGTTCTGGGTACCCGCATAGAGGTCGCGCTGGAAGGGGACCATGCTGGCGTATTCATTGCCGGCGTCACGGTCGAAGCCGTCGAAGTTGAGCTGGGTCCATTCTGAACCGTCGTAACGCCAGATCTGGGTGCCGCTCACCTCGTTGCGCGTGGAGGTGTAAAGGTAGCCGTCGTGCGCCATCAGGCCGTAGCCGCCCGTGTTGTCGGGGTTGCCGAAGCCGCCGTCGACCACCCGGACCCAGCTCGAGCCGTCGTAGGACCAGACCTCCATGCCGGTCGCTTCGTTGATCGTGGCCACGTAGAGCGCGCCCCGGTAGACGACCGGCTGGTAGGCGATCTCGTTGTCCGGCGTGCCGAAGCCGTTGACGTTGACCTGGGTCCAGGTCGTGTTCTCTTCGTACCTCCACACCTGGGTTCCGAGGACCTCGTTGTCGGTGCTCGTATAAAGCCGGTCTTCGAACACCGCGAAGCCGAGCGCCAGGTCGTTCGTCGCGGGGTAGCCGAATCCGTCCTCGTTGACCTGCCTCCACTGCGTCCCGTCGTAGCGCCACACCTCGGCCCCCGTATAGTCGTTGATCGTCCCCGCGTACAGGTGACCGCCAAAGACCACCGAGGGATACAAAGCCACGTTGTTCGCGTCGTCGATGCCTCCGGCGACGACCTGAGACCAGCCGGTTCCGTCATAGACCCAGACCTCGCCGCCGTCGGCGACATTGAGCGTGCCGGCGTATAGGAGGCCCTGATAGACGGCCACCGGCACGGCGGCGATGTTGTCCGGATCGTCGAATCCGTCGTCACCGACCTGGGTCCACGTCGAGCCGTCGTAGGTCCACACTCTGGCGCCATTGGTCTCGTTCTCGCTGCCCACGAACAGCAACCCGTCGTAGACCACGGCTGGGTCGATCGACCCGTTGGTCTCATCTCCCAGGCCATCCGCACCCACCTGGACCCAGTCTCCCGGGCCGGGAGGGGGTTGACTGGTTGCGGGCAACGCCACGAGGACGAGAGCCATGCCAAGTCCTACTGCCCGAGCTGTCGAAAGTCGCACGATCTCCATTGGGCATTCCTCCACGAAAAGCGTTCGGGGGAGGATTCCCCCTAACCCTTCGGCGGCCCGGCGGTCTTGGGGATCTTCGTGGCGAGAGAGCCCGCGCGAAGACGCGAGGACCCGTGGCTTTGCGGCGCTGGGTTTCCCCAGGTGAGCCCTTGTCGGGGCGGAAACAGGCTACCGCACGCCTACGAATCCGTCACCACCCCCAAGGGCGGCGCCTCCCACGGCTGAACCTCGTGGAAGAGAGGGAAAAGAGGGGAAAAGAGGGAAAAGAGGGACAGGTACAAAGCACAGAGAAAAGGGGAAAAGAGGGACAGGTACAAAGCAAGCTCACAGACGCCTCATAGAGTTGAACCTGTCCCTCTTTTCCACAGACGACTCATAGAGTTGAACCTGTCCCTCTTTTCCCCGAGTTGAACCTGTCCCCCTTTTCCCTAGAGTTGAACCTGTCCCTCTTTTCCCTACCTCTTTTCCCCTCTTTTCCTGTCCCTCTTTCCCCTCTTTTCCGCTCGAAGAGGATGAGGGGTCCAGGCAACCTTCTCTTCGTCCCTGCCGTAGGTATTCTCGGCACCAGCGCCCGCTGCTGGGAGCTGGTGGGAGAAGCGGATGAATCGGATCGCGCGGAGAATCCTCAAGGTCTTCGCCTGGGTTGGGCTCGCGATCGTGCTCCTGTTCGCGCTCCAGGTCTCCATCCTCGCCTTTCCCTCGCCCTGGTTCGACGGCTCGGTACGGAAGGAGAACCTGAGCCTCTACTACAAGGGCGCGGCGCGGGCAGAGATGCAAGCGCTGGTCGAGGACGTGCTGCGTCGGGTTCAGACTGCCGAGGTCTACCGGGAGGACGTCCACCTGCGGGTCTTCATCTGTCCCAGCCAGGACCTGTTCGACGTCTTTGCGCGGCTGTCTCGTGTGCCCACCAGCGTGCCCGGGTTCAACCTGAGCCTCTTGAACAACTCGTTCGTGTCCATGCCTCGCCTGGAGCAGCGTCGGGCGGCCAACCGAGGCCTCGTCACGCACTCCGCTATCGACGGCGGCCTCGCCCACGGCGTTGCCCACGAGCTGATTCACGACTACGTGCGCGAGCGGATCGGATACCGAGAGCACTTGCGGATACCGCGCTGGAAGTCGGAGGGCTACGCCGAGTACGCGGCGAACCGGACGGCGGTGCGGCTGGACAGCCGGGCTACGCTGGCGCGGCGGATCGAGATCCTCCAGGACGAACTGACCGACGCCCGAGCGCGGGACTACTACGAAGCGGTGCTGATCGTCGAGTTCCTGGCCGAGCAGCAAGGGTACTCGTTCGCCGAGATCATGGCTGGCGACGTGACCCGACAGACGGCGCGACGGCAACTCATGGCGTGGTACGCCGACCGGCGCTGAGAGAGCGGCCGACGAGACCGGATCACAGTCTCGAGCGAACCTCTTCGAGGATGGCATCGAAGGCGGGATCAGCGCGCAGCGAGTCGAGGTCGTCGTCTTCGTAGATGCGATGGTTCGCCCAACCGGTCTCAAGGGCGCGATGAAGGGCGTCCAGGGCGCCGGCGGCATCACCGGCGAGCGCCTGGATGCAGGCCTGGTCGTAGAGATTCCAACCGGTGGCACCGTGCCCGACACCGAAGATCCTCCGGAAAAGCGGTGACAGGCTACTCATTTCGGCGCGGCCGATTCGAGCCCCCGAACACCGTCTCGAACCGCTGTTGGTGGCGCTCCAACGCGTTTCCCCTATATCGACGACGCGACTTTCGACATTCGCGTGGAACCAACCCGGTAGAATGGTGGTGCAGCTCTCGCCTGTCGGCAACGGAGTCAGGAGCAGCGGACAGAACCGGCCGTGCCTCTCGAGATCTTCCTCTCCTACCCCTCGGCAACAAGGGACGCCGTCCGCGAGGTCGAAGTCGCGCTTCGGGCGGAGGGCCACGAGGTCTTCTTCGACGAGAGCGACCTGCCGCCGGGCGACAGCTACAACGAGCAGATCCGCCGCGCCATCCGCGCCTGCGACCTCTTCATCTTCTTCATCACGCCCGACTCGGTCGCCACGGGCAGGTATGCCCTGACCGAATTGAGCATCGCCGCGGCGCGCTGGGAGAACTTCGTCGATCACATCCTGCCGGTTGTTCTCGAAGAGACCCCCTTGGGCGAGATGCCGGCGGTGCTGCGGGCGGTCACCCTCCTCAAGCCGCAGGGTAACCTGGCGGCCGAGGTGGCGCTGGCGGTCGAGAGAATCGAGCGCAAGCTGAGGGGCACGGACCCGGCGCGGCCCGCGGCGGTCGAGGCTGGCGCCGGGCCGCCGATCATCGGGTCGCCGAGCTACCGACCGCTGAAGCTGGAGCTCAGGGCGGGCGCCGCGGGAGAGTTTGCGGCGGAGATCACCGAGACGCCGGCGGCGCAGCGCGGGGCCGGCTCGCTGCGCATCGATCCGGCTGCCCTCGAGCGGCGTCTGTGGGAGGACCGCATCTCGGTAGGTGAAGTACGCGCTGGCGTGGAGGCTTTTCTGCCCTCGCCGAAGAGCGTGGAGATCGTCGGCGCAAGCCTGCACGAGGCTCTCTTCGGATCCGAGCTCGGGTCGAGGCTCGAAGAGGGCCTGCGGCAGGTCCGGCCCCAGCAGGGCGAGGGCGTCCGCTTCCTGCTCGATGCCACCGCGGCTCCCGAGATGGCGCGGCTGCCGTGGGAGTTCGTCTACGACCGGGAGGAGGAGGACTTCCTCTTCTGGAAGGTGCAGACGCCCGTTGTCCGCTGGCTCGAGGTCTCCCAGCCCACCCCGACGCTCGAGGTCAGCCCACCACTGCGGCTGCTGATCGCCCTGGCGGCGCCCAGCGACCGGCCGGAGCTGGGAATGGGCGACGAGATCGCACGGCTGGACCGCGAGCTCGAAGACCTGGAGCGCGAGCGCTGGGTCACGCCGGTGCGGCTCGAGCACGTGACGCTGGACCGGCTGGACAGGGCGCTGGTGGACCACGCGCCGCACATCGTGCACTTCATCGGGCACGGGGGATTCGAAGGCGAAGAGGGGGTGCTCTACTTCGAGAGCGACGACCGGCCCGGGGCCAGCGCCGGTCTGAGCGGACGGCGGCTGGCGGTCTTGCTGAGGAACCACCTCCAGAACCTACGCCTCGTCTTCCTCAACAGCTGCCTCGGGGCCACCGCGTCGCCCGTCGATCCGTTCGGCGGCCTGGCTCAGACCTTGATCCGGCGGGGTGTCCCGGCGGTCGTCGCCATGCAGTTCCCGATTCGGGACGAGGCGGCGGTCCTGCTAGCGCAGAAGTTCTATCGCGACTTGGCGGCGTTCGCACCGGTGGACGCGGCGCTCACCGCGGCCCGGGCCTATCTCTACAGCCGTGGCTTCGAGGTCGAGTGGGGAGCGCCGGCGCTCTACATGCAGGCCCCCGACGGGCGCCTGTTCGCCCCACCGGCCGCGGCCAGGGGTCCGGTGGTCCCGCCAGCAGAGCCACCGCCCCCGCCAGCGGAGCCGCCCCCGGGGCCGCCACCGGGCGCGCCCGGGCCGCCGCCTTCGAAGCCCGCACCCCAGCCGGTCGAGGCCCCCCCGGCAAGGTCCGGCAGGTGGCTCGCGCTCGGCCTCGGGTTGGCAGCGCTCGTGATGGTGGCGCTGCTCTTCTGGCCGGGAGGTCTCATGGAAAGGCCGGGCTCGGAAGGAGAGCTGGCTGCGGGTGAAGACGTCTCGGGCCCAGAGTCAGTCCCGTCACCGGAGCCACCGGAACTCACGCCCTCGGATTACTACCTTCTCTCGAAGCGACTGAGCGGCGAGGGCGCATCCGAGGATGCGATCCGAGCGCTCGGCGACGCGGTCCGGGTCGAGGGCGGCCGGGAGCGGCTGGAAGAGGTGGAACGACTGAGGTCCGAGGCCTGGGAGAGCGTCCTGGCGGACGAGCGAGGCCTCGACGCGTTGCGAGCGCTCGTCGGTGCCGAACCGGCTTCGCCCCGGCTGCGGTCGGAAGCGCTCGCCGTGTTGCAGCAGATGATCGAGGCGGCGATCGCGGCCGGAGACCGCGGCCGCGCCCGAGAGCTGACTCGAACGCTCCTCGCGATCGAACCGGAGAGCGCGTGGCTGCAGACTCTCCTGGAAAGCGACGACAGTCTGCGGGCGTTTCTGCTTCCCGCCAGCGCCGCTGCAATCCCAGCGAAGGAGGTTCCTGACCTGACGGGCCGATCGCTCGCCGAGGCCGGTGAGATCCTGCGTTCTCGCGGTCTGGTACTCGGACCGGTCGAGCTTCGCACCGCGGACGGTCCGGCCGGTACCGTTCTGGAGCAGACACCGGCTGCCGGCGAGCGGCTCGAGAGAGGCGACGCGGTTCGTCTCGTGGTCTCGCAGCCGGCGGCCCCCGCGGGCCTGCGGGTAAGCAAGCAGGTGATCAACGACGATGGCGGAAGCGCGGGGCCGGAGGATTTCATCCTCGAGGCGGCCGGCGTCAGGCTGAACCTGGAGCGGTGGACGGAGCTGCCGCCCGGGGTCCAGCAGGTAACGGAGCGACCGGTGGTGAAGGGAGGGTTTCGCTACCGGCCCACGTTCTCCGGGGACTGCGACGCCGAGGGCCGCGTTTCGCTCGCCCCGGGCGAGATCAAGACCTGCCTGGTCATCAACGACGACGAGCCGCTGCCGCCGCCACCACCTCCGCCACCTCCTCCGCCACCACCACCACCTCCACCACCTCTGTTGGAGGAGATCCTCCTCGATGCCGAGCCCCGTCGCTGGACGGTTCGCGGCGCCATGGCGCACGTGGAGCCGACCGGGGGCGACGCGGCCGGCGAAGGCGTGGAGCTGTCCGCGGGCTCCGGGATCGGCTTCGGCCTCGGCATCGAGAGGCGGCTGTTCTCGCGCCTAGGCGTCGAGCTCGGATTCGTCGCCGCCGACGTGGACTCCGAAGCGCGGACCGGAGCCGGAAGGGCGGAGGACCGGCTCGGGCTCCTCGCACTCACCGTCGGTCCGACGTTCCACATCCGGCCGGAGGCCAGGGCCGACGTCTATCTCGGGCCGCTGCTCGGGATCTCACGCCTCGACGACGCAGCCTACGGGCTGCCAGGCGCCGCCAGGCGCGACTTCGACCGGGAGCTGCTCTGGGGAGCTCAGATCAGCGTGGACGTGCCGCTCGGCTCGGGGCGGTGGGCCCTCCACGCTCGGGCGGCCTATCTCGACGCCTCCTTCGAATCCGCCGGGTCGCCGTCCCTCGATCTGGATCCGGTGATTCTCGCGGTCGGATTCGCCTACGACTTCTAGCCAGGCTGGGGTGCTGAAACACCCCACCACCCCGATCTGAAACACCCGATCTGAAACACCCGATCTGAAACCCGATCTGAAACACCACCCGAATACTGCGAGATCCCCCCGATCTGAAACACCACCCGAATACTGCGAGATCCCCCCGATCTGAAACACCGATCTGAAACACCACCCGAATACTGCGAGCTCCCCTGAAAC
>JAOTWP010000036.1 GCA_029862975.1 Acidobacteriota bacterium
GCCGGCGCCGGGCGGCGGCGCGGGGAGCAGGGCGGGGAATCCTGAGCGAAGCGGCCGGGTTGCTCGAGCTGCGGACGGCGGACGACGCCGCCGCCCCGCTCCCCTGCCCGCGGACGTCCGACATGACCCGCTACCGCTTCGCGGCCGCCTTCGCCCTGCTCGCCGCCGTCGCCGGCGGGCTCGACGCCGAAGCCGGACCCGAGAAGACGATCTACCTGGAGCTCTGGCGGCCCGCGCCGGAGGCGAGCGGGCAGGAAGAAGGGGCGCGCCCGATCCCGGGGGAGATGGCCGAGGCGCCCGCCCTCCTCGTGGCCGTCGGCCGGCCGACCGCCGCGGCGCCGATCGCCGGCTGGTGCGAGCAGCTGCGTCGCCGGGACCCGCCCTCGGTGCTGCCCGACGTCCTGCTGCGCGACGGCGCGTACGACCGCTTCGCCACGGAGTCGGTGCCGCTCCTGGTCGAGATCCTCGTCGACGACGTGGAGCTGCGCTACGCGCTCGGCACCGAGCGGCCGCGCGGCGCGACCGGCCTCGAGTTCCCCTTCTTCGAGCTCTGCCCGCTGGGCTTCGGGCGCCGCGCGGGCCCCGAATGGGCCGTCGACGTCGTGCACCTCGCCAACCACCGCGGCGAGCACGTCGCTCTCGGCCTCTACAAGGGCGCGCTGCCGGCGACCGAGCGCGCCTCTCTCGAAGCCCAGTTCGGCTACCCGAGCGCGCTGCCCGACCCGGCCGGCGTGGTCGTTCTCGGGAAGGGCAAGGAGGTCGAGGTGCTGCTGCTCGAAGAGTCGGCCGACGCCGGCGCCTTCGACGCGCTGCGGGCGGCGATCGTGCGCTGAGAGGCCGGGCGCGGCGTGGCGGGCGGCTGCTAAGCTCCCGCCGTGCCCACCGCCGGCCACCCCGCTCGAGGACCCAGGGAAGCCGCGGAGGAGCGGGCGATCGAGGGTCGCGGTCGCGTCGTGGTCGGGGCGCTCTGCCTCCTGCTCTCGGGCGCCGCGGCGCTCTTCTACGAGCTCGTCTGGTCGCACCAGTTCGCGGTCGTCTTCGGCAGCAGCGAGATCGCCACCGCTTCGGTGCTCGGCATCTACCTCGCGGGGCTGGGAGCCGGGGCGGCCCTGGCGCTGCGGCGCTGCCGGTCGAGCCGGCGGCCCCTGGTGACCTACGCCCTCCTCGAGGGAGCCATCGCGCTCTCGGCGCTCGCGGTGCCGTGGGGGCTCTCCTGGTGCCAGGAGCTCTTCTATCGCGCTCTGGCGACGGACGGGCTGCCGAGCGCGGCGCTCGGCGGCGGCTGGCTGTGGCAGCTGGCGATCACCACCGTGCTGCTCGCGGTGCCGACGCTGTGCCTCGGCGCTTCCTTCCCCTACGCGATTCGTGGGCTCGTCCTCGACGACCGGCGGGCCGCCAGGACCACGGCGTGGCTCTACAGCGCGAACGTCCTCGGCGCGGTGACGGGCAGCCTCGCAGCCGGCCTCGTCGTCCTCCCCGCCGTGGGGATCCGGGCTTCGACCTGGCTCGGCGCGGCTCTGAGCCTGGCGGCGGCCGGGCTGGCGCTCACCCTCCACCGCCGAGCCGCCCCCGAGCCGCCGCCCCCCAGCGGGCAGCCGGCGGGCGGCGAGGCGTTTCCGTTCGTCCCCGTCGTCATCCTCGCGGGGACGGTATCCCTGGCCACCCAGATCCTCTGGACCCGGCTGCTCATCCACTTCGTCGGCAGCGGCCTCTACGCGCTCTCGATCCTGCTCGCGGCCTATCTGCTGGGCCTCGCCGTCGGCTCGGCGATCGCGGGTACCGTCGGCTCGCGGCCGTCGCGCAACGCCACCGGCTTCGCGGTGGCGCAGCTCGCCGTCGCCGCCTGGTCGTGGGCCGCCTTCGCGGCGCTCGACGCCTGGGCCGGCGGCGGGCAGCCGGCGATTCTCGCGTTCGCGGACCGCCTGCTGCGCGGCGCCACCATCGCCGCGCTGACCCTCCTGCCCATCGCCGCCGGCTCCGGCGCCGCCTTCCTCTTTGCCATCGGGGCGCGGACGCGCAGCGCCGGCGACGCCGCGCCCACGGTGGCGCGCGCCTACCAGCTGACGGCGCTGGGCAACCTCGCGGGCGGCATCGTGCTCGCCCTCCTCGTCTTCCCGCGCCTCGGGTTCGGCGGCTCGCAGGAGCTCCTCATCGGCCTCAGCCTGCTCGCCGCGGCGCTCGCCGCGTGGGCGACGCCAAGCCGCCGCCTGCTGCTGCCCTGCGCCGGAGTCCTGGCGCTCGGGCTGCTCTTCGTGCCCCTGCCCGCGGCGCTCGGCGTCCTCACGTTCAGCCCGCTGACCGGCGGCTCGGATCCCCGCGGCGTCGTCTTCGCCGCGCTCGGCACGAGCTCGTCGGTCGTGCTGACCGAGCAGGAGGGCGAATGGAGCCTGCGCACCAACGGCCTGGCCGAGGGGTCGATCCAGCCCCGCGGCGTCTCCCCCAGCCGCTCCGCGGTCACGCGCTGGCTGGGGATGCTCCCCTTCATGGCGCGTCCGGAAGCGACAGACGCGCTGGTCATCGGGCTCGGGGCCGGGACCACGGCCGAGTCCGTGCCGCGGACGGTCGCGCGCGTCGCCGTCGTCGAGATCGAGCGCCAGGTCGTCGAGGCCAATCGCAGCGTGGCCGCCGGGCGCCGCCAGGACCCGCTCGCCGACCCCCGGGTCGAGCTCGTGGTCAACGACGCCCGCGACGTCTTGAACCGCACCCGCCGGCGCTTCGACGTCGTCATCTCGCAGCCGTCCCATCCCTGGACCGCCGGCGCGGCCAATCTCTACACCCGCGAGTTCTTCACCGCGGTTCGCTCGCGCCTGCGACCGGGCGGCGTCCTGGCCCAGTGGCTCGGACTGCCGTTCGTCGACGCGCCGCTGCTGCGCTCCGTGCTGGCCACGCTGGCCGAGGTCTTCCCGTACGTCGAGGTCTACGGGCCGCCGCCCGGAGGGGCGATCGTCCTGCTCGCCTCCGCGGAGCCGCTGGACCTCCGGCTGGCCGCGCCCCTGCGCGCCGAGCTGACGGCCCTCGGCATCGGACGGTTGGAGGACGTCGCCGCGCACTGGGTCCTGAGCTCGGCGGGCGTGCGGGCCGCGGCGCAAGGCGCCGAGCCGGTGACGGACGATCGCAATCTGCTCGCCAGCGGGGCTCCGAGGGTCCTCGGCCGCGGTCTCGGCCGCTCGCGGGGACGCGAGGTCTTCGCGCTCCACGACCCGCTGGCGGCGGACGTCGGCGCCCTGAGCCGGCTGGCCCTCGTGCAGCGCTTCCTCGCGCCGGAGCGCGTGGAGCGGGTTGCGCTCGCCGAGCCCGATTCCGCGTGGCGCCAGCTGCTGCTGACCTGGCTGCCGGCCGCCGCCGCCCGGGAGGCCAGGCCGCGGCTGCTCTCGAGCGTGCTCGAGATCGCTCCCGGCGACGAGGTCGCGCGGGCCGCGAGCCTCGAGGCGGCCCGGGGATCGATCGCGCGCGGCTCCCCGCCGCCCGCGGCTCTGCGGGACCTGACGCCCGCGGAGAGCCTCCTCGTCGCCGGCTGGCGGGCCGCGGCGCTCGCCGACTGGGGCCGGCTCGCGGCGCTCGACGACGCCCTGGCCGCGCTCGAACCGAGCTCGCCCGCCTTCTGGGAGAGCCTGCTCCTGCGGGCTCAATGGCGGGCTCGCTCGGGTCGCGCGGCGGAGCAGCGGCAGGCCCTGGCGCTGCTCGACGCGCTCCTCGCCCACGAGCAGACGGCCCAGGCGCTGCTGCTCTACGCGATCGCGGCGCGGCAGGCCGATCTGCCGGCGGGGACCCTCGCCGCCCTGTCCGACCTCTCGCGAATGCCCGCGCCGCAGCGCTCGCCGGCGATCGACGCGGCGGCGCGGCGGTTGCTGGCGGACCCGGAGGTCACGGCCGGCCGGGGCCCCTGGGCGGCGGAAGTCGCCCGCCGCCTCGGGGGCGGCGACCCTCCCGAGGCCCGGTAGACGCGGGAGCTTCCGGGCGGTAACCTCTGCGCCCTGTATGGTCGACTGGCGCCAGGTCCTGCGGCCCCGAGCCGTTCTCGTGCTCCTCGGTGGAGCCTGTCTGCTCGCCTGCGGCGCCGAGCCCGCACCGGACGGCGTGCTTGCCCGCACGGTCGACGGCGACGTCACGGCCGCCGAGCTCGACAGCTACATCCTGTCGCTGCCCCCGGCCCGCCGCAGGCCCGCCGAGGACCAGAAGCCGGCCGACTGGCGGCGCGAGCTCCTCGAGGAGATGCTCGTCGCCCGGCGGCTCGCCGCGGAGGCGGCGGAGGCCGAGCTGCTGGCCACCGACGAGGGGCGGCTCTATTTCGACGCCCTGTGGCAGCCGGTGCTCGTCGACCGGGTCCGCGAGCGGCGGATCGCCGCCAAGGTCGCCGTCACCGACGAGGAGCTACGCGAGTTCTACGACGCCCACCCCGAGGAGTTCGGTCACGGCCCGCAGATCCGCCTGCGCCACATCTTCAAGCGCACGACCCGCGACGCGTCGCCGGAGGAGCGGGCGGCGGCGCGCAGCGCCATCGACGACCTGCACCGCCAGCTCATGGCGGGGGCGAGCTTCATCGAGCTCGCCCGCAACCAGTCCGACTCCGAGACGGCGCCGCTCGAGGGGCTCATCGGGCGGCTCGACCCAGGCGCGCTGGGACCCGCCGCCGACAAGATCGTGTGGGCCCTCGAGGAGGGCGAGATCAGCGACGTGGTGAGCACCCCCGTGGGCTTCCACATCTTCCGGGTGGACAACCGCCTCGCCCCGTTCCACATGGAGTTCGCGGAGGCGCGCACCAGGCTCCGGCGCCGCTTCGAGCGGGAGAAGACCGAGGCGACCCTCGACGAGTACTTCGAAGAGCTCGTCGCGGCCTCCGGCGCCGACTGGAGCCCCCAGGATCTCGACGGCGGCGACGACGCGGTGCTCTTCGCCCTCGGCGACTTCCGGCTCACCCGCGGCGAGCTCCTCGAGCGGGTGCTCGCCATGCCCTTCGTCGATCAGCGGTCCGTCCCGCTGGCCGAGCACCTGCGGCAGCTCGCCGCCTGGCAGCTCTACCTCTGGGAGGCCGAGCGGCTGGACCTCGACGCCGAGCTCGCGGCCGAGCGGCAGGAGATGGAGCGCACGGCGCAGGTCGAGCTGGCCTATCGCGGCCGCCGCCGCGCCTTCCTCGAAGCCCTCGACGACGCGGCGCTCGAGGCCTACTACGAGGAGAACCGCGAGCGTTTCCGCTCGCGGAATCTGCTGCGGGTGCGGATGCTGCTGCGGCTCTTCGACGAAGAGGGACCGGGGTGGTTCGCGCTCTACGAGGAGCTCGATCGGGTGGCCCGCGGGGTGCGGGCCGGCGAGCTCGACTTCGCCGCCGAGGCCGCCAGGCTGTCGGACGACCTGTCGGCGGCGCGGGGGGGCGACACGGGCTGGATCCGTCCCGGCGCCATCGGCGACTGGTCCGGCCCCCGCGCCTCGCGGGCGGTCCTCGACCTGCCGCTGGGCCAGATCAGCGATCCGATCCTCGTCGAGAGCTACGACGAGAACCGGATGCTCTACGAGCGGCGGGGCTACATGCTGGTGCGTCCCGAGGAGATTCGCGGCTCGGGCGACCGGACGTTCGCGGAGGTCCGCGACGAGGTCGCCGAGCGTTTCGTCGCCACCGGCAGCGAGACCCTCCAGCGGCAGATCGGCCGCGAGGTGCTGGAAGAGATCGAGGCGACCATCTTCCAGGATCGTCTCTAGTGGTCCCGCCGCGCCGCCGCTCGCTGTCCGTCCTGGCGCTTCTGGCGCTGGCCGCGCTCGGCTGCGAACGCCGCGGCGGCGACCTGAACGTCCTCATCCTGACGCTCGACACGACGCGGGCGGACCGCTTCGGCGTCGCCGGCTCGACCGTCGCGCGAACGCCCCACTTCGACCGCTTCAGCGCCGAGCGGGCGGTCCGCTTCGAGCACGCGATCACCGCGGCGCCGATCACCTTCCCCTCCCACAGCAGCATCATGACGGGGACCTACCCGGTCTTCCACGGCGTCCACGACAACGACTACTACCGGCTCGACGACAGGGTCACGACCCTGGCCGAGATCCTGGGCGGCGCGGGCTTCGCGACCGCCGCCTTCCTCGCGGCCTATCCGCTGGACTCGCAGGTCAACCTCGACCAGGGCTTCGAGCTCTACGACGACGACTACGAGGCGGACTGGACGGCGGCCGAGAAGCGCGCCCGGACGGACCTTGCCTTCGGGTTTCTGGAGCGCAAGTCGGACCGGGTCAACCTCGCCGTCGAGCGCTGGCTCGAAGAGCGCCGCTCCGGGCGCTTCTTTCTCTGGGTCCACTATTTCGATCCGCACCAGCCCTACGACGCGGCGGCGCCCTACGACAGCCAGTTCGCCGAGCCGTACGACGCGGAGATCGCCTTCATGGACGAGAGCTTCGGCGATCTCGTCGCCCTGCTCGAGGAGCGCGGGCTGCTCGAGCGCACGCTCGTCGTCGTCGTCGGGGACCACGGCGAGGCGCTGCGCCAGCACGGCGAGCCGACCCACGCCGCCTTCCTCTACGACGCCACGATGAACGTCCCGCTCTGGGTGGCCCACCCCGGCCGGGGAGCTCCGGGCACGAGCGTCCCGGCGACGGTGCGGACCATCGACGTGGCGCCCACGGTGCTCGACCTGCTCGGCATGAGCCCGCCGGGGGAGATGCAGGGCAGAAGCCTCGCGCCGCTGCTCGACGAGCCGGATCGGGAGTGGAGCGAGCCCGCGCTCATCGAGTCCTACTACACCAAGTTCCAGTTCGGCTGGGCGCCGCTGCGCGGCCTGATCGACGAGGGGTGGAAGTACGTGGAGGGGCCGGCCCCGGAGCTCTACGACCTGCGCCGGGATCCGCAGGAGGTCACGAACCTCGTCGCGGGGAACCCCGCCAAGGCGGCGCAGATGCAGGAGCGCCTCATCCGGCTGTGGCGCCGCCTGGCGGCCGCCGACCCCGGGCGCTCGGCCGTGGCCGCCGCCGACCCCGAGGCGCAGCGCAAGCTCGCCGCCCTCGGCTACCTGACCGGCACCGGCTCGGCCAGCAGCCGGGCCCGCGAGTTCCCGACGCCCGCGGAGCTGGCGGCGATGCCCAACCCCATGGCCCGGACGACGGCGCTCTCCTACATCAACTTCTCCTTCGAGCTCCTGCGCTCCAGGCGCTCCCAGGAAGCGCTCTCCGTCGCCCGCGCCGGCCTCGAGATCGACCCCACGAACAGCCGCCTGCAGCTCTCCGTGGCCCGCGCGGCGGCCACGCTCGGACTCTACGACCAGGCCGAGAAGGCGGTCCGGGCCGCCCGGGCGCTCGATCCCGACTCGCCGGAGGGTCCCGACCTCATGGGTCGCATCGACCTGCAGCGCGGCGACTACGAGGCCGCGGCGCAGGCCTTCGCCGAGGCCCTGACTCTGGGCTCGGCGCGCCGCGAGACCCTGGCGTTCGCCGCCACGGCCCTCGCCGGGAAAGGCGACGTCGACGCGGCGATCGAGCACTACGAGGCGGCCCTCGAGCTCGACCCGGACGTCGACGTGCGCCTGAAGCTCGCCAACCTGCTGGTGCGGCAGGAGCGCTGGGAGGAGGCGCGGCTCCAGCTGCAGGAGGCGCAGGAGCGCCGCCCCTACTCGAGCCAGGTCCGCTTCGCCATCGCCCAGCTCTACGGCCTGACCGGCAACCTCGAGTTCAGCCGCCGGCAGTGCGAAGAGGTCCTCGTGCTCGAGCCGCGGCATCTCGGCGCCAAGGTGCTGCTGGCCGAGATCCTCTACCGGGAGAACGAAGACACCGAGCGCGCCGCGCGCCTGCTGCGGGAGACGATCGACGCCGCCGGAGCCGACAGCCCCCTGGGGCAGCAAGCGGCAGCGCTGCTCGAACAGGGCACGAGCGCGGGCGAGAGTTAGCGGGTCCGCCGGCGCCGGTGGCGTGGCACTCGGCCGGTCGACGCCGCTCCTGCCACCGGGACCTCCCGGGACTCGCATCCCCGAGTCGCTGCCTGGTCCGCTTTCGATCGCCTGGGCGCCAAGCGCCACGGCATGGCGCTTGGCGCCCTGCCCGGAACTCGCAAAGAGGGAGCCGGGTGCCCTGGAGGGGGCACCCGGCCTCGAGAGTCGTCTGGTTGCTGCGTCAGGCTAGCTGACGTCGAAGCCCATCAGCTCGACGGGGACGCAGTTCGCGTCCTCGACGGTGACGCGGATCATCCAGTTGCCGCCCAGCCCGAGGTTGGTCAGGGTCGTCGGCGTGTACTGGGTCATGCCGCAGAGCGCGCAGTCGAGCCAGATGCGCCCGGCCGGCGGTCCGTTGGTGTCGCGGCCCGCGAAGCCGGTGGGGGTGCGCAGCCCGGCGTAGAAGTTCGAGGTGCCGGTGACGACCGCGGCGCCGGGGCCGACCGGCCGCGAGGTCAGCTGCGTCGCCGGACAGGCTCCGAAGGCCGGCAGCGGCGGGACGGGGATGAACAGGCCGCCGTTGGCGGGCGGCGCCGCCGGACCGGCCTGCCCGAAGGCGAAGGCGGTCCCGATGCCGGTGTTCATACGGCTCGTCAACTGGACGACGTCGAGTCCCGACTGGATGCACTGCGTCGGCACGTCGAAGTCGACGTAGTCGGTCACCGTGACGCCGGCGCCGAGGCCGCTCTCGCAGGTGCCGTCGTCGAAGGAGAGGACCGACAGGGCCTCGCCGACGGGGGTGATGTCCATGGGGCCCCTTTCGACCCGCGGCAGGTTCTGCGTCTGCTGCGGCGGCTCGCAGCCGGCGCAGGCGCGCGCCTGCGCGGCGTCCTGGGCGCGAATGACGGTTCCGGCTGCCACTACGATGGCGACCGCGACGATGCCGAGAATGATAAGCGACTTCCGGTTCATGAGCCCTCCTGTCGATGCCGACCACTGCCCGGTCGAGGTTGTACTTCTTACGAGCTGGCAGCATACCAGAAGCACGCATCCCCTGACAAAGTCAACCCGCGGGGCGAGACGCCCGCGGCCGCCCGGTCAGGCGGAGGCTGTGGTGGTCCCCTCGCGCCCTGCCGGCAGCAGGGCGAACGCCTCGTCCACCTGCTGCCAGCCGACCCCTTTGAGAAGGTGGCGCTACGGCCGCAGGACCCGGGGTCGACGCTCAGCTGACGTCGAAGCCCATCAGCTCGACGGGGACCATCTGGCACTTCACGGCGACGCGGATCATCCAGTTGCCGCCGAGCCCGAGGTTGGTCAGGGTCGTCGGCGTGTACTGGGTCATGCCGCAAGCCGCGCAGTCGAGCCAGATGCGCCCCGCCGGCGGTCCGTTGGTGTCGCGGCCCGCGAAGCCGTTGGGAGTGCGCAGCCCGGCGTAGAAGTTCGTGGTGCTGGTGATCTCCACCGGGCCAACCGACCGCGAGGTCAGCTGCGTCGCCGGACAGGCTCCGAAAGGCGGCAGCGGCGGGACGGGGAGGAACAGCCCGCCGTTGGCCGGCGGCGCGGCCGGTCCGGCCTGTCCGAAGGCGAAGGCGGTCCCGGTGCCGGTGTTCATCCGGCTCGTCAACGCGACGACGTCGGGAATGTCGAAGAAGCACGTCGGCACGTCGAACTCGACGAAGTCGGTCACCGTGACTCCGGCGCCGAGCCCGCTCTCGCAGGTGCCGTCGTCGAAGGAGAGGATCTCCAGGGCCTCGCCGACAGGGGTGCTCTCCATAGGGCCCCTGACGATACGTGGCAGCTCCTGCGTTCCCTGCGGCGGAGCGCAGCTCGCGCAAGCGCGCGCCCGTGCAGCCCCCTGGGCGCTGATGACCGCTCCGGCCGCCACTCCCATCGCGGTAGCCACGACGCCGAGCAAGATCCACGACCTCCGACTCATGAGCCCTCCGGTTGGCGCCGAGCGCCCTCCGGATCGAGACGTCGCTCGGCCATCCAAGACCGTAGCACCGGGGTCCGCCCGCCGCCCCGGCTTCCAGGGTGGGGCTTCGTCACCGTGCCGCCTGCCGCTCAGGCGGGAGCGGCGGTGGCGCGCGCTCGTTGCGCGGCTTCGAGGAGCGCGAACGCCTCGTCCACCTGCTGCCAGCCGACCCGCATGAGGAAGGTGGAATTGCGGCCGTAGGACTTGGCTCCGAGGATGAAGAAGTCGGGCTCCGGATTGACCAGGGTCTCGGCGCCGTGGCTCTCCTGCGCCAGGCAGTCCCCCCCGCCGCCGCCCGCTGCCAGCAGGGCCGCCGAGAGCTTCATCGGGCCGCTCGTGGCGTAGCACTCGTGGATCTGCAGCTGCCGGTACATCGCGTGGTCGCCGACGGCGCCCGTGAGCCCCAGAACCCGGTCGACCGTCACCGTGCTCGCCGTGCCGTCGGCGCCGCGCAGGGTCACGGCGAGCCCGTCGCCGGCCTCGTCGAAGCGGTCGACGACGACGCCCCGGCGCACGTCGAACGCCGGGCTAGACCCGCCGGCCAGCTCGCGCGCCGCGGCCGTCAGCCGGGAGCGCTCCGGCAGCGGGTCGGCGGGGTCGACGTGCCATTCGGGGCTCGCGGCGCGCAGCGCCCAGACGACCCGCGTCGTGGCGTCGCCGGACGCCAGGGCCGCCAGCTCCACCGCCGCGGTCTGGGCCGAGTGCCCGGCGCCGACCAGCAGCACCCTGCGGCCCCGCCACTCCCCTGCCTCGCGCCCGAAATCGGGAATCCGGCGGACGATGCGGCCGGCCGCCCGCTCCTCGCCCGGCGCCGGGATGCCGCCGTCGCCCAGCCGGTTGGGCCGGCTGTAGCTGCCGGTGCAGTCGAGCACCGCGCCGGCGGCGGCCACCGACTCCCGCCCGGCCGCGTCGCGGACGAGCAGCCGGAAGGGGCGGCCGCGGCGCTCCGGGGCGCCGATCGCCTCGTGCTTCAGGAGCCCGGCGCGGCCGACGGCCAAGACCTCGCTGGCCAGCCGCAGGCGCGGCGCCAGGGCCGGGCTCGCGGCCAGGGGGACGAAGACCTCGGCGCGCAGCTCCGCGCCCGTGGGACAGGTCTCGCCGTCGGGCGCTCGGCGGCCGGCCGCTGCCAGGGCGCGCCGCATGCGCGGCGAGACGTCGAGGCTCCAGGGCGAGAACAGCCGCACGTGCCCCCAGTCGCGCATGTGGCTCGCGACCTCGTCCCCGGCCTCGTAGAGGGTGAACGGCCAGCCGCGCTCCGCGGCGGCGAGCGCCGCCTCGATGCCGGTGGGACCGGCCCCCAGGATCGCCAGCTGCCCTTCGCTCATCGTCGCTCTCGCTCCCGTCTCGGATCTCTCAAAACCTCGAGGCCGCGCGCTCGCGGGCCGGCAGGATCTCGAGGCAGGTCGTCCACCAGCCGCTCGTCACGGTCGTCACGAACTCCTCCGGCAGCTCCTCGGCGCGCATCTCGGCGGCCAGCGCCGCGTGGTCGTAGGACAGCGGCACGAGCTCGACGCCGAGCCCGCCGTCCGCCGCCTCGAGCACGCAGTACCAGACGTTCGTGCGCCCGTCGTTGGCCGGCCGCCCGATGACGCCGACGTTGACGACGTCGCGCCCCGACGGCAGCCGGCGGTGCCAGTGGAGGCCGCTGTGGGTGCACGCGAGCCCGTCGCAGCGCTCGCGGTCGAGCATCACCTCGAGAAACGGCACGGGCGAGGTCGACTCGAACAGGAACTCATTGACCCGCCGCGGCGAGCCGTGGACGAGGAGCAGCTCGCGGCCGCCGACGCGGACGCGGCGGCGCGGCGGCAGCGCCCCCATCCACTCCTTGAAGGCGGCCGAGCAGCGGCGCTCGGTGTAGCGATAGGAGAGGTCCGCGAAGTGGTTGTCGCGCGGATCGGTGTAGCCGCAGTTGCAGTCCGCAAGACCGCTCGCCAGCGACTGCTCGTAGTTGCCCTGGATGGCGCGCACCCCGCCCGCCGCGAGCAGCGGCCACACCTTCTCCGGATGGGGGCCGAAGCCGCCGAGGTCGCCCAGGCAGTAGACGGCGTCGACGCTGCGCGCCGCGGCGTCGGCAAGGAGCGCGGCGAGCGCGTAGTGGTTGTTGTAGACGCCGCCGAAGAGCGCCACCCGCCGCCACGGGCCCTCGACGGGGGTCGGGTCGGCGGGCAGCTCGAGGTAGCTCGCCACGGCTTCGGCGCGCGCCGCGGGCGAGAGCGCCCGCCCCGCCTGCTCCGTCGCCGCCCGGAAGGAGCCCAGCGGCACGAGACGCTCGCCCCAGGTCGCCAGGCCGCGGTGGGCGGCGAGCTTCTCCCGGCGCTCGCGGTCGCGCCGCTCCTTGGGGGTCCTGTGGCTCATCGATCTCTCGGCGCCGCTGCCGATTCCTACGCGCCCGCGCGGCTCCCGGATCGGCGCCGGCGCCGGAGATGATTGTAGCCAACGCGCTGCTAAGATGCCGCCCACCCGCTCTCGACGCCATGGTCGACCGGTTTCCGCCGTCCAACAGCCCTTCGGAGGTGCGCCCGTGGAACGCATGATCAGCCTGGTCGGACTCGTCACGATGATCGCGATCGGCTGGGCGATGAGCACCCACAAACGGCGGGTGCCGTGGCGCATCCTCCTCGGCGGCCTGGCGCTGCAGTTCGCGTTCGCGCTCCTCATCCTGAAGACGACCCCGGGCCAGGTCACCTTCATCTGGATGGGCGACTTCTTCAAGCAGCTGCTGTCCTACGTCGACCGCGGCGCGGCGTTCATGTTCGACGTCTTCCCGCGCCCCGGCGACGATCCGCTGCCGCCGCAGTACACCCTGTGGCGCTCCTTCGCCTTCGGCGTCCTGCCCACGGTCATCTTCTTCTCGTCGTTGATGTCGATCCTCTACCACGTCGGCTTCATGCAGAAGATCGTGCAGTTTTTTGCCTGGATCATGCAGCGCACGCTCGGCACCTCGGGCGCCGAGAGCCTGTCGGCGGCCGCCAACATCTTCGTGGGCCAGACCGAGGCGCCGCTGGTGATCCGCCCGTACGTCTCCGAGATGACGATGTCGGAGCTCAACGCCGTGATGGTGGGCGGCTTCGCCACCATCGCCGGCGGCGTGCTGGCCGCCTACGTCGCCATGGGGGTCAACGCCGGCCACCTGATCACCGCCTCGGTGATCTCGGCGCCGGCGGCGCTCTTGATGGCCAAGCTCACCCTGCCCGAGACCGAGCACTCGAAGACGATGGGCACGGTCGAGCTCCAGGTCGAAAAGACGAGCATCAACGTCGTCGAGGCGGCCGCGACCGGGGCCTCGGACGGGGTGAAGCTGGCGCTGAACATCGCCGGCATGCTCATCGCCTTCGTCGCCCTGGTGGCGATGGGCAACGCGCTTTTCGGCTGGGTCGGCAGCTACTTTTTCGGCTTCGAGGGCGAGCAGGCCTGGAGCATGCAGCGGGCGCTCGGCCTCGTCTTCGCGCCCCTCGCCTTCGTCATGGGGATCCCGTGGAGCGAATGCCGGCTCGCCGGCGAGATCCTCGGCACCAAGACCGTGCTCAACGAGTTCGTCGCCTTCGCCGACCTCGCCACCCGCCAGGCCGAATTCAGCGAGCGCAGCTTCACGATCCTGACCTACGCGCTCGCCGGCTTCGCCAACTTCTCCTCCATCGGCATCCAGCTCGGCGGCATCGGCGGCATCGCCCCCGAGCGCCGCTCCGATCTGGCGCGGCTGGGCCTGCGGGCGATGATCGGCGGAACGCTGGCCGCCTTCATGACGGCTTGTGTAGCCGGTCTCCTCATCTGACGGTTCCGCTGCTCTATAATCGGGCGCCTCGAGAGCCCGAAACCTTCTGTCTCGATCGCCGTTTACGGCCGGCTGAAGCGGCCACGGAGCAGGACCTTGGATCGTCGCACGTTCATGAGAATCCTCCCTCGGGTCGCGGGCGCCGCGGCCCTCGGGGGGTGGCTGCGCGGCGGCTGGCCGGGCTACGAGACGGCCCCGGAGCCCGCGCCTCCCGCCGGCCCCACGGTCGAGCCGCGCCGCGACGAGGGCACCGTCGCCGCGCCCCCCGCCAGCGGGGACGAGCTCGCCGTCGTGCGCGCCGTGGCCAAGGCCCGGGACTACGACCGCTCCTACGACGACGACGTCTGGATCGAGGACCATCGCTGGAACCTGCTGGTGCGCACCGCGGCGCGCCTCGAGCGCTGCCAGACCACCGTCGGGCACGGCAACTTCAACCGCCTCGGCTTCGAGGACATCGTCGCGTTCGCGCGCGGCTACCCGGAGATCGGCGACTTCGAGACCGACGAGCTCGAGCTCATGGAGGAGCTCTTCGCCGCCGACGCCCGGCGCTACGGTTTCCTCGGCGAGAAGACCCTCGCCGACCTCTCGTCCGATCTCCCCGAGCGCGATCTCGAGCGGATCGCCGGCACCGGCCACTGGCTGCTGCGCGGTCCTTCGCTCGAGAAGTACCGGCGGATCCGCCGCGACCTCGGGGAGCGGGTGCTGCTCACCTCGGGGGTCCGCGGCCTCGCCAAGCAGTACCAGCTCTTCTTCGCCAAGGCCGTGGAGACCCGCGGCAACCTCTCGCAGGCCGCCCGCTCGCTCGCCCCGCCCGGGTACTCCTTCCACGCCGTCGGCGACTTCGACATCGGCAAGCTCGGGCTCGGCAGCGACAACTTCACCGACCGCTTCGCCGAGACCGACGAGTTCAAGCGCCTCGTCGATCTCGGCTACGTCGACATCCGCTACCCCGAGGCCAACCCCTTCGGCGTGCGCCACGAGCCCTGGCACATCAAGATCGGGTGAGATCCACGCCTCTCGAGACGCCTCGTTCCTGGGCCTTCTGGCCCGCAGGCCCCTTTCTCCGCTTGTGCCAGCATCGATAGCAACGTCGGAGGCGCCATGGCCCAGCTGATCGTTCGTGACATCGAGAGGGAAGTTGTCGAAGCTCTGAAGGAGAGAGCCGGGAGCCATGGTCGGTCCGCCGAGGCGGAGCACCGGGAGATTCTCCGTGAGGCTCTCCTGAGGCGCCCGGCCGAGGATGCGAAGAGGGTGCTGCTGGAGATGCCGGACGTCGGCGAGGACCAGGACTTCGCGCGGGTCCGCGAGCTGGCTCGTGAGATCGCGTGCTAGGCTCACGCCCCAAGCCCCGTTCCAGAGACGTCGTGGAGGAAGCGAAGCCGCCATGCAGATCCACTACCTCGAGATCGTGACGAAGGACGTCGACGCGACGTGCGCCACCTACGCGCAGCTGCACGGCGTGAGCTTCGGGGACGCCGACGCCGGCCTCGGCGGCGCGCGCACGGCACCGCTGCCGGGCGGCGGGATGCTCGGCGTTCGCGCCCCGATGCACGACGCCGAGGAGCCGGTGGTGCGGCCCTACCTGCTGGTCGACGACGTCGAGGCGGCGGCCGCGGCCGCCGTCGAGAGCGGCGCCGAGATCGCGCACCCGCCGATGGAGCTCCCCGGCCACGGCACCTTCGCGATCTTCATCCAGGGCGGCATTCACCACGGTCTCTGGCAGCTTTGAGCGCGAGCCACGGATAGCCCGCCCTGCCCTCCGCGCCCCCCCACGGAGCGCCACCCCGCCCGCCTCCGGCTCGCCCTGAAGGCGCTCAGGCAGGCCGCTGCCGTCGCCGGCCGGGCTCCGTTGGGGACACGAGTGCAGGTTGACATCGGGATCGATTTCTCCTACATTCATGAAAATAGCCATCGGAGCTTCATCGTGGCCAAGGGCGAGCGTCTGGGAGAGTTCGAGGAGCTGATCCTGCTGTGCGTTTGCACGCTTGGCGAGGAAGCCTACGCGGTTCGCATCCAAGAGCGTCTCGAAGAGGCCGCGGAACGATCGACGGCGCTCGGAGGCATCTATGCGGCGCTCGACCGCATGGAGCGCAAGCGATTCGTTCGGTCGTGGGTCGGAGAGCCGACCGCCGTGCGCGGTGGTCGCCGCAAGCGTTTCTACGCAGCGACTCGACGAGGTCTCGCGGCTCTCGAGCACCTGCGGAATGCGCGCGCTCACCTTTGGAGTCGATTCGACTCCAGTGTGGCCGGAGCTGGATCGTGACTCCCGCTCTCCGTCTCGCGCTGCGACTGGTCCGTTGCGCCTGCCACCGCGCTCACCGGGAGGAGATCGAAGGGGATCTTCTCGAGCTTCACGCCCTGCGCCGCCTGCGTCGGGGTTCCCCCCGCGCCGAACGAGAGGTGCTGTGGGAGGCACTTCGCTCCATTGTCGGCCGCCCGTCCCACGGTCTTCAGCGGCGGATGCGTTTTCTTGCCCTCGTCCTCGCGGCCGGGGGAGTAGGAGTCGGGTACCTCATGCTGGTCATCGGCTGGAAGGAGCCGGGCGATGTGGGCTGGGCGATCGTGGTTGTGGTGACAGCCCTCGAGCTGCTGGTCTGGTTTCTGTTGCTCCTCGGGGATCGAGGCCGTGTCGAGCAAAGCCACTGAGTCGGTCGGTACTACCTTCGGCGCGGGCTACACGGTCGCCCTCTTCGTCTTCGCCGTGCTCGCCGGGATGGTCGCGTGGATCGAGATCGGTCTGATCGGCGAGCTGGTGGCCGAGAGCGAGACCTTATGGGCCACCGTGCTCCGGATCGACCAGGTCGCGGCTCTGCTGCTGTCACCCTTGAGCCTGTTGACCGCCATCGCGCGGTCGAGACGCTGGCTGGTCGCACACCTCCTGACCCGCGTCGCGAGCATTGCCCTGGCAATCGTCGTCCCGATCGGCACGGCACTCTTCGTCTACTGGCTCGTCTGGGTGCGCAAACGAGAAGCTCCTCGCACGACGTGATGGGCAAACCGCGGAATACCGCCCGGGAGCGGCGCCTCTGGCTCTGGGCGCTGGCCGCCGTGGTGGCGATGGTGGTAAGAACGGGAATCGGTCCGGAGGAGCGCGCCCACTTGTTCGAGTACGGGACCGCGGCGGAGGCCGGTCCAGAGGTCTCGAGCGGAGCCCCTGAGCTTCCCGGAAGGGAGGCCGATGCGGCCGGTTGTCAGCGGCGGAATCGGACCACGAGCGCAGCGGTCACGCTGTCGCTGGCGGCGCCGTCGAGCTCGTAGCGCTCCCATTCCGCCCCGGAGGGCGTAACCCGCGGGGAACTCCATCTCGAGACCGGCGCCAAGGAGAGGATCGGTGCCGTCGGCCGAGCGCGGCGTGGCTCCGACGAGCGTGACGAACTCGCCGTCTTCGCTCCAGTGCAGGAGGCCGGCCTTCAGAAACGGCACGAAGCGGCCAAGGGGCCAGCGACCCAGGGCGGCCACGCCCGAGCCATGACCGGCTGCCGGAGGGGCCTGCGTCGAGGCGTCAGAGGTCTCCTTCGACGCCTGAGAGGAACGGGGGTACCCTGGTCGAAGAGCACCTTCATCCCGTCGCTTCGCCGGCGTTCATAGCCTCGGGCCGCGCATGGCGCGGCTGGTAGATGCCGAGGGCGCCGCCGCCCGGCAGCGTCACCCGGGTCAGGAGCCCCCAGCCCAGGTCCTTCACCGGAGCGCAGGCGACGCCACGCTGGCTCATCTCTGCGACCAGCGCCGCGACGTCATCGCACATGAGGTAGAGCTCGTGGACGTCGTTCTTCTCGGACGGATGGACGGCGACTTCCGCCGGAGGCAGTCCGAAGATCAACCATCCCTCGCCGACGTCGACGTTGGGCAGCTCGAGGACGTCGCGCAGAAAGGCGCGGTCGGCCTCCGGATCCGTGCTGAAGATGACGGAGTGGGCTCCGATGATCACGGCTTGCTCTCTTCTTCGGGTCAGGTCAGGGCACCACGAGGATCCGGCCGCAGGCGTGCCCGCTCTCGAGATAGAGCATGGCCTCGGGGACCTGGTCGAGCGGATAGGTCCGGTCGATGACGGGGGTGAGCTTGCCCGCAGCGAGCAGCTCCGCCAGGAGCTCCATGGCCGCTTTCTTGGTCGGAGCCGGCTCGCCCTGCGAGGTCGGCAGATGGCGGACGAAGCGTGACAGCGCAAGCAGGCCCAGCATGCGGGGGACGCTGCCCAGCACCCGGCCCTTCGCCTGGCCGAAGTGATCGTGACCGATGACGAGATAGACGCCCTCGGGAGTGAGGGAGCTTCGGCAGGCTCGGAGCGAGAGGTTCGAGGCGACGTCGAGGATCAGGTCGTAGCGCTCGCCCCGGCGGGTGAAGTCCTCCCGGGTGTAGTCGATGACGTGGTCCGCGCCCAGGGAGCGGATCATCTCGAGCTTGGCGCCGTGATCGACCCCCGTGACCCGAGCGCCATAGGCCTTGGCGAGCTGCACGGCGGTCGAGCCCACCCCACCGCCCGCCCCGTTGACGAGCACGCTCTTGCCGGCCTCGAGCCGGGCGCTGCCGCGCAGGTTGACGAGGGCGATGAACCCCGCCGCCGGAACCGCCGCCGCCGCCTCGAAGGAGACCGCCGCCGGCTTGCGAGCCAGCGTGTCCTCGGGAACCGAGACGTACTCGGCGAAGGCGCCGCCGTTGCGCCACACGAGCTCGGCGTAGGTCTCGCCGAAGACCGCGTCGCCGGGCCCGAACTCGGTCACGCCCTTGCCGACAGCCTCGACCACGCCGGCCACGTCGGTGCCGGGCACCGGGTTCTTCGGTCTCGAGAAGCCGCCACCCATCAGTCGCAGCACCCACGGCCGGCCCGTCACCTCGTGCCACACGTCCGGATGCACGCAAGACGCCCGCACGCGGACCAGCACCTCGCCGTCACCGACCGCCGGCGTCTCGATCTCGCGGAGCCGCAGGACCTCCGCCGGCGGGCCGTAACGGTCTTGGACGATAGCTCTCATCAGGCTCCTCGGGCGATGCGCTCGGTGAATGCTGCCGGCGACGACGCGTGACGGCACCCATTATGAACCGCGGGAAGGGCGACGGAGCCGCCTCACTTCAATAGTCCCATTCCCTATCCCGGTGGAAGTCCATGGAAGCTTCGACGGCGGGTCGGGCGCGGCTACTCGAGGGTCGCCGAGACCACGCGGCCGTCCTCGAGCTCGATCACGCAGCGTGTCGAACGCAGGTTGTAGAGGCTATCGACCGAGATCGGGTCGTCGGGGCCGGCCTCGCCGCGGTATCGCAGGTACGCGCCGGTCTCGAGCGTGTGGAGGACGTGCTCGCGCTCCATTCCGGAGTGAACCCCGGAGCAGAGGACCCGGATCTCCTTCCCGGCCTCGAACCAGGAGACGACGAGCCAGACCACGGCGAGCAGACCGAGGGCGGCGAGGACGAGCTTCAGAACGAACTTCATTTCTCTGGACTGCGCTCAGCCTTCCAGAGCGGCGATCCGCAGCTTGCGGAACCGCAGGAAGTCGCGATCCAGGGTGAGCAGATCGCGCGCGCCGTGCTCGAGACAGACGGCCGCGATCTGGGCGTCGAACGCCAGGTTGCCCCGGGCGTCGGCCTCGCGCAGGCACTCCTCGAACAGGCCGAGAAAGCGGGGGCCCGGGTGGAGCAGGCGCAACGTAGGACTCGCGGCGAGGCGCGCCAGCACCGCGAGCGCTTCGTCCAGGGTGGAAGGTGGATCGAAGAGGCGCGGATGGGTGACCACCCGCACGAACTCGCCGGCGCAGAAGATCGGCAGCGCCCACGGCTCCCGGCCCTCGGCCAGGGCCGTCAGGCGCGACAGGGCCGCGTCGTGGAGGGTCGGCTCGCGGCGGTGGGCGTAGACGAGGACGTTGGTGTCGACGGCGATCAGGACCGCCCCTCCATGAGCTCGTAGAGGGCATCGCGGTCGGTCAGATCCACCCCCGGCCGTGGCGTTCCACCGACGGTCGGCAGGCGCAGCTCGAAGGGCGTGGGCGGAGGGGCCTTGCGCAGCAGCGCGTCCCGCAGCGCCGTCTCGATGACCTCGGTCATCGTCCGCCCGGTCGTGGCGGCCTCCTGTTTGACGGCTCGGGTGACGTCGTCGGCGAGGTTGAGCGTCGTTCTCATGCAGACAAGCATACCTGGGCGCTGCGTATCTGTGAACTCGCGGCGATCGTCACCCCGGCCGTGGCGCCCCGCGCCGGGCGCCCTGCCGGTGCAGGCCGACCGGCGGGATCGCCGACACCGTCAGCACCAGCCTGCAGAGGTTCTCCGTCATGGGCTCCTGGCCGAGCTCCGCGGGTCCGGGCCGAGGGTTGCACCCGGCCGGCGACCGGTCACCGCCGCGGGAGCGCTACTTCGCCGCCGCCCGCGCCGCGGCCAGCAGGGTGTCGCCGTCCAGGCGGACCTGGTAGTCGGGGTTGACGTACTGGAAGGTCATCCGGCCGTCGCGGTAGAGGAAGACGGCGGGCACCGGCAGCTGCGGGCCGGCGGCGCCGGGCGGGGTTGCGAGCGCGATGCCGTATCTGGCGTAGGTCTTCGCCGTCGCCGCGTCGACGGCGTACGCGATGCCCATCGCCTGCGACGCCGCCATGCTGCGATCGGAGAGGAGCGCGTAGCCGAGCTCTTGCTTCTGGGCCGCGGCGGCCAGCTCCTCAGGCCGGTCGGGGCTCACGGCCAGGAGCTCGAAGCCGAGCTCGCGGAGGTCCGATTCGATCGCTTGCAGCTGGCCCAGCTGCTTCGAGCAGTACGGTCACCAGCCGCCGCGGTAGAAGATCACCACGGCCTTCTTCTTGCCCACGACGTCGCGCAGGTCGACCTCCGAGCCGTCGAGGCGCTGGACGGCCGCCGACGGGACCTCGCTGCCGACGAGGAGCGGCCGGACCGCGTCCGGGGCGGCGTAGACCTCCGCCGCCGGGGCGGACGAAGCCGCCAGGGCGGCCCCCAGGAGGGCGAGGGCCAGGGTCCGGGAGAACCTGCGGCAGGCGCGCGTCATTGCGGGTGGAAACCTACCACGAGACCGACCGCGGCGGCGCCGGCCGCCTCCGCTACACTAGGCCGTCGCGCCGGCCCGGAGTCGCGGGAGCGGCGTCCCTGCCACCGCCATCCACGCCCGCCGTGAGCCTCGCCGCCCCGACCGAGCTCGAGCCCGCGAGCCGCTCCGGCTACGTCGAGCTCGTCCGCACCAACGTCCACTTCCGGCGTCTCTGGTTCGCCGACATCGCCTCGAATCTCGGCGACTGGTTCAACGTCATCGCCATCTACACCCTGGTCGAGCGGCTCACCGGATCGCCGCTGGCGCTCGGGCTCGTCTTCATCACCAAGTCGCTGCCGTTCGCCCTGGCGTCGCCGCTGGCGGGGCTCGTCGCCGACCGGTTCAACCGTCGAAGACTCATGATCGCCGCCGACCTGGCGCGGGCGCTCGTCGTCCTCGGCCTGCTCTTCGTGCGCGAGCCCGCGGACGTCGTGTGGATCTACGTCCTCGGGGCCCTGCAGATGATCTTCTCGGCGGCCTTCATCCCGGCCCGCGCGGCCTCGATTCCCAACGTCACGACGCCGCGCGAGCTGCTGACCGCCAACGCGCTGTCCGCGGCGACCTGGTCGGTGCTGCTGGCGCTGGGCGCGGCGCTCGGCGGCTTCGTCACCGATTGGATCGGCACCCACGCCGTCTTCGTCATCGACAGCGCCACCTATCTCACCTCGGCCTTCTTCATCTGGCGGACGGTCATCCCCCAGACCACCGAGGAGCCGCCCGCGGGCTCGCTCGTCCGCGTCGCCGCGCGGCAGGTCGTCCAGGGCTGGACCCACATGTGGCGCGAGCCGCGGATCGGCCGCATCGCGCTGACCAAGACGGCCTGGGCGATCGGCGGCGGCGGGCTCGTCTACATGCTGGCGCTCTTCGGCCAGCGCCTCCTGCCGGCGACCCCGTCGCTCGGCATCGGCTGGCTCTACGCCGCGCGCGGTCTCGGCACCGGGCTGGGGCCGATCGTCATGCGGGCGACGGCGCCCCCCCGGCGGTACTGGCCGCGGCTCATCGGCCTGGGGATCGTGTTCACCGGCGTCGCCTACTGCTTCGTCGCCCGGCTCAGCGCCCTGTGGATCCTCTGCCCGCTCGTCACCCTGGCGCACGCCACGAGCGGCGCCAACTGGGTCGCCTCCACCGTGCTGCTGCAGGAGCGCACGGTAGATCGCTTCCGCGGCCGGGTGTTCGCCACCGAGTGGCTGACCCTCACCCTCGTCGACTCCGCCGCCATCATCGCCGCCAGCCTGCTGCTCGAGAGCTCGACCCTCACCCTGCGCCAGGGGATCACCGCCTTCGCCGTCCTGCAGATCGTGACGGGGCTCGTGTGGCTCGCCACCATCGCGCGCCGCGAGGCGGCGGACGACCGGCGGCTGGAAGCGGCCGTCGAAGACCGCTAGAGCCCGAACGCGGCGCGGGCGTTGTCCGTCGTCGCCGCGGCGACGGTCGCGAAGGGCAGCTCCTTGACCGCCGCCAGCCGGCGGGCGGTGGTGACGACAAAGGCCGGCTCGTTGTCGACCTTGCCGTGGCCGCGGGGCGTCAGCCACGGCGCGTCGGTCTCGACGAGGCACTGGGGAAGCGGCGTGCGCCGCGCTGCCGCGCGGACGTTGTCGGCTTGTGGGTAGGTGAGGATGCCGGAGTAGGAGATCGGCCACCCCCACTCGATGAACGGGTCCGCCTCGTCGGCCTCGCCGGCGAAGCAGTGGACGACGCCGCGCAGACCCGACGCGCGGTACGGCTCCAGGGCTTCCACCGCCAGCGGATAGGTGTCGCGCAGGTGGAGGACGAGCGGCAGATCGCGCGCGAGGGCCAGCTCCGCGTGGCGGTCGAGATAGCGCCGCTGCAGGGCGAGCGGAGCGCGGTCCCAGTAGGTGTCGAGGCCGCTCTCGCCGATGGCGACGACCGCCGGGTGCGCCGCGAGCTCCGCGATGCGCCGCATGTCGCCGGCGCCGGCCGCCGCCACCTCGTTGGGGTGGATGCCGACCGCGGCCCGCAGCTCGGGGTGGCCGGCGACGAAGTCGAGCACCCCGGGGGCGCTCGCGGCGTCGATGGCGACGACGACGGCCGCGTCCACGCCGGCCTCGCGAGCCCGCCGCCAGGCGCCGGCCGGGTCCGCGGCCAGGGCGCCGTAGGTCAGGTGGCAGTGCGTGTCGACGAGGCCCACCCGGGCACACTAGCAGGCGGTCGCATCGCGGTTGAGGGCGGGTCTCCGCTATGCTCGCGCCGCGATGCAGAGCCTCTCCGACATCGATTGGGACAACTGGCGGCCGGTGGATCTGGCGACGCTGCTCTTCGTCGTGCGCGACGAGCAGGTCCTCCTCATTCGCAAGAAGAGAGGCCTCGGCGCCGGCAAGATCAACGGCCCCGGCGGGCGGCTCGAGCCCGGCGAGTCGCCGCTCGATTGCGCCGTGCGCGAGACCGAGGAGGAGCTCGTGACGACGCCGACCTCCCCGGTGGCCTCGGGCGAGCTGCAGTTCCAGTTCGTCGACGGCTACTCGATCCACGTCCACGTCTTCCGGGCCGGCGACTGCGACCGCGAGCCGCGGGAGACGGCGGAGGCGATCCCGATCTGGGCGCGGGTCGACGCGGTGCCCTACGACGAGATGTGGGCGGACGACCGGATCTGGCTGCCCCTGCTGCTGCGCGAGGAGCCCTTCCACGGCCGCTTCCTGTTCGACGACGACCTCATGGTCGACCACGAGATGTTGCCCCATCCTCCAAGGGCAGCAGTCCCCGAGCCAACAGTCTCCAAGCGCACGGCCTCCGAGCGCACAGCCTCCGAGCGCGCGGCCTCCGGGCGCGAACGGCTCGCAACCGGCCGGCGGGGAATGAGCGAAACACCTTTTGACTCTTCAAGGGAGCAGCAGAGATGAAACGACTCCACCGCAACGCACCGCTCTTCTTCGTCCTCGCCCTGGGGCTCGGCGCCGGCTTCCTCGTGGCGAGCGACGCGGCGGATCCGCTCGACCCCTCCGACTTCTCCGATCCGCGGGCCCTCGCCCCGCGGCTCATGGAGCTCTACGAGGAGATCGCGCTGACGCCCGAGCAGGAGGCGATCAAGAAGGAGGCCCTCGAGGCGATCCCGGCGGCCTGCTGCGCCGACAACTCGGCCTACACGTGCTGCTGCCCATGCAACCTGTCGCGCACGGTCTGGGGGCTCTCCGCCTGGCTCATCACCGAGCGCGGCGCCGACGCCGCCACGGTCCGCTCCGAGGTCGAGCGCTGGTACGACGCCGTCAACCCGGGCGAGTTCCCCGGCGACTCCTGCTACACCGGCGGCTGCGGCAAGCCCTTCGCGGAAGGCGGCTGCGGCGGCATGCGTCCCGGCCAGCTCGTCTGGGGCTCCTGAGCGGCGGCGCGCTCAGGGGCGCGCGCTCAGGGGCGATAGTCGAGCAGCCTGAACTGCTCGGGCAGGAGCTCCGCGAGCCGCCGGCGCCGTTCCACCCGGCCCGTCTCGTCGACCATGACGACCTCGAGGTCGCCGAACTCGGCCAGCACCTGGCGGCAGGCGCCGCACGGGCCCGCCTTGGCGGCGGAGGCCACGACGACGCGGCTGAACTCGCGCTGGCCGGCCGCCACGGCGGCACCCACGGCGACGCGCTCGGCGCAGATCGTCAGCCCGTACGAGGAGTTCTCGACGTTGCAGCCGGTGAAGATCTCGCCGCCCGCCGTCTCGAGCGCAGCGCCCACGGTGAAGCGCGAGTAGGGCGCGTAGGCGCGCTGGCGGGCGGCCAGCGCCGCGGCGATGAGGGCCGCGAGGCGATCGTCGCTCATGGCGACGATTCTACCCATGGCATGACGAGCGGCGGCGGCGCCACCGCCTCGTCGGCCAGGCGCACGAAGTCGAGCGTCGCGAGGCGCGCGCGGTCGCCGAGGACGCGCAGCAGCGGCTGGCCCGCCTCGACCCGGTCGCCGATCCGCGCCGCGACCTCGAAACCGACGGCGGGATCGACCCGGTCGCCGTGCCGCTTGCGCCCGCCGCCGAGCTCGATCAGGGCGAGACCCAGGGCCTCGGCGTCGAATGCCGCGACCCAGCCCGCCCGCGCGGCGACGATCTCGCTCGCGGGAGCGAGCGGCCGCGGCGCCTCGAGGTCGCCGCCCTGGGCCGCCACCATCCGGGCCAGCGTCTCGCGCCCGGAGCCGTCGTCGAGTGCCCGCCGCAGCATCGCGCGCGCCGCGCCGCCGTCGGCCGCGACCCCGGTGGCGACCAGCAGCTTGGCGCCCAGCGCGAGCGTCACCGCGACGAGGTCCTTCGGCCCCGCCCCCTCGAGGGTCGCCACCGCTTCGTCGATCTCGTTGGCGTGCCCGACCGCCCGCCCCAGCGGCTGGCTCATGTCGGTCAGGAGCGCCCCCACCTCGACGCCGTAGCTCCTCCCCACCGTCACCAGCGAGGCGGCGAGCGCGCCGGCCTGGGCCGGCGTCTTCATGAACGTGCCGCCGCCGCACTTGACGTCGAAGACCAGGGCATCGAGGTCCTCGGCCATCTTCTTCGACAGGATGCTGGCGGTGATGAGCGGGATGGAAGCGACCGTTCCCGTGACGTCGCGCAGGGCGTAGAGCCGCCGGTCGGCCGGCACCATGTCGGCCGTCGTCCCGGTGATCACGCAGCCGGCGGCCGCCAGCACGCGGTCGATGCCGGCGGCGTCGAGGTCGGTCGCGAAGCCCGGGATCGACTCCAGCTTGTCGAGCGTTCCGGCCGTCGGCCCGAGGCCGCGCCCCGAGAGCATCGGCACGTCGAGGCCGCAGCAGGCCAGAAGCGGCGCCAGGACGACCGACACCTTGTCGCCGACGCCGCCCGTCGAGTGCTTGTCGGCCCGCGGCCGGTCGCGCCCGCCGCGGCGCAGCGTCGCGCCGCTTGCGACCATCGCCGCCGTCAGCGCCGCCGTCTCGGCGGCGGTCATGCCGTTCAGGTAGACGGCCATCGCCCAGGCCGCCATCTGCTCGTCGCCGACCTCGCCCGCCACGTAGGCGTCGACCCAAGCGTGGATCTCGGGGGCGGCGTGGGCCTGCCCGTCGCGCTTGGCGGCGATGAACTGGGCGGGGATCACCGGCCACACCCTATCAAGGCCGGCGGCGGCTCCCGGGGTCAGTCCGCCAGCCCGGCGAGCACCGACTCGACGATCCGCGTCATGCCGCGGCTCGCGCCGGCGGCCGCGGCGAGCACCGCTTCGTGGCCCGTCGCCGCGAGGCAGTCCGGCCGGCACAGGTTGGTGATCACCGACAGCCCGAGCACCCGCATCCCCCCGTGGCGGGCGGCGATCACCTCGGGCACCGTCGACATGCCGACGGCGTCGGCGCCCAGCCGGCGCAGCATGCGGTACTCGGCCCGGGTCTCGAAGCTGGGTCCCGTGAAGCCCGCGTAGACGCCCTGGTGCGCGGTGCAGCCCAGCCGGCGGGCCGCGGCGAGGGCCGCCGCGACGAGCTCGCGGTCGTAGGGCGCGCTCATGTCGGGAAAGCGGGGCCCCAGGGCGTCGTCGTTGATCCCGAAAAGCGGGCTGTCGAAGAAGAGGTTGAGGTGGTCCTCGATCACCATGACGTCCCCGGCGGCGAAGGCCGGATTGAGGCCGCCGCTGGCGTTCGAGACCACCAGGAGCTCGCAGCCGAGAGCCCGCATCACCCGGATCGGGTAGGTCACCTCGGCCATCGACCAGCCCTCGTAGCGATGGAGCCGCCCTTCCATGACGAGGACGCGGCGGCCGCAGAGCGTGCCGCAGAGCAGGCGGCCGGCGTGGCCGGCGACCGTCGAGCGCGGAAAGTGCGGCAGCGCGGCGTAGTCGAGCTCGGCCTCGACCGCCACCCGCGCGGCCAACGGGTGCAGGCCGGTGCCGAGGACGATCCCGGCCGCCGGCTCGGGCGCCCAGCGGCGGCGGATCGCCGCCACCGTCTCCTCCACCCGAGACCGGATCGCGAGCACCGTCAGCCCCGTGCGGCCCAGTGCGCCAGCACGCCGCGCACGAGCGCCGCCATGCGGGGCGCCGCGGCGCCGGCGACCGTCACGATGTGCGCCGGGTCGGCCGGCGCGAGGGCGTCGGGCAGGCACATGTCGGTCACCACCGACAGGCCGAAGACCTTCATGCCCTCGTGGACCGCCACGATGGTCTCGGGGATCGTCGACATGCCGACGACGTCGGCGCCGATGGCGCGCAGGAAGCGGTACTCGGCCCGCGTCTCGAGGCACGGCCCGGTCACCGCCACCGTGACCCCGCGGTGGGCCACGAAGTCCTCGCGGCGGGCGACCGCGAGCGCCACCGCGATCAGCTCGGGGTCGTACGGGGCGCTCATGTCCGGGAAGCGGGGGCCGAGGCGGTCGTCGTTGACGCCGATCAGGGGGTTGTCGCCCAGCAGGTTGATCTGGTCGTCGATCACCATCACGTCGCCGCTCGCGTAGTACGGGTTGAGGCCGCCGGCCGCCTGGCTGACGACGAGCAGCTCCGCCCCGAGCGCGTGCATCACCCGCACCGGCAGGGTCACCTGGGCGAGCGGATAGCCCTCGTACTTGTGGAAGCGGCCCTGCATGACGACCACTTCCACCCCGTCGAGGGAGCCCAGCACCAGCCGGCCGGCGTGGGACAGCGCCGTCGAGCGCGGGAAGTGGGGGATGTCGCCGTAGTCGACGGCGGCCGCGACCTCCATCGCGTCGACCAGCCCACCGAGACCGGTGCCGAGGACGAGCCCGGCCCGCGGGCGGCCCGCCCACACCGCGCGGATGACGCGGCAGGCTTCCTGGATCTTGTCGTAGAGGTCGAGCATGGAGTGAAGGCTCAGCCGCGCGCCGGCCCATGTCGGCCGGCGTCGGCAGGCGTCGGCAGACCGGGATCACGTCGAGGCGGATGATACCTCGGAGGCCCACCCTCGTAGCCGCGGCCGGGCGGCGCGTGCCGGCCGGACACGCCCAGGCCGGACACCCTAGCCGAACACGTGCCAGCCGAACACGTGCCAGCCGACCCTGTGCTGGCCCTAGCCGACCACGTGCTGGCCGAACTACGAGCGGCGGACGAGCGAGGCGGCGATCTCGCGGACCCTCTCGAGGTCGCGGACGGCGAAGCCGACGACGAAGGAGACGGCGACGTACGCCAGCCGGCCGTGGAGCAGCGCCCAGCCCTGGGTCGTCGCCCCCACGGACAGCACGGCGACGAAGAACTGCAACAGGAAGAAGACCGCGACGCCCATCACCGCGCCGCTGGCCGGCCGCAGGTAGAGGGGCACCTCGAGCCGCTCCGGCAGTCCCGAGCGCCGGCGGCCGAGGCGCAGGAGCTCGACGAGGTTGGACAGCGCGCCGCCGGCCGCGCCGGCGAGCATCATCGTGAAGAGCGTGTTGAGCAGGGCGTAGCGCCTGAGGCCCTCCGAGAGCGCCGCCAGCTCCTGCCCGGGCTGCAGGTACCAGGCGAGCGAGATCGAGAGCGCCAGGCCCGCGGCGCTCGCCAGGGACACGACGGCGCTGTAGACGACGACCCTGAGGCGGCGGCGCGGCGCCAGCTCCGGCTCGGGCGCCTCCTCGGGGCTCTCCGGCGCTCCGCCCACGGCCTCGAGCCGGCGTTTGGAGACGATCTGGGTCGCCTCGGGATCCTCACGCTCCTTGCCGGTCCTCATGGCGGTCCTCCTGGGCTGGTCTCTGGCTGGTCTCCGGCTGGTCCCTGGGCTGGTCTTTCCGGGCGGTCCTTCCTCCCCGGAGCGAACAATCTACCCAACCGTGACGGCGCCCATTGTGGCGCACGGCACAGCGCTCAGCCGCTCGCGAGCCGCACGTCGTCGACGACAGCGACGACCAGCGAGCGCACCGGGGCGGCCGGACGCCCGAGGATCTGGCGGGCGCCGTTGCCCTCGTCGAGGACGAGCACCGTCTCGCCGTGGCCGGCGCCGATGGCGTCGAGGGCGATCACGTAGCCGCCGCTCGGGGCGCCGGCGGCGTCCAGCAGCTCGGCCAGCAGCAGCTTGCGGCCCGCGACCACGGGGTGGTGGATCGTCGAGACGACCCTGCCCGCGATCCGCGCCAGGATCACCGCTCGCTCCCCGGCGCAGCGTCGAGCTCGACGTCGTCGACCAGCCCGACGACGGCGTCGTCGACCGGCACGAAGCTCGGGTCGAGCGTCAGCGCGGCCTCGCGGCTGGCGACCCAGTAGATCACCTGGCCGCGGCCGGCCATGCGGGTGCCGTCGGCGCAGACCAGGGGCTCGCCCGCCGGCTCGCCGCGGCGGTCGAGCGGCTGCACCCAGAGCAGGGGCGTGCCGGCCAGGCCGTCGGCGAGGACGCTCGCGACGACGGTGCCGATCACCCGTCCCAGGAGCACGTGGCCTCCTCCGGGTACTCGGCCCCCGCCGGCTCGAGATGAGGGCTGGCGGCGAAGCGGGTCGTCGCGTCGAGCAGCAGGCGCAGGCTGCCGTCGAGACGCGGCAGGAGAGCGGTGCGCAGCAGCTGGTTGCCGGCCCGCTCGACGCAGATCTCGACGGCCGCCGCGGCGTCCGTCAGGCTGCCGCTCAGGAGCGCCAGGGCGCGGCCGCCGAGATCGTCGGCCAGCCGCACCTCGCCGATCCCGACGGGCGTGCCCTTGACGGCGGCGTCGACGGCGGCGAGCAGAGCCGGCGAGGCAGTCGTCTCGATGACCGCCAGCGCCTCGCCCACGAGCTCGCGGCGGGTCCCGAGCACGGCGTCGTGGAGCGCCGGGTGCACGTCGGAGAGCAGCACGCAGTCGCGCAGCGCGCGCTCCGTCTCGCCGACCTCCACCCCCGCCCGGAAGGCCTCCTCGGTGCTCGCCACGCTGCCACCGACGAGGACGAGGAACCGCCCGGGGTGGACCGTCCCGCAGCGCAAGAGCGCGATGGGGGCGCGCTTGACCATCCGATCGCCGGCCAGGATGCCGCAGGCCAGGGTCTCGAACTCGAGCAGGGCGAGGGCGGCGTGCCGCCTGGTCTCGCGCGCCCTTGGGGTCCCTGCCCTCGGGGTGCGTGCCATCGGGGTGCGTGCCATCGGGTCAGACGATCCGGAAGTGGTCGACGAGCACGCAGCGCCGCAGCCGGCTGAAGCTCACCGGTCCGGTCAGTCCCTCGCCGGTCGGGCTCGCGATCGTGAAGCTGGTGTGACCCTCGCCGCCCTCGCCGAGCCCGGCGTAGAACGGGCCGTTCTTCGTGAAGATGCTCGTGTCGATCGTCCGCGCCATCCGGCTCAGGGCGCCGATGTCGCGCGAGTACATGCCGGCGGAGTGGCCGAAGCCGTGCTCCGCCTCCTTGGCGAGCTCGATGGCGCGATCGACGTCGGCCACCGCCGTGACGGGCAGCACCGGCATCATCTGCTCGGTCCAGACGAGGGGGTGGTCGTTGGGCACCCGGGCCACGGCCAGGCGGGGGTCGCCCTGCACGGGGATCCCGGCCCGCTCGAGGATCACGGCGGCGTTCTTGCCGATCAGGTCCTTGGCGACGACGGCGCGCCGCCGCGGCCCCCGGTCCTCCGCGAAGATCACCTTCTCCACCCGCGCGAGCTCGCCCTCGTCGAGCACGTAGGCGCCGTGGCGGCCGAGCTGCCGTACGAGCTCGTCGGCGATGCTCGCGACGGCGATGACCTCTTTCTCGTCGGTGCAGACGATGTTGTTGTCGAAGGAGGCGCCGGCGACGATGCTGCGCGCGGCCAGCTCGAGGTCGGCGGTGGCGTCGACCACGACGGGGGGATTGCCCGGGCCGGCGCAGATCGCCCGCTTGCCGCTCTGCATCGCCTGGCGCACGACGCCGCTGCCGCCGGTGACGGCAAGCAGCCGCACGCCGCGGTGGGTCATCAGCGCCTGGGCCGACTCGATGGTCGGCTCGGCGACGGCCGTCACCAGGTTCTCCGGACCGCCGGCGCGGACGATCGCCCGGTGCAGCAGGCGGACGTTGGCCATCGAGCACTCGCGGGCGGCGGGGTGCACGTTGAAGACGACGCTGTTGCCGGCGGCGAGCATCGCGATCGCGTTGCAGATGATGGTCGAGGTCGGATTGGTCGTCGGCGTGATGGCGCCGATGACGCCGTAGGGCGCGTACTCCGTCAGCGTCAGGCCGTTGTCGCCCGTCACCGCCTGCGGCCGCAGCACCTCGGTGCCGGAGGTCTTGCGGGCGACGAGGCGGTTCTTGACGACCTTGTCGGCGCGGCGGCCCAGCCCGGTCTCCTCGTGGGCGTGGCGGGCGAGCTCCTCGGCGCTCTCGAGCATCGACTCGCGGATCGCGGCGACGACCGCCTCGCGCCCCGCCAGCGTCATGCCGTCGAAGCGGTGGAAGGCCTCGCCGGACGCCGCCACGGCATCGTCGATGGTGGCGAAGACGCCCTCGCCGAGCGCCGCCGCCGGGGAGCGGCGCGGCATCGGGAGGGGCGCGCCGCCGCCGCCGAGCCGCTCGGCCAGCCGCCGGGCGATCGTGTCCACCTGGCCCGCCGTCAGCCGGACGGCCTGCCCCGCCGGGCTCATGCCTCGGGCGCCCCCTTGCGATACACCTCCTCGCCGTCGACCTCCCAGCTGTCGACGATGGCCATGACGACCGCGTCGACCGGCTTCTTGTCGGTCTCCACGGTCTGCCGGGCCGACGAGCCGCTGGCAAAGAGCACCATCTCGCCGACGCCGGCGCCCACGGCGTCGACCGCCACCACCGAGCCGCCGGAAGGCCGGTTGTCGGGCCCGACGACGCCCAGCATCAGGAACCGGAAGCCCTGAAGCTGCGGGTCCTTCTGGCTGGCGACGACGGTGCCCAGTACCTTGGCGAGTCTCACGGCCGCTGCCCGCCTACTTCTTGGCCGGCTCGGTCCCGCGGCCCAGGGGGATCACCAGGTCGACGCTGGTGTGCGGACGGGCGATGACGTGCACGGCCACCACGTCGCCGACCCGCGCCGCGGCCGTCTGCCCGGCGTCGCAGGCCGCCTTGACCGCGGCGACGTCGCCGCGGACGACGGCGGTGGTGTAGCCGCCGCCCGTCTTCTCGTAGCTCACGAGCTCGACGCGCGCGGCCTTGACCATCGCGTCGGCGGCCTCGACCATGGCCGGAAAGCTCCGGCACTCGATCATTCCCAAAGCTTCTGACATTGCGTCCTCCTGACGAGTCGGGTCCGTCGGACCCGGGTTGCGTTTGCGCTGATGCCCTACGCCTTGCTCTTGCCCTTGTCCTGGATCGTGCCGCTGACGCTCTCGATCGCCTGCACCGCGGCGTCGTGCGCGACGACGACGTCCTGCTCCTCGCCGCCGATGTAGACCCGGCCGAAGCTGCCGAAGGAGCGCACCTCGAGGATGTTGATGGCGGCCGCCTTCTCCGCCTCGTTGGCCGCCAGCGCCGCGTAGGCGGCCGGCTCGCACTCGAGCACGAGCAGGGTCTGCCCGGAGAGGATCATGTTGCCGTGCCGCATGCGGTTGATCAGCATCGTCTGGGTGTCCGCCAGGTGGCGGACGACCTCGTTCGCGACCACCCGCGGCTTGTGGCGGTCCGCCTCCTCGAGCCCGAGGGCGTCGAGGATCGCCTGCCCGGCCTGGCGGACGTCGGCCTGGCTGTCGGAGTGCACCTCGAGCATCCCGAAGTGGCGCTCGACGATCTGCATCCCCGGCGTGACGTTGGTCGACTTGAGCGCGATGTCGGTGAGGCGATTGATCTCCATCCCCGGGGCGATCTCGACGAAGAGGCTCGCCTGGCCCACCCGCGGCAGGTAGCCCGAGGAGACGGTCGCCTGGAAGGAGGCGAACTGCGGCTGCAGGGAGTCGAGGATCACGAAGGCTCTCAGGTCGACCATGCGTCGGCTCCTCTGGCGCTCATGCTCGTGGCGACCGCTTCCTGCACGATGGCGATGCTGGCGCTGGCTCCGAGCCGCGTGGCGCCGGCCTCGATCAGGGCCTTCGCGTCGCTGTAGGACTTGATGCCGCCGGACGCCTTGACCTCCATGCCGGCCGGGCGGACGACCTCCGCCATGAGCGCCACGTCCGCCACCGTCGCGCCGCCGCCCCCGAACCCGGTCGAGGTCTTGACGAAGTGGGCTCGCGCCTGGCGCGCCAGCTCGCAGGCGCGCCGCTTCTCGGCGTCCGTCAGGAGCACCGTCTCGAGGATCACCTTGCAGACGGCGCCGCCGTCGCGGCAGGCCTCGACGACGGCCCGCAGGTCGCGCAGGACGAGCGCCTCGTCCCCGCTCTTGAGCGCCCCGACGTTGATCACCATGTCGATCTCGCGGGCCCCGGCGCGGATCGCGCGCCGCGCCTCGAAGGCCTTGATCTCGGGCTCGTTGGCGCCCAGCGGGAAGCCGGCGACGGCACAGGTCAAGACCTCGCTGCCGGCGAGCAGCTTGGCGACCAGCGCCACCCAGGTCGGGTTCACGCACACCGAGCGGAAGCTGTGCGCCAGGGCCTCAGCGCAGAGCTTGCGCACCTGCTCCTCGCTGGCGTCGGGCTTGAGCAGGGTGTGGTCGATGTAGCGCGCGAGATCCCGGGGAATCGCGCCGGGCCGCTCCGCCTCGGCCACGGTGGTCAGACCCGTGGCTCCCAGGCGCACGAAGCGGCGGGCCGTGTCGGGAGAGCTGCCGACGCCCGGCCCCGGGGCCGGGGCGGCCGGGCGCGGACCGACGAGCTCGTGCAGGCGGGCGACGACCCGCTCGAGGTCGTCGTCGGAGAGCGCCAGCTCGGCGTCGCCGGCCGGCGCCCGGCCGCCGGCCGCCGGGGCCACGGGCTCCGGGAACATCGCCACCCGCCGCAGGTGGCGCGGCTCGGTGCACTCGGTGGCCAGCCAGACGTCGACGATCTGCCGCGCCAGGCCGGGGCCGATGAGGCCGGCGCCCAGGGTCAGCACGTTGGCCGCGT
>JAOTWP010000037.1 GCA_029862975.1 Acidobacteriota bacterium
CTCGACGGCCCAGGTTCGCGGCCAGGAAATGAGTAGCCTGTCACCGAGTCTCCTGCACCGAGTCTCCCGAGGCCATCGCCGACATGCGCCCCTCCGCCCACGGCGAGCGCCTCGAGCTCATGGACCTGATCGCCGTCAAGGAGTGCACCGACACCCGCTTCCTCCCCGAGCGCTTCGCCGAGCTCGACGGCGCCACGCTGAACCGGCGCATCGCAGAGCTCCGGCGCCTGCTGGGCGAGTAGGCGAAGACAGCGGCCCGGAGCGGCCGTCAATGGCCCGCGACCGCCTGCCTAAAGCACGGCTAACCCGCGGACGGGGCCCGGGCGCGGGGCTTGCGCAAGAAAGGACCGTGACGGCACCGACCGTCGGGTTCAGCCGGTAGTCATGTGTCATCGGCCGCCACCAAGGAAGGCGACCGCCTCGCCGCCGATGGCCTCGAGAGCGCGCCCTTCTGCGGAGGCGATGGCTTTCGCGATGGTCTCCGAGAAGTCGATGTCGTCGGGGGCCCGAGATGCCAGAACCTCCTCGACCCGTCGAGTCGTGAACGGCACAAGCCCCGTGCGGACGTCGAGCAGAACAGCTTCAACCGAACATAGCGCCCGCACTTCGTCTTTCCCGAGCGTGCGGTACTTCGTGAACGTGCGTACGTTCGTGTCGTAGACGAGTAGAAGATCGGCCCGGTAACGCGCTGCCGCTTCGCGCAGGAATGGCACGGTCTTCTTCTCTGGGATGAGTAGTTTCGGCAGTTCTCCCGCGAATGTCACGGCCGAGGCAGACCGAAGCCGGCTCAAGAGCGCTGCGACCGTTGCCTCTTCGGCCTTCGCGTGTTCCTCAGACCAGTACCTGGTGGTGCCGAGCTTGAGGACGGCCAAGCGGTTGCTGCTTGCCACAGTCACAGGGGAAGCCAAGATCCTGGCGATCTCAGCATCGGAAAGGACGATGGCGTCCCCCTTGAACAACGATGCCTCGCCATCTCCATCCTGCTCGTATCGATCCAGGACGTTGTATTGACCCGCCAAAGAAGGCTCCTTCTTGACAGCACATCCCAGCGCGCTCGCGACCACGATGAAGGCGAGAAAAGCTCGGGACGTAGTCATCGAATGCCTCCCCATGGGCGGCCCTGTACACATAACTAGAATTCTACAGCAAGCACGCTTGATCAGCAGGGTGAAGGCCCGGCAGGGTAACGCGACGGGGCACAGCAGGCGTCTGGTGGTAAGTCCCTCCAAGCTCGAGAGTTGGACGGCAGAGCCCCGGCTGCGGAAACTCGGTGACAGGATACTCATTTCGAGAGCTCGACGGCCCAGGTTCGCGGCCAGGAAATGAGTAGCCTGTCACCGAGTTTCCCGACACCCGCTTCCCCCCCGAGCGCTTCGCCAAGCTCGACGGCGCCACGCTGAACCGGCGCATCGCAGAGCTCCGGCGCCTGCTGGGCGAGTAGGCGACGACGGCGGCCCAGAGCGGCCGGCAATCGCCGCCGTCCGCCCGCCTGCAGCGCCGGTTCAGCGGCGCCGCGCAGCGCCGCTCGCCGCATGCTGCTGCCATTCCGGTCATCGTGGCCAGAGAATGAACATGTAAACACCATACACGGTAAGCAAAGCGGCACCTTCGAGGCGGTGGAGCAAACGTCCCGTGTAGAGCAGAGGGATCACGAGTACCGTCAAACCAATCATCACGGCATAATCCAACATCGACACTCCGGGCGCCCGCAGCGGCGACACGATGGACGCCACTCCCAGGATTGCAAGAATGTTGAAGATGTTGGACCCGACGACGTTCCCGACGGCGATGTCAGGCTGCTTGCGGACAGCCGCGACCACGGACGTTGCAAGCTCCGGCATGCTGGTTCCGGCAGCCACGATTGTGAGACCGATCACGGCCTCGCTGACGCCGAGAACCCTGGCCAGGGCGATCGAATTCTTGACGAGCAGGCTTGCCCCGAGCACGAGAAGTCCAACTCCTGCCACGATAAAGGCGATGTCCATACCCCAGTGCCGAGAGACCCCTGCCATCGGAACGCCGACGGCATTCTCAGCGCCTCCTCTTCCCTGCCCGCGCGCAAGCACGATATTCATTGACGTGTAGGCGAGAATTCCCGCAACCAGCAGGAATCCCTCGAAACGTCCAAGGGTGTGATTCAAAAGAAGGAATGGCAGCAGCAGAGCTGCCGCCGCGGCAATCGGTGCATCGATCTTGATGACTTGCCGATGAACTGGGATTGGGCACACCAACGCTGCAAGCCCGAGAATGACTCCGATGTTGAAGGAGTTCGAGCCGACGACGTTACCGACCGCGATGTCACCCTGCTGGGACAAGGCCGCCTTGACGCTTGCAAACAGCTCTGGAGAGCTGGTTCCGAACGCAACGATGGTGAGGCCCACCAGCAGTGGACTGAGGCCGGATCGGAGCGCCAGCGATGCGCTGCCCCGCACGAGCCCCTCGGCACCAATGAAGAGAAGGAAAAAAGCCAAGCCAATTAGGGCAAGATTCGCGCTCATGAGAGTACTCGACAGGCCGAACGACTGAGCTGAGCAGCCGGGCCAGCTGGGGAAAGCAACTCGCCGGCTGCAGGCCGGCAATGAGCAATGCACTCTACAGCTGTTCCGGTCCGCTTCAACGACCTGTTAGGCGCAGGCCTGCTCGTGGTCTCCATTGTGGATTGTCTTTCATTAGATCGGTCTGGCGCAGCGCCTGATCCAGGCGACGGTCCTGTCTCAGTCATTGCCGGCCAAGTAGGATTCTACAGAAGGCACGCCTGATTACCAGAGTGGCAGCCCGGCGGGGCAACACGACAGGGCACGGCGGGCGTCTGGTCGCAAGTGCATCCAAGCTCGAGAGTTAGGCGGCAGAGTCCCGACTGCGGGCCTGAGTCATGCGGCGCCGGTTCGCTGGATCACGCGGTCACCAGGTCGAGTCCTCCAGGCGGTGGAGTGGGCTCCGGACCGCGAGGCCGCCGCGGTCGAGGACGTAGGTGTAGATCATGGTCGTGCTCGCGTCGCGGCGGAGAACGCCTCCTAGTCGCGAGTCATCCACTCCCTATTTCGTAGCGCGCTCAGGATCTTGGGCACGGTCCTGAATGGCACGGCGCCGGCAGTTGCCTCGTCCACGCTGCCGGCAAGCAGGAGATCCAACTCCGGGCAGAAGAACAACCAGCAGCCCGTAGAGCCCGTGTGACCCAGCACGGCTGGCATGGGAGCCGCCGGAGTGAAGAGCCGAGGCAGCCGAAAGCGCATCACTCCCGTCCCGTACTCGACGGGCCAACCAGGGGAGCGCAGCGCCGCCCGATCCAGCGGAAAGCCGAACCGGTGCCAACTGCTGAGCATGCTGCCGAGCGTCTCGGGAGTCCGGAACACCTCGCCCCGCATCAGGCCACGCAAGAAGGCGATCATGTCGGCCGCAGTGCTGTAGATGCCCCTGACCGACTCGATCAGCAGAGGAATCTTCAGTGGTTTGCCTCCTGCGCGGAGGACCATCGGGTCCCGCACCGGGGCCACGGGCCGGCTGAGACCGGGGAAGTAGGTATGTTGCAGCCCCAAGGGCTCGTGCAGCATCCGTTCATGGACCTCGTTCAACTGCCGGCCTGTCACGGCTTCGATGATCGCGATGCCCAGCATGAAGTTGGTATCCGAGTAACGCGCCTTCGGACGCCTCCTGGAGAGATCTTGGGGCGGGAAATGCGGCTCGAGATTGTCGCGCAAATGAGCCGCCAACTCCTCGATGGAAAGCGCCCTGTCGCCGTCCAGGAGAATGCCCGCGAAGAGGCTGCGACCGCCCTTCGGGTAGTCCTCCAGCCAATCAGCGAGCCCGGATGTATGGGTCAGCAGATGCCTGACCGTGACCTTCTCGGAATAGTCGGACCCGCGATATCGGTGCAATCCACGAGTGATGGATGTCGAGAGGTAGGCGCTGATCGGCTCATCGAGATCAAGCTCGCCGGCCTCGCTCAGCAACATTGCGATGGTCGCGTTGTAGAGCTTGTCGATGCTGGCGATGAAGAAAGGGGTATCCTCGACGACTCGATCACCGGAGCCGGTCTCGCCCCGAGTGCCGACCCAGCGAAACTCTCCATCGCCGCTCTCGACCGCCACTACTGCTTGGGCTATCGGCTTCCGACGAGTGATTCCGCGCAGAAGACCTTCCAGCCTCACCGCGGTCACGTCTGCCTTGCCGGATGTGTCCCGAGTCTTGTGGGATGCGAGCGGCGTAGCCTCCAAGTGATCGATTGATCCATTCTACTTACGGTAGATCGCTAGGTCCTTCAGATCCCCAGGACCAGATCGTCAAGTCGGTGATCTTCTAGCCGGAGGCGGCCGGGCTGGCGCCTCTGCTCATCGCCCGAGGCACATCGCCGATCTCGACGCGCCGGCGCAGGCCATCGGGGCGACGCTCAGCCGGCCGGAGTTCATGCCCAGCCCAACTGTTTCAACGAGTGGACGTCGTTCCAGATCTTGGTCATGTGGCCAATCCGCTCGCCGTCGAACTCCATGACGTAGACATAGTCGGCGGCGACGCTCTTGCCCGTCGGCGGGTCGACCGGACCGGGACCGGTCTGGGTACCCTTGAAGACGGCGAAGGCGCTAACGGCGGCGTTCTCCTCGTCGGTGGAGAAGGCCTTCAACTCATAGCGGCCGTCAGGGATCGGGCCGAACAGGTCGCGCATCCAGTCGGCGTAGCCTTCCAGAGAGGTGATCTCGGCCAGGGCGTCGGCCTGGCAGGAAAAGCTGGCGTCGGCGTTGCAGTACTGGGCGCAGCCGGCCCAGCCCTTGCCGGTCTCGCATGCTTCGAAGAAGGCGCGGGCGGTTTCGGTGATGCTCATTTCGGGTCTCCTCTGGTGTTCTTAGGTTCCGGGAAACTCGGTGACAGGATACTCATTCCCTAGCCGCGAGCCTGGCCCGTCGAGGTTTCGAAATGAGTATCCTGTCACCGAGTTTCCCCCGAGTATCCTGTCACCGAGTTTCCCTTCTCGCCCTCATCGTCGACCAAGAACTGAACACCGCGCACGGCTGACTCCTTCGGCATGTCTTGTCTAGTATACCGCCTGGTACTCTTCGCGGTGCCTGACCAACTGGAATGCCACAGGACGCCTCGCCGGCCAGGGGCGCGCGGCGAGTGGCCCCCTCGGCGGCAGTCGCGTATCCTCACCGGCGCAAGCCGCCCCGGCGATCCTCCGGGCCGGCGGCGGGAGGAGCTCATGAGCAAGAAGATCGTCCTGGCGTACAGCGGCGGGCTCGACACGGCCTGCATCCTGCGGTTCCTTCAGGAGCGCGGCTACGAGGTCGTCGCCTTCGTCGCCGACGTCGGCCAGAGGGAGGATTTCGCCGCCGTGGCGCAGCGGGCGCGGGCTCAGGGAGCGGTGGACGTGCAGGTGCGGGACTTGAAGCGGGAGTTCGTCACGGACTTCATCTTCCCCGCGATCGCCGGCAACGCCGTCTACGAGAACCGCTATCTGCTGGGGACGGCCCTCGCCCGGCCGCTCATTGCCCGCGACCAGATCGCCGTCGCCCGCGCCACGGGCGCCACGGCGGTAGCCCACGGGGCCACGGGCAAGGGCAACGACCAGGTGCGCTTCGAGCTCGCCTACGCCGGGCTGGCGGCCAACCTCGAGATCGTCGCGCCGTGGAAGGACCCCGAGTTCCTCGCCCGCTTCAAGGGCCGCCGGGACCTCCTGGCCTACGCCGCCGAGCAGGGCCTCGAGGTCGAGGCCACGGCCGCCAAGCCCTACAGCACGGACGAGAACCTGATGCACTGCAGCTTCGAGGCCGGGATGCTCGAGGACCCGATGCAGGCGCCGCCCGGCGACATGTTCCGGCTGACCCGCTCGCCGCTCGACGCGCCCGCCGAGCCACGGGAGATCGAGCTCTCGTTCCGCGACGCGATTCCGGTGGGCCTCGACGACGGCGAGAAGCGCTACGACGATCCGCTCGAGCTCTTCGTGCGCCTCAACGAGCTCGGCGGCCGGCACGGCGTGGGGCGGATCGACATCGTCGAGAACCGCTTCATCGGCATCAAGTCGCGCGGCGTCTACGAGACCCCCGGCGGCACCATCCTCCACCACGCGCTGCGCGACCTCGAGGGCATCGCCATGGACCGCGAGGTGCTGCGCCTGCGCGACTCCCTCTCGCCCAAGTTCGCCGAGCTGATCTACAACGGCTTCTGGTTCAGCCCGGAGATGGATTTCATCCGCGCCGCCTTCGCGCGCTCGGAGGAGCTCATCGACGGCGAGGTGCGGCTCGAGCTCTACAAGGGCGGCGTCACGATTCTCGGCCGCCGGTCGCCGAGCTCGCTCTACGACCAGGCGCTGGCCTCGATGGACGTCGAGGGCGGCTACGACGCCGTCGACGCGCGGGGGTTCATCCGCGTCAACGCCCTGCGCCTCAAGGCCCACCGGGTGATCGTCAAGGCCGGGGACTCCCATTGAGCCGGCTCTGGGACAAGGGGGAGGCGCTCGACGCGGCGGTCGCGCGTTTGACCGTCGGTCGGGATCCGGAGCTCGATCTTCGGCTGGTGCCCTACGACGCCTTGGCGAGTGCGGCTCACGGAAAGATGCTGGTGAGGATAGGCATTCTCACGGACGAGGAGGCGGCGGACCTGCTCGACGAGCTGAAGGGCATCGCAGAGGACGCGGCGGCCGGCCGGTTCGCGATCGACCCCGCGGACGAGGACGGGCACACGGCGATCGAGAACCGGCTCACCTCGCGGCTCGGCGACGCCGGCCGCAAGATCCACACCGGCCGCAGCCGCAACGACCAGGTGATCGCGGCGCTGCGGCTCTGGGGGCGCGCGGCTCTGCTCGACTTCACCGAGCAACTTCTCGCCGTCGTCGCAGTCCTTTCCGATCTCGCCTCCGAGCACGCCGCGACCAGCGTCCCCGGCTACACCCACGGCCGGCAGGCAATGACGACCACCCTCGGGCACTACTTCGCCGCCTTCGCCGAGTCCCTTCTCGACCACCTGCCGTGGATCGACGCCGCCTGGAAGCACCTCGACCGCTCCCCGCTCGGCAGCGCCTCGGGCTACGGCGTCGCGCTGCCCCTCGACCGCGAGTACGTGGCCGAGCTGCTCGGCTTCGACCGGGTCCAGAGCAACACGCTGGCGGTCCAGAACGACCGGGGCCGCACGGAGGCGATGGTCCTCGGGGTCGTCGCGGCGGCCGTCACCGATCTCGGACGGCTGGCCCGCGATCTCATCTCCTACTCGTCGGAGGAGATGGGCTTCGTGAGGCTCGCCGTGGAGACGACGACCGGCTCGAGCATCATGCCCCAGAAGCGCAACCCCGACCCCCTCGAGATCGTGCGCGCCGCCGCCGTCCGCTGCCGCCACCTCGTGGCGCAGATCGGCGATACCTACGGCGGCGTCGGCGCCGGCTACCACCGCGACCTCCAGCTCACCAAGGAGCCCTTCCTCGAAGGAATGATCCTCGCCACCGACTGCTGCACCGCCATGGCCTCGGTGCTGGCGGCGCTCGAGGTCGACGTCGAGCGCTGCCGCGCCGCCATCGAGCCGGCCGCCGCGGCCACCGACGCGGTGTACCGCGAGGTCCGGGCGGGCACGCCCTTCCGCGAGGCCTACCGGAAGATCGGCCGCGATCCCCAGGGCGCCTATCGCGGCGAACCGGCGGCGAGCTGGCGAGAGCGGACGCATCGCGGAGCCCCCGGCGACCCGAACGGCGGCGGCACCGACCCGCGCCACGCCGCCGGCCTCGCCTGGCACGACGAGCGACGGGAGAAGCTCGCCGCCGCCTGGGACCGCCTTGTGGCCGGCTGACGAGGTCGCGCCCGCCGCGGCGTCTCGCTCGCCGCCTCGGCGCCGGCGAGGGTCTGCGACCCAAAGGACTCCAGGTAAGGCAGGAAAGGCAACCCCGGGCTTCGAGCCCTGTGCTCGGCTCTTCTTCACTGGATTCCTGTTCGGCGATCGGGATTCGCGGGCAGGCTCGCTCGTCACGCGACGGTCCTCTCTGCCGTCCGAGGCAATGTTGACCGACAGCCCGTGGTCGTGCCGTCGGCGCGCCTCGCGGGGGCACCGAACGCGGTAGAATCAGGGTTCGATGACGCGTGAGGTGGAACCTTGATCGACATCGGCGACTGGCTCTGGCTCGGCATCGCGGTCCTGTGGGTCGTGCTGCGGGTGCTGCCCCGCCTCTTCCGGGGCGGAAAGCAGGCGGCCAAGACGCCGGAGCAGCGGCCCGAGCGGCACGCGAAGCTCGACGCCGCCGAGGCGGAGGGCGGCGACAGCTACGGACCGGGGCCGATCGTCCCCCGCTGACCGCCCCTCAATCGCTTGGCGCCGGCCTCCTCGACGGGCGGGCCGGGCGGCCGGCACGGACCCATGAGGATCAGCCGCTCGTCCGCCCAGAGGGTGGGCAGGCCCGCCGCGGCGAGCGCCGCCCGCTCGCGCTCGTACCGGGTCTTGAGCAGGAAGACGTGCGGCCGGGCGCAGCTCGCCAGGGCGTCGCGCCAGGCCTCCGGCGGCTGCAAGGGCGAGGATTCCAAGCCGGCCACCTCGGGATACAGATGGACGGCGTAGTTGCTGCGCAGCGGCGCCCCGCTCGCGGTGCTCACCGTGATCTTCCGCCCGAGGTAGAAGGCGAGCGTCGAGGAGAAGGTCTCGATGCCCATGACGGTCGTCGCCGGGTCTAGGAGAGGCGCGACGGCGGCGGCCATGGCCTTGCTGGAGCGGCTCTCCGCGATCTCCGCCATGAGCGGGGCGCAGAGCACCGGCAGGAGCACAAGCGGCAGCGACAGGGCCGCCGGCGCCAGCCGCTGGCGGGCCGCGAGCCAGGCGAGGGCGGCGGTGACCAGCATCACGGCGCCCAGGGCCGCGGCCGTCGGCGGCACCCGGGACGCGACCTTCGCGAGAAGCCGGGCGGGCGCCAGCCCGCCACCGACCGCCAGGAACGGCACGCTCAGGGCCAGCCAGCCCACGGCGGCGACGCGAACGGTCCGCCGTCGCGCGCCGGCGAGGGACCAGGACCACGCGGCCAGCAGCGCAACCGCCGGCATCAGGGGCAGGACGTAGCCGGGCCGCTTCGAGTGCGAGAGCGAGAGGAAGACGAGCGGCAGCGCGATCCACAGCCCGAGAAACACGAGGGCCGGCCGCTGCTCGCCCCGCATCGCCTCCCGCGCACGCCGCCACCCCGCGGCCAGAGCGACGACGATCCACGGGAAGGCGCCGCCGGCGAGGACCGGCAGGAAGTACCACGGCGGTCCCGTTCGGTCCATCGCGTCGGTGGTCAGCCGCTGCCAGCTCTCCGTCACCAGCGAGTAGTGGAGGAAGCCCGGCACCGCGCGCTCCACGAGCGCCACCCAGGGGACGACGAGCGCCAGGTGCAGGAGCCATCCCGCCGGGTGCCACACCGCGCCCGGCCGCCGGCGCCAGGCGGCGAAGGGCACGGCGACGAGCAGGGGCAGCAGCAGCGCCACCGGACCCTTGGTAAAGACGCCGCCGGCCATCGCCGCCCACGCCACCATGGGCCACAGGATCCGCCGCGCGCGCCCGGCGTCCCCACGGCGCTCCTCGATCGCCAGGTAGAAGGCGATCAGGGCCAGGGTGACGAAGAAGGTCAAGAGCGCGTCGAAGATGACGATCCGCGCGTAGGCGAGGGTCAGGAGCGCCGTCGCGAAGGCCGTCCCGGCGACCCAGGCCGTCTCGCGCCCGAAGAGACGGCGGGAGAACCAGAGGGTGAGCCCCAGCGTCGCCCAGGTCGCGAGCAGCGACGGCAGGCGCACCGCCCACTCAGCGGCGCCGAAGAGGCGGATCGCGGCGGCGGCGGCGGCGAAGAACAGGAACGGCTTGTCGAGGAACGGCAGCCCGTCGAGGTGCGGCACCAGCCAGCCGCTGCCGCCGGCCATCTCGAGCGCGATCGCGGCGTTGCGCCCCTCGTCGGGCTCGATGAGCGCGTACGCGCCGACGCCGAAGGCGCCCGCCAGCGCCGCCAGGAGCACCCACGCGCCTTCCAGCGGGATGCGCCCTCTCAATGCCAGAGCCTCACGTTCTGTTCGAGTCGCCACGGCACGGAATCCTTCGCGCGCGTCGGAGGATAGCTCACTACCGGACCCGACCGCGGGCTCGGCCGCGGTCGACCCGCCGCCGACGTCCAGCGCTGCGAGCGGACCGGACTCCCGGCGCGCTCGCGCTTGGGGGGCTTCAGACCTCGGTCAGGCGGCCGGCGGCCGGCAGCTCGGCGGGGGCCGCGCGCGGCACCGACAGACGCCAGACGTTGCGCAGCCAGGCGACCACCCGCTCGATGACCAGGCTCCAGAACGGCAGGATGAGGAGCGTCAGGATCACCGAGGAGATGAGACCGCCCATCACGGTGCGGGCCAGCGGGTAGTAGAAGACGCCGCCGGCGTTGGGGCCGCGGATGGCCAGCGGGAGCAGGCCGATGACGGTGGTCGAGGCGGTCATGAGGATCGGGCGCAGGCGCTCGCGGCCGGCCTCGAGGAAGGCGTCGACCTGGGAGAGGCCGCGGTCGCGGAAGCGCTTGACGTGGTCGAGGAGGACGATCCCGTTGTTGACGACGATGCCCATGAGGATGAGGATGCCGATCTGGGACATCAGGTTGAACGACGTGCCGGTGATCGCCAGCGCCCAGGCGATGCCGGGCAGCGCGAAGGGAATCGACATCAGGATGGCGAACGGCTGGCTGAGCGACTCGAACAGCGACGCCATCACGATGTAGACGAGCAGCAGCGCCAGGAGCATGTTGACGGCCATCTGCGAGTTCTGGTCCGCCTGCTCGAGGATCCGGTCGTTCCAGCTCCAGGAGTAGCCGGCCGGCAGGTCGAAGGCGCTCATGAGGCCCTCGATCTGCTTCTTGGCGGCCTCCCAGTCCTCGCCTTCGTAGGTGGCGCGCACCTCCATGCGCACCTTGCGGTTCTCGCGCTCGATCTCGCGCGGCCGCTGGACGATCTCGAAGTCCGCGATGTCGCCCAGCAGCACCGGACGGTCGCCGGTGCCGCCGATCTGGATCCGCCGCAGATCCTCGAGGTTCTCCCGGTCCTCGAGGCGCAGCGCCAGCCAGGTGTCGACCTCGCGGTCCCCGGCGTTGAAGCGCGGCAGGCGCATCGAGCCCAAGGTGAACGAGAACACGTTGGCCACGTCCTGGGAGGCCAGCCCCTGCCGCTCCGCCTTCTCGCGGTCGACGGCGACCTGGATCTCGCGCTGCGCCTCCTTGAACGGCGTGCGGACGTCCTCGACGCCCGCCACCGTGTCCAGGCGCCGCGCCGCCTCGGCGGCCAGGTCGAGCAGGAGGCCGGTGTCCTGGCCGAAGAACTTGACGGCGAAGTAGGTCGCGTTGCCGCCGCTGTCGGACTCCTCGTCGAACCGCAGGTCGACCCCGGCAAGCTCGGGCAGCACCTCCCGGATCTCCTTGCGCAGCTCCTTGACGTCGTCGTCCGACAGGTTCTTGCGCGCCAGGACGAGCGACGTGCCGGCCTCGCTGTCCGTGTAGTAGCTGTACACCGACTCGATGCCCAGCCGTTCCCGGTGGGGCCCGAGGGCCAGCTCGACCGCGTTCACGGCCTTCTCCGCGTCGGACTTGTAGGTGAAGTCGGCGAAGCTGTAGTCGAAGTACACCCGCTCGTTGACCGTCCCCGAGAACATGGCCGCATCCACCAGCCCCGTCGCGAACGGCACCACGCCGAGGGCGAGCGCCAGCAGCATGAGGCCGAAGGTCTTGACGGGGTGCCGCAGGGTCCATCCGAGGATCCGCACGTACCGGACCTCGAGCCGCTCGATCGAGGCGATCGGCCGCGACCGCTTGCGGCCGAGGAAGTGGGCCGACATCAGGGGGATGAGCGTCATCGCCGTGAACAGCGAGCAGCCGAGCGCGATCGTGATCGCGATCCCGACCTCCTTCAGCCAGACGGCGAGATCGGTCTTGCCGCCCAGGATGAGGGGCAGAAACACGATGACGGTCGTCAGCGTCGACGAGGCCACGGCGACGGCGACCTCGCGGGCGCCCTGCAGGGCGGACTTCTCCCGGTCGCGCTCCTCGCGGTGATGGCGGTCGATCGACTCGAGCACGACCACCCCGTTGTCGACGAGCATCCCCACGGCCAGCATCAAGCCCATCATCGAGAGGATGTTGAGGTTGGCGCCCATGAAGTACAGAAGCCCGCAGGCCGCGATGATCGAGAACGGGATCGACAGCGAGACGATGAGCGTCGAGTCCAGGCGCCGCAGGAAGAAGTAGAGGCAGCCCACGGCCAGGAGGCCGCCCACGAGGCCCGCCGTCAGCAGGCCCTGGATGCCGTTCGTGATCGCCTCGGCCTGGTCCTCCCAGACGAAGACGTTGATCCCCTGGAGCAGCGGGTCCGCGCCGACCTCGTTCTCGAGCACGTCGTAGACGGCTCGCGCCACGTCCACGGTGTTCGCCGTCGACTCCTTGAAGACGGAGAGCGCCACGGCGTACTGGCCGTCGAGATGGCGACCGTGATCGATCACCGGCTGCTCGTAGCGGATCTCGGCGACGTCCGACAGCCTGAGGCCGCGCTCGTCGATGGCCAGGTTGGCGATCTCCTCTACCGACGCGAACTCCCCCACCGCGCGGGCCGTGAAGCTCAGGTCGTCGTCGGCCACCTGTCCGAGGACGACGTTGGACGTCGCCCCTTGCAGCTTGGCCATCAGCGCGCCGACGTCGACGTTGTGCGCGTTCACCGCGTCGAGAACGAGGTCGATGAAGATCTCCCGCGGCCTGACGCCGTCGAGAACGACCCGGCCCACGCCGGGGATGCGCCGCAGGCGGTTCAAGACCCGCGCCTCGATGAGCTCGTAGCTGGCGGCCAGATCGACCCCCACGGCCGAGATGCGGCCCTCGACCACGGGGATGTCGGACGTGTTGAACGAGAAGATGATGACCTCGCCGATGCCGGCCGGCAGGTCGGGCTTGATCTGATCCATCTTCTCGCCGACCTGCATGCGCACGATGTCGAGCGAGTTGCCCCAGTCGAACTCGAGGAAGAACTCGGCCTGGTCGGCCGTCGCGGTGGCGTTGAGGGTCTTGACCCCCGGCAGCGTGGCCAGCAGCTCCTCGACGGGCTTGACGATCTCCCGCTCGATCTGCTGCGGGTTGGAGTTCGGATACGGAATCTGGATCCCGATGAACGGGACGTCGATCTCCGGCAGATACGCCAGGGGCAGCCGGAAGGCCGCGATCCCGCCCAGGACGAGGATGCTGACGAGGATCATGGCCGTCGTGACGGGCCGCTTCACGGAGAGTCGCAGCAGGCTCATTCGGGCCTTCTCCTCGGGTCGCGCGCCCCCGGCGATCGCGCGGTCGGGTCGCACGCGGCTCATGCCTCGGCCGCCGCCGCCGTCTCGTCGGGGCCTGGCACCGCGTCGTCCGCGGCGGAATCGCCCGCGGCGCCCGGCGCGGCGATCACGTCCCGGCGGTCGACCGCCGCGTAGACCACCGGGATGACGACGAGGGTCAAGAGCGTCGCCACGCTCAGGCCGCCGATCACCGTGATGGCGAGCGGCGCCCGCAGCTCGGCGCCCTCGCCGAGCCCGAGGGCCATCGGCGTGAGGCCCAGCACCGTCGTCGCCGAGGTCATGAGGATGGGCCGCAGGCGGTCGCGGCCGGCGGCCAGCAGGGCGTCGCGCTTCGCGAGGCCGGCGCGGCGGCGCTGATTCACGGCGTCGATCAGGATGATGGCGTTGTTGACGACGATTCCGGCCAGCATCACCGCTCCGATCATGGCCACGATGTTGACGCTGTTGCCCGTGACGGCCAGCGCCAGCACCACGCCGATCGCTCCCAACGGCAGCGTGAAGATGATGATGAACGGATGCAGGAACGACTCGAACTGCGAGGCCATCACCAGGTAGACGAGGAAGATCGCCAGCGCCATGGCCAGCGCGAGCGAGCGCAGCGACTGGGTGCGCTCCTCCTCCTGGCCGCTGAGCGTGGCGGTCGTCGTCGCCGGCAGCGCGACCCCGGCGACGGCCGCGCGCACGTCCGCCGCCGCCGCGCCCATGTCGCGGCCGTCCAGATTGCCGCTGACGACGGCCGCGCGCTTCTGGCCGACCCGCCGGATCTCGCTCGGCCCGTTGACGACCTCGACCCTGGCGATCGACTTCAGGTAGACGGGAATGCCGTGACGCTGGGCGACGATGAAGTTCTCGATGTCGGCCACGTCGGCCGACCCCACGTCCACCGAGCGCACGACGATGTCGATCTCGCGGTCGCCCTCCGTCAGCCGGGTCGCCACGTCCCCCTGCACCTTGCTGCGGATCGTGTCGGCGACGTCCCCGATCGACAGCTCGAGCTGCGCGAACTGGTCGCGGTCGAAGCGCACCTGAAGCTCCGGATTGCCCAGCTCGGCCGACGACTCGATGTCGACGAGACCGGGAACCGCGGCGATCTCACGCTGGAGCACCGCCGCGACGTCGTGCAGCTCGGCGAGGTCGTCGTCGTAGACCTCGACCTCGATGGGCGTGCGGAAGCTGAAATAGGTCGGGCGCTCGAACTTGAACGCGACCTGCGGGTTCTGGGCCAGGCGACCGCGCAGCCGATCGGCGATCGCCTGCTCGTCCTCCGCGCCGGTCCCTGGCGCCATGAGCACCTGGATCCGGGCCGTGTTCTCCCCTTCCGTGCCCGTGCTCGTCAGCGACAGGCCGCGGCCGCCCGCGATGCTCGACAGCGAGGCGACCCGCGGATCCTCGCGCACGGCCTCCTGGACCTGGGCGACGTAGCGATCGACGACCTCGAGCGGAGTGCCCTCGGGCAGCTCGACGAAGAAGCTGAACTCCCCTTGCGAGAACGTGGGAATCAGGTCGAACCCGAGGGACGGCACCAGGGCCAGCGCGCCGGCGAAGCTCGCCGCCGCCGCCGCGACGACCACGGCCTTGCGTCCGAGGGCCCACCCGAGGGCCCGGGGATAGGCGCCGCTGACGGCCCCGAGACCGGCGTCGAAGGCCTGGCTCAGGGGACGGCAGGCCATGGTGAGGCCGCGCCGCGCGAAGCTCAGGGCGCGGCGCAGCCCCCGCAAGGCGAAGCTGGGCGCCAGCACCAGGAGGCGCCAGAAGAAACGCCGCACCCGCCGTCCGGGGGCCGGAGGCAAGGGGACCGACTCCAGGCGGGCCGTGCCGCCGGCGGCCGCCAGCATGGGAATGAGGGTCAGCGCGATGGCCAGCGAAGCGAGCAGCGAGAACGAGACGGTGAGCGCCATGTCGCGGAAGAGCTGCGCCGCCACCCCCTCCAGGAACACCACGGGCAGAAACACGGCGACCGTCGTGAGCGTCGAGGCGATCACCGCCCGGCCGACCTCCGAGGCCCCGTCCCGGGCCGCGGCGAACGCCCCCTTGCCCGCTTCGCGGTGCTTGTAGACGGCCTCGAGGACCACGATCGCGTTGTCGACGAGCATCCCCACGCCCAGCGCCAGGCCGCCCAGCGACATGATGTTGAGCGTCGTTCCCGTGCGGTACATGAGGAAGAACGTCGTGACGATCGAGATCGGGATCGAGACGCCGATGATCAGCGTGCTCCGGAGATCCTTGAGAAAGAAGAGCAGCACGACGATGGCGATGAGCCCGCCCAGCCCGGCGTTGCTCAGCACCTCGCGAATCGAGGCCTCGATGAACTTCGACTGATCGACGCCGGCGGCGATCTCGATGCCCTCCGGAACCTCGTCCTCGATGCTCGCGAGCCTGGCCCGCACCGCCTTGGCGACCTGCACGGTGTTCGCGTCGCCCTCCTTGTAGACGGCGAGCTCGACCGCCTCGCGGCCGCCGTAGCGGGTGACCACCTCGCGGCGCTTGTGGCCGCGCGTCACCGTGGCGACGTCGGCCACCCGCACCGCGCGCCCCGCGGGCGAGGTCAGCACCGTCTGCAGGATGTCGTCGAGATCGACGAACTCGTTGTTGGCCCGCACGAGGTAGCGCGCCTCGGACTCGTAGAGGCTGCCGCCCGCCTGGTTCACGTTCTCCGCCAGGAGCCGGTCGTTGACCTGCTGGATCGTCAGCCCGACGAGGGCTAGCTTGCCTTCGTCGACCTGGACCTGGACCTCCTCCTCGTACCCGCCGTTGACCTTGATGGCCGCCACGCCCTCGGTCGACTCGAGGTCCTTCTTCACGACCTCCTCGCCGACGTAGCGCAGCTGATAGAGGCTCTCGCCGCCGGTCAGATAGAGCCTCAGGATCGGGTCGTTGGCGGGGTCGAAGCGCAGGACGACGGGCTCCTGGGCCTGTTCCGGGAGGCGGATGAGGTCGAGCTTCTCGCGCACGTCGAGGGTCGCGAAGTCCATGTCCCGCTTCCAGTCGAACTCGAGCGTGACCTGGGAAAGGCCCGGACGCGAGACGGACGTCAGGCGCTGCACTCCGGAGACGACGCCCACGACCTCCTCGATCGGCCGCGTCACGAGGCTCTCGACCTCGGCCGGCGCCGCCCCCGGGTAGCGGGTCTCCACCGTCAGGCTGGGGTAGGAGAGGTCCGGCAGCAGGTTGATCGACAGGCGCTGGAAGGCCACGAGGCCGAACAGCACGAGAGCCACCGCCCCCATGGCGATGGTGACGCGGCGCTTCAGGGAGAACTCGATCAGGCGCATGGCGGCCTCCGCGCTAGGGAGCCGTCGCGGCGGCCGGCTCGGGCTCCCCGGCCGTCGCGTCCGCCGCGTCCAGCACCCGCACCCGGGCGCCGTCCTCGAGACTGCCCTGACCGGCGATGACGACCCGTGCCCCGGCCTCGAGACCGGCGATCACCTCGACCCGGCCCGCGTCCTCGATCCCGAGGCTGACGGCCCGCTTCGTGACCGTCTCACCGTCCTCGCCGCCGACCGTGAAGACGTGGGTCGACTGCAGCTCGCGCAGGATCGCCTCGCGCGGGACGACGAGCGCGTTCGGCCGCTCCTCCCGCACCACGTGAATCGAGACGAAGCTGCCCGGCCTGACGTCGCCCGAGGGCTCCGTCGCCTCGACGGTGACCTTGACCGTTCCCGTGGCCGTGTCGACGACCGGGCTGATCTGCCGGATCCGGCCCCGCAGCTCGATCTGCGGGCCGGCGTTGAGCCGGATCGTGGCCTCCGTGCCGGGGGCGAGCCCCACGACGTCGCCCTCGGAAAGATAGATGCGGGCGATGAGGGGATCGAAGTCGGTGATCTGGAAGAGCGGATCGCCCAGGCGGACGTGCTGGCCGAGCTGGATGTGCCGCGCCGTGACCCGGCCGCCGAAGGGCGCCTTGATGACGGTCTGGGCCAGCGCCCACTCGGACTCCGCCAGCTCCTGGCGGGCGATCTGATGCTCCACCGTCACCCGGTCGTTCTCCTCGCGGCTGATGAGCTCCCGCTCGAAGAGGTCGCGCCCGCGCTCGTAGGCCAGCTGGGCGTTGGCGTCGCGCAGCTGCGCCTTCTTGAGGGCGATCTCCTCGTCGCTGGGATCGAGCCGCGCCAGCACCTCGCCGCGGCGCACGACCCGGCCTTCGTCGACGGCCAGGCTCGTGACCCGGCCTTCGGACTCGGCCAGGACCGTGACGTCGTTCTCGGCCACGAGGTTGGCGGTCGCGCTGATGTAGGCCGAGACGGTCTCGCGCGTGGCGGTCACCACTTCGACCGGGACCGCGGCTTCCTCCTCGGCCACGGCGTCACCGTCCTCGGCTCCGTTCGCGTCGCTGGCGCCACCGGCGAGGAGCACGACGGCGACGACGGCCACGACGACGACCGCGGCGAGCGCCGAGATCCACCGCGCGCGCCGCCGCCGCCCGGCCCTCGCCCTGTCTCCCGCCTCCGCGCCGGCCGCGGCCGGGTCAGCCGCCTCCACAGCCGCCACTCTCGTCTCTTCGTCGCTCATCTCGAGGTCCTTTTCGATCCGCTCGCGGCGACCGGCTGGGATCGATCCGCCCGTGCAGCGAGGTTTGGTTTCGAATACGGAGACGCATTCGCGAAGGTTTCAGTTCCGGCCCCCCTGCCAAGGCGGCCGCGCCCGGAGCCCGGTGATACCATCGCGACGCTGCGGGGCCCCCGAGGGCCCCGCCGCTCGGGCCGCGCCCGTTGGCATGAAATCCAGCTCCGAGATCCTCGGCTCCTTTCTGAGGGGATTGCGCTGCCTGACGGGCGCCAGCTGCGCCGCCGTCTACGTGCGCGGCCCGGCCGACGGGAGCGTCGGATCGATCCTCCTGCGCGACGGCCCGGGCGACGTCGTCCCCGAGCTCGCGACTCCCGAGACGGCCGCGGCCGAGACCGCCGCCCTCGCCGGGGCGGGCACCGAGTTCGGCCGTCCGAGCCGCCGTGACCGCGGCTGGCTCGTCCCGCTCGCCCACCCCCCGGAGACGCCCGCCGCCGACGCCCCGGACGCGCCGCGGCGCCGGCAGGCCGATCGGGCGCCGGATCGCGAGGCGCGCGGCTGGCTCGGTCTGAGCTACGACCTTCACCCGGACTCGCGGACGCCGCGCAAGGTGCCCCCGCGGTCGGCAGCGAAGATTCCACCCTTGTGGCGCTGGGTGGCGGACTTCGGCGCCGACCTGGCGGAGCGGGCCGTGCGCGTCCACAACGTGCTCCGCGACCCCGTCACGGGGCTGGCGGACCGCATCGCCTTCCAGGCTCTGCTCGGCGACCACGTCGGCCGCGCCCGCCAGCTCGACCTGTGGCTCTCGCTGGTCCTCATCAACCCGCACGACTTCGGCCAGGTCAACGAGCGTCACGGGAGCGCCGCCGGGGACCGCGTGATGCGCGAGCTCGCGCAGCTCATCGGCGCGACGCTGCGCGACAGCGATCCGTTGTCGCGCTACGGCGGCGCGATCTTCGCGGCGCTGCTGCCCGCGACGACGCCGGAGGACGCCGGGCGGGTCGCCGCCAAGCTCGTGCAGACGGTGCGGAAGAGCCGCTTCCTCGACGGCGGCGTCAAGCTCGAGCTGTGCTGCGGCATCGCCTCGCTCGACCCCGCCCAGAAGCCCGGACCGGAGCCGCTCGACCTGATCCGACGAGCCGATCACGCGCTCACCGCGGCGCGGCGCGCGGGCGAAGGCGCCGTCGAGACCTGGCAGGAGAGCTCGGCTCCGGGAGGCCCCGGCGAGGCCGGCATCAGCGAGATCTTCACCGGCGACCTGGCCCGCGACTACCGCAACATGGCCCTCCTGCGCGACACGGTGGAGATGGTGGCGGAGACCAACGACATCCAGAGCCTCGCCGCCGCCGTCGTCGAGCGGCTCTACTCGGCCTGCAAGGCGCGCCGCGTCGGCCTCTTCCGGCAGGACGACGAGGGCCGGCCGGAGCTCGTGCGCGGCATCGCCCGACCGCCCTCGCCCGTGGGCACGAGACGGGTCTCCTTCGAGCTGGAGGCCGCGGCGGCCGAGCTCGTCACCGCGGCCCTGGCCGCCTCCGAGATCCGCAGCGGCGTCGTCGAGAGTCCGAGCGAGGGCAAGCAGCTCGCCTTCGCCGTGCCCATGATCGCCGGCGGGCGGGCGGTGGGCGCGCTCTACGTCGACGGCGCCGTCGAGTCGATCGACATCGACGCCGCCGATCTCGTCTTCTTCAAGGCGCTGGCGTCCCAGCTGTCCATCGCCCTCGAGCGGGTGCAGCTCGCCCGCGCCGAGAGCGACCGTGGATCCGTCGAGCTGGAAGCCGAGCTCAAGGAGCTGCGGACGGCCGTCCGCGAGAGCAAGCTCGTCTACTCTTCCGCCGCGATCCGCGAGCTGATGGCCACGGTTCGCCGGGTCGGCCCCACCGAGGCCACGATCCTCATCACCGGCGAGAGCGGCACCGGCAAGGAGCTGGTGGCCAGGAGCCTGCTCGACTTGAGCCCGCGGCGCGACCGCGGCCTGACGGTCGTCGACTGCGGTGCCATCGCGCCCACGCTCGTCGACAGCGAGCTCTTCGGACACGACCACGGCGGCTACACCGGAGCCCGGTGGCGCCGCTCGGGACGGCTGGCCGAGGCCGACGGCGGCACGATCCTGCTCGACGAGATCGGCGAGCTGCCGCTCGAGGTGCAGGGCCGCCTTCTGCGCTTCGTCGAGGACAAGCAGATCATCCTCGCCGGCGAGCCGGAGCCGCGGCCCATCGACGTGCGGGTGCTGGCGACGACCAACCGGAACCTCGAGGAAGAGGCGCGGGCCGGCCGGTTCCGCAGCGACCTCTACCACCGGCTCAACGTCGTGCGGCTGGTGGTCCCGCCGCTGCGCGAGCGCCCCGACGACATCGAGCACCTGGCGCAGCACTACCTGACCCGGTTCGGCGGCCAGTACGGCAAGGTGGGAGCCCGCTTCGCGCCCGACGCCCGGGCCGCGATCCTCGCCTACTCGTGGCCGGGCAACGTCCGCGAGCTGCAGAACCGGATCCTCCAGGCCGTCATCCAGCTCGAAGACGGCGCGATCGACGCGGCCGCCCTCGGGCTGCCCGAGTCCGTCGCCGAGCCGGCCCTCCGCCGCCGCGCGGCTCCCCAGCGGCAGCTCGGCGGCACCAACACGGACGCGGCGCTCGCGGAGCTCCGCGAAGCCCTGCGGCTGCGCATCGCAACCCTGGTCGCCGACGAGGACAGCCCGCAGCTGCCGTTCGGCAAGTGGATCGCCGAGGACCTGCTCCTCGAGGCGGACCGTGCCGACGCGGGCATCGCGCGCCGCGCGGCGCGCCGCTTGGGCCTCTCCGAGACGACGTACCGCCGCCGGCTGGGCCAGGCCGTGGAGCTCGAGCGTGCCGGCCTGGCACCGCGGCCCGAGGGCTGGAGCCCGGTGCGGGAGGCCCTCACGAAGCTGCTCCACGCGCAGGATCGAAGCGGCCAGCCGCTGCTGCGGCTGGCCGAGAGCACACTCTTGATCGAGATTCTGGAACGACTACCAGACGACGAGGTGATGGGAGCGGCCCTGCTGGGCGTGACGCTCCCCACCTATCGACGGCGGGTGCGTAATCTCGAGGCGTCTGCCTCGGCCACCGTCCCTCACGAAACCAGCGCTCGCCCCGAGGCGAGCTGAGACTCCAGAGCCCATCGGCGAGGGCTAGCGCGTGAACTCGACGTTCTCGACGAGCGGCGGCGGCGGGCCGCAATCGGGCTGGCCCTTGTAACAGCCTTCCTCGTCCGCGAGGTCGCGGGTACCGAACGGGTACTGCCGCTCAGAGCCTCCGTTGGACACCGAGATGACGGGCATCATGATCATGACGATGGCGGCGATGAGTCGGAACATGGCGTTCTCCTTCGTGCTGAGCGTTGCCGACGGCTGGTGATGCTGCTCGCCAACCGGCGTCAGCGGTCGATGGTGGTCCCGGTGGTGAACGGCGGCGGCGGACCGCAGTCGGGCTGACCCTTGTAGCAGCCTTCCTCGTCCGCGAGGTCGCGGGTACCGAACGGGTCCTGCCGCTCGGGACCTCCGTTGGACACCGAGATGACGGGCATCATGATCATGACGATGGCGGCGATGAGTCGAAACATGGCGTTCTCCTTCCGTGCTGACGGTTTGCGAACGACGGGCCTTGTCCTCGCACGATGCGAGGAACTCTCCCGCCGGCACAGGGGGCACCCCCTGGATCTCCACTGGATCGAAGTGTCGGGACGAACAATCCGGCATCGATCGCTCCCTGCTGATGCTCGACCAACGTCTCGCGACGCCCCGTCGGGTGCTGAGCCTTCTCGTCCCGGCAACGCGGCCGCTCGGGCCGCGCCAGCCCCCCCGAGGCTCCACGGTGTAGGCAGTTTCTAGCGCAGGTCCCCCCGGCGTTGCAAGGTACACGATCACATTTCGTCTCACGTCGATGGGCGATCGCGGGTGGCTGCCAGGAGCCGGCCCCGCCCCGTGGCCACGCGCCACCGCCACGCCGCTGTCCGAGCCGAGGCGACAGGTCCTCCTGTCTGCCGAGGGAAAGTGCCCGCGTCCAGGGCAGGACACCCCTCCCGCCGAGCATTGCGCCCCGCCGCCCCATCTCCTACAATCCCGCTCGCCTCGGGACGCTCCCCTCGGGAGCCCACCGCCGAGGCCAGGGCCGATGTAGCTCAGCTGGTAGAGCAGCTGATTCGTAATCAGCAGGTCCGCGGTTCGAGTCCGCGCATCGGCTCCAGTTCGAAGCTCGATTCCTCCGCTCGAGGTTTCGACAGCCTGCTGAGGGAGTGGCTGCCTGCTGGCAGTCTCCGCCGCGAGTCGAGTCGACGACCGGGTGGCCGAGAAGGTATCATCCCTCGGACGCGCCACCGGCCCCGGAAAGGACGGCTTGCGACGGCGCGAGCGGGACGAGGACGCAGTGATCTACCTTCTCCTCCCGGGAATGGACGGCACGGGCGACTACTTCGCCGCCCTGGTCCGGAGCGCGCCCGGCGGCGTCGAGCCTTGGGTAATCCGTTACCCGGTCGGCGAGGTTCTCGACTACTCGGGGTACGTCGATCTCGTTGCTCGCTCGCTGCCGTCGGAGCCCTTCGTGCTGGTCGGTGAGTCCTTCTCGGGTCCGGTGGCGATTCGGCTCGCCGGCCGGCGCCCGGCGGGTCTCCGCGCGGTCATCCTCTGCAACACGTTCGCCACGAACCCGTACTGGCGCGCCTTCCGCTTCCTGCCGTGGGAGCTCTTGCTCGGGCTCCCGGCGCCGGGCCTCGCGCTCGGCTATTTCCTCTGCGGCTTCTCGGGGATGTCCCGTTTCGCGGCTTCGATCCGGCGAACGAACCGGAAGGTCAGCGCCCGGGTCCGCGCCTCGAGGGTTCGCGAGGCTCTGGCCGTCGACGTGCGATCGCTGCTGCGCGAGCTCCCCTATCCCATCCTCTATCTCCGCGGCTCGCGGGATCGGCTGATCCGCGAACGATCCCTGCGCCAGCTCCGAGAGACCCGCCCCGATACCGAGGTCCGCCGTTTCGATGCGCCCCACCTACTGCTGCAGTTCGAGCCCGAACGGTGCTGGGCGGCCATGGAGGAGTTCGTCGCCGCACGGGGTGGCGTCGACGGTCGAGAAGGAGGCGTCCGATGAAGGTCATCATCTGCGGCCTGCACCGCCCTGCTGGCCAAGGAGATGCCGGGAGAAACGACCTGGCACTACCACCTGGATTACCTGGGGACCCCGCGGCTGGTCCCGACGAGGATGGAAGCACGGTCGATTCCGGAGCTGCTTGTGAATAGGCGAGTGACCCACCCAGTGCCTGCCTCGCGGCTAGGATCTTGTTGGGCGCTTCTGATTCTGGCGGCAGCGGCGGGTTTGGCTGCCCCCTCCGGAGGCCAGGACGTGTCTCCAGGAGCGGGGGGTCCGGGAGATGCCTGTGATGCCGCGGCCGAGGTCGCGCTGGCTCAGTTGACGAACCTGGATCAGCTCGGCCTCCAGGCTCGATCAGAAGATGAGCTCTGGATATATGGTAGCCCGCTTGGCGGTTGGGCTGCTAGAACGGAACAACTTTTCGATCTAGCTGCGAACAAGCCTTTACTCAAATCGTGCCTCGGTGACGACTCAGCGGATGTCTTGGCTGCTTCATTCGAGATTCTACGACGAGTGTGGAGACGTCTTCAGGGGTCTGAGCTGACCTTTGAAGGTCTGATGCTGCGCGTAGTAGTAAACGATGCCAACGGTTGGCGGGTTCCATCTGCGCGGTTGAGTGTTTGCAGAGTGGGACACCCTGTGGATTGTCGAAATCTGGAAACCGGAGACGACGGGGAGGTAGACGTAGAGTTCTCCGTTCTTGATCGTTACAGACTCGTTGTCTCTCTAGCTGGCTTTCTGAATGCCGAGCTGGGGCCCATTGACCTCCAGGGTTTCAAGATTCCGGCTGAACCAGTGATCATCACGCTGAACGAAGAGAGACAGCACTGAAAGACAGTCAGTTCGAGATCGAAGACGGCAACCGATGCACTGGTCTTTCCCACGTAAGGCACCACACGAAGACTGCGAGATCGCCGGCCCGCTTTCCGGCTCTCCGGGCAAGGAACACGGAATCTGCGATCCGCCCGCGCCCGAGTCTCTCGTCGAGGTAACCTGCCGGGTGACTGCGGGACTTCCTCACCCCCTGCTGGCCAAGGAGATGCCGGGAGAAACGACGTGGCACCACGACCTGGATCACCTAGGGACCCCGCGGCTGGTCACCGACGAGGATGGCAGCACGGTGGCCTCGAAAGCTTATTTGCCGTTAGGCTATGATGTTTCGCCGGGGCTTGGCCTTGGGGAGGGAGCGATGCCTTCCACTTCACCGGACACGAGGCTCGGCAGAGCCAGAGCCCTACGGGCAGCTCCGACGACCTCGACCACATGCATGCGCGCACAGCAACCGCTCGCAGGAATTCTGTTGGGCCTCGCCCTGGCGAGCGTCCTGAACGTAATTCCCAGGCCAGCTTCAGGTTTGCCGAGCGCAGCAGAGGACCTCTTCAGCGTATTGAGGACATGCCTTCGAGTCGATTCTCTGGTCTGGACCGCTTCATGGGGAGGCTCTGCGGCCCCTGGAGCGGCCTTCTGGTGTTCGAAGGACCTTGACGACGACGCCGGGAGTCTCGTCATCTGGAGCGCAGATCGGCAAGCCGTCTGTACAGGCGACTATCCCTGGCCCTATGCGCGCAACCGACTCGAGGTCGGAGAAGTCGTCGACGTTCCCTTGGATTGGTTTCTCGACTATGAGACGGCCGAGAACCTGGCGAAGGCTTCCTATACAGGACCCGTTCTTCAGGCGGTCGGAGCAGACGGGCAGATCGATACTCTGCTTTGCCATGACGGGCATCTCGCGTTTCTGCACGGCGAAGCTCCGCCGTAACAAGATCTGCCGTCTGCCCGAGCCCGGCTGTCTCGTCGAGGTCAGCTTTCGGGAAGTCGACGGCGCAGCTTCGCAGCCAGAAAATGTGTAACCTGTCACCGAGTTTCACCACCGAGTTTCACCGAGTTTCGCCCGAGTTTCGCGGGCGGCCATGGAGGAGTTCGTCGCCGCACGGGGTGGCGTCGACGGTCGAGAAGGAGGCGTTCGATGAAGTCCATCGTTTGCGGCCTGCTGCTGTGCGCTCCCGCGTTGGGGGCACAGACCTGGATCGAGCGTGGAGACGCGCCGAACACCCCGCGCCGCCTCCCCCAGCGCACTCTCGAGGAGGGTCCTTTGGAGGCGATCGTCGGGATGACGCACTCGTCGGCGGGCGATCCGCGCGATGCATTCTGCGTCCGGATCTCCGACCTCGGGAGCTTCCTGGCGACCACCGACTCGGAGTGGGCGTCGGCGGCCGGCGCCGAGCTCGACCTTCGGCTGTCGCTTTTCGACTCCACCGGCCGCGAGCTCGTGGCGAGCGGCGGCCCCTCCCCTCGCCGTCAGACTCTGGTCGGGGCCGCGGTCGACCCGGCGGCGCTTCCGGCGGCCGCGAGATCCGCGGGCGAGTACGTGCTGGCCGTGGATGGGCTCCAGGGCGCCCCGGGGGCCTACTCGCTGGCGCTGCGGGGCGCCGAGGGCTGCGGCGTCGTCGACGTCGTGCTCGCCGTCGAGGACTTCGCGCTGGATCGGTACTGCCTTGGCACCTGCAGCCCGCCCGCCGAGTTTCACTGCCATGGGGTCTCCGGAGAGACCTTCGAGACCTCCGGCGTCGCCCTCGGGCATTTCGATGACGACGGGCAGCTGGACGCCATCCTCGCCACCCGTTCCACGGCCGAGCCGAACCGCATCTGCCCGGGAGACGGCGTCGGACGCTTCAGCTTCGCGGAGTGCGTCGCCATCGGCTCCGCCGGAACCTCCAGCCGTGACGCCGCGACCGGCGACGTGGACGGCGACGGCAACCTCGACGTCGTCTTCGCCGACGCCGGCGGCCAGCAGACGGTCTGCCTGGGAGACGGTGCGCTCTCCTTCGCCTGCCAGCCCGTCGACGTCGTCTCCTCGCAGGGCCGCGGCGTCGCCCTCGGGGACCTGGACGGAGACGACGTCCCGGACGCGGTGTTTGCCGACAGCACCGTGAACCTGCCGAACCGGGTCTGTCTCGGCGACGGCGACGGCGGCTTCTCGTGCGGAGATTACGGGGCCGAGTGGATCAGCACGGGCATCAAGCTGGGGCACTTCGACGATGACACGAACCTGGACGCCGCGATCTCCTCGCTCGACGGAGGCAAGCTCTGCCTCGGCAACGGCGCCGGAGCCTTCTCGTGCACCGAGATCCTCAGCGCGGGGACCACCGCGGTCGCGGCCGGTCTGCTGAACGGGGACTCGCACCTGGACCTGGTATTCACCGCCGAGGTCATCGAGTTCCCGCGGGCGTGCCTGGCCGACGGCACGGGAGGTTTCTCCTGCACGATCTTCGGCGGAGGACATACGTTCGGACGAATGACCGGCGTGGCGCTGGCCGACTTCGACGGCAACGGCACGCTCGACGCCGCGTTCTCCGCCGAGAACGAGCCCGGCTCGTTCTGCTTCGGAGACGGCGCCGGGTCGTTCTCGGGCTGCAAAGCGCTCAACGAGCACCAATACCTGGCTCAGGGGATCGCCGCCGGAGCCCTCGCCCCCGCCTCGGTTGGCCACGACGACTTCGAAACGGGAGACCTGCGAGCTTGGGCCTTCTCCGAGCCCGAGCCCTGAGCAGCCTGCGTCGCCGGGCGCGAAGCTCCCGGACCCAGGGTTCGGATCACGAAGCGAGATCCCGGCCCACGCTCAGCAGCGCGGCCGCGATGGGGGCGGCCATGCGGCGGGCCTTGACCTCGCTGATCGACATCTCGACGAACGGCAGGAAGGGATCCGCCAGGAGCTCGCGGTTGATCTCCAGGCACAGCACGCGGCCCGGGTAGCGCGCCGAGTGGACGTGGCCCAGCGTCGCCTCGTCGAGGCGGTAGGTGGCGTTCTCCGCGGCCTCGACGCCGATTCGGCCGTAGCGCTCCCGGATCTCCCGCGCCAGGGCCTCCGGGGCGAGCCGCCGGCCGTCCGCGGTCTCGGTGATCAGGTCCACCGCCGGCCTCCGCTCCCAGGTCTCGTAGGTCGCCGGCTCGTAGGCTCGGCGCAGGGCCGCGACGATTCCCTCGTCGACCGCTTCGATGCGCACGGAGCGCGGCGCGTAGGTGTGCAGGATGACGGCCCTGCCGCCCCCTCCACAGACGGCCGCGTACGCCTGCTCCGCCGCGGCCTGGTAGTCGCCGTACATCCCCCGCAGCGTCCGCACGTCCTCCTCGCGCCGGATGTAGGCGGGCAGCCCGGGCGTCAGGCCCGCCGCCGGCGCGGATCGGGGGCCGCCGGCGATCACCCGGTTGCAGTCGATGAAGGTCCGGGGCACGAGCCCGCGCAGGATCAGGACGCGCTCCAGGGCACGGCCCCCCGGGGCTCCCGGGAGCCCCTCGAGCTCGGGGAACCGTTCCGGGCCGGTCGCCATGCGCGCCACCCAGCGGGCGCACTCGATCGACCCGACGTCGGTGTTGACGAAGAAGAACTCCTCGAGGTCGGCCGGGAGCTCCCCGGCGAGACGGCGGCGGGCGGCGGCGAAATGACGCCGCCGGGTGGCGCCGTGCGGCACCTCGATCAGGACCTCCGGCGGCGCGCCGCCGCGAGCCCCCCGCGCGGCCGCGACCTCGACCTCGCAGACGTCGGTCAGCGACCGCGGGACTTCCGGCGGCGGAGCGACTCCCATCAGAAGCCGGATCCTAGCCCGTCCCGACGCCCGCCGCGGCGGACGCCGTCCGGGAGCTGTATCCTCGCGGTGCGCGGCCGCCACGGAGGCGGCCGGTCGTCTCACAGGAGTCCTCGCGCATGAAGTCCCGGCGATGGTCTCGCCATGTCGGCGGTGCCGTAATGCTGTGCCTCACCGGGCCGGCCGCCGCCCAGTGGTCGTCCGACCCCGGGGCCAACCTCGTGCTGTCCGACCGCGCCGGGGAGCAGGTCCAGCCCAAGGTCGCGGCCACGGGCGACGGCGGCGCCTACGTCAGCTGGTTCGACAATGCCGACGGCGGCTACGACGTCTACCTGCAGCGGCTCTCGGCCGGCGGCGTCGAGCAGTGGGCCCACAACGGCATCCTCGTCGCCGACCGGGGCTTCAGCTCGACGCAGGACTACGGGCTCGCCGTCGACGCGGCCGGCAACGCGCTCCTGGCCTATCGTGACGACGGCGGGCCGTTCGAACAGATCTCGGCGGCCAAGGTGAGCCCGGCCGGGGCCCTGCTGTGGGGTCCGGCCGGCGTGCAGCTGACGACCGCGCCCGACTTCGTCGCCGCGCCGAAGATCGCCGGCACCTCGGACGGCAACGTCGTCGTCGCCTGGACGCAGAATGCCGACGTGGTGCTCCAGAAGCTGGATCCGGCGGGCGCGCCGCTGTGGGGCGCCGGCGTGACGATCAGCCCCAGCGGCAACAGCCTGGCGGCGAGCGCCCTCCACGCCGCCGACTCCGGACGGGTCATCGTCTCGATGGTGCATTCGGTGGGGCCGAGCGGGCCGCGGCACCTGTGGACCCAGAAGCTGGCAAGCGCCGACGGGGCGCCGCTGTGGGGGGCGACGCCGCTGCCCGTCTACGACCCGGCGGGCGGCTCCCTGCAGTTCGGCAACTTCCCCGACTTCGTCGCCGACGGCGACGGCGGCGCCGTCTTCTCCTGGTACACGGCCTCGCCGACCCTCCAGTGCCGCGCCCAGCGCATCGACTCCGCCGGCGTCGAGCTCTTCGCGCACGACGGCGTCGAGACCTCGACCGACGCCGCGCGGCTGCGGGTGTCGCCCGCCGTCTCGTTCGCGCCGCCGAGCCAGGAGACCTTCGTCTTCTGGGTGGAGACCAACGCCGCCCAGAGCCTCTTCGGGATCTACGGGCAGAAGCTCGACGCCGTCGGCGGGCGGCAGTGGACCGACGCCGGCAGGGAGCTCGTGCCGCTCGGGGCGAGCCAGATGAGCTTCGTCCAGAACCTGGCGCTGGGAGACGGCGCCATGGTCGCCTGGATCGACAGCCTCGCCTTCGGCAACGACCCCATCCGCGGCACTCGCGTCGACGCCAACGGCGACTTCGTCTGGCTGCCGCCCGTGACCGATCTCGCGACCGCCGAGAGCGGCTCGTCCCGGCTGGCCGGGGCTCTCGGCAGCCTCGGCTTCGGCATCTTCGCCTGGTCCGACGGCGCCACCGGCGCCGCCGACATCCTGGCCCAGAATCTCAACCCCGACGGCACCCTGGGAGCCGCCACGATCTTCGGCGACGGCTTCGAGTCCGGCGACACCTCGGCCTGGTCGGCAACCGTCCCGTAGAGCGAGGCCGTTGGAATCGAGCTCCCGAGCTTCGCCGAGCGAGTGCCGCGGCTGGAAGAGCGGCACCTGAAGGCCTCCCTGATCAGGCAGCCTCCCGGGCATTAGCTGCTCGCATCGGAGGCGCCTGGCCGAGGATACTCGCTGCCGGACGGGGCATGTCCTGGCATGCCGCCGGCGGCCCAAAAAAGCTCCCCCCTCCAAAAAAGGGCATCCGATCTTGGGCTGCCGCCCGGTTTCGACCGCCCCGGTCGTACCCCTCGAAACACGGACGACCGTCTGCCCAGAGAGCCCGACGAGCTGGGTGCGATCGGCCTCCCAGGAGCGACGAGGGCAGTTGGCGACTGGGATCTCTCTGACCCCCCGAGTCCCCGCCGTCGGCAGATCGGACGCCTCGTGGACGTCGCAAGGCGTTACCTCCGGGGACTGGCCCCCGGCTTGCAAATTCGCTCCCCCGAGTCAGGGACACCACCATCGATCAAAGACGAAAGGAGAAGCCATGAAACCACCGACCAGCCGCATCCCCGCCTTGACGTTCTTCGCGATCGGCCTCCTCATCACGTCCCCACTGCTGGCCGACACCGAGTACGAGCTCCACCTCGGCGGAGTGACCTTCGACCCCTTGGTCGACCCGCTGCCGGTCGACTTCCAATGGTACAACCAGCCGGTCGGGCCCGATCTCCAGCTCGTCCAGTTCTTCGGCCCCACCCAGGAGAGCTGGCTCGAGGCCCTCGCCGGAATCGGGGCCGAAGTCGTCCAGTACATCCACCCCTACACCTACGTCGTTTGGGCCGACCTCGCGGATCTCGAGGACTTCGCCGAGCAGCAGCCGAGCGTGCGCTGGGTGGGCCATTTCCAGCCCGCCTTCCGCGTGCTCCCCCAGTGGCGCACCGGGGGCAACTTGATCCTCCGGGACGCTCTCCTCTATGCCGGGTCCGACATCGAGCTCGCCCTGGACCTGCTCGAACAGATGGGTGCCGGCATCAAGGGCTCGGCCTGGCTCGACGACAGGTTCCTCTCGATCGGCCTGCGCATCGCCCAGGAAAGTCTGCCCAGGGCTGCCAAGATCCCCGGTATCTACACCATCCAGGACCAGCCCATCGATGGCGGTCCTCGCTCCGAGATGAGCAGCCAGGTCAACGCCAACAACGTCGACGCCTCCAACTACGCCTTCCCCGGGTACCAGAACTGGCTGACGGGAATCGGGCTCGACGGCAGCGGCGTCATCATCACCAACGTCGACCTGGGCTTCCAGGATGACCACCCGGACCTGGTCCACAACTGCCTCCCCTGCGTGGGCGAAACGTGCGGCACGGCCAACAGCGCCCATGGGACCCTGGCGGCCGCCATCATGGTCGGCAGCGGCGAGTCCGGCGCGGAAGACGGCAACGGCTTCCTGCGCGGCCTCGGGGTGGCGCCCGGAGCGGGCGTCATCGAGCAGCTCAGCGGCTACCACAAGCAGCCTGGCGGGATGCTCACGCTGATCCGTGGCTCGAGGCAGAACGGCGCTTCGCTGTCGAGCAACAGCTGGGGCGCTGCCGGTTCTCCTCGCGGCTATGACGGCCAGACCATGCAGGTCGATCTCGGGGTCCGCGACGCCGACGAGTCGACTCCCGGCAACCAGGGTCTCACCTATGTTCTCTCCATCATGAACGGCTTCGGCGGCACCAGCACGCAGGGCTCACCCGACGAGGCCAAGAACGCCATCACCGTCGGCTCCACCAAGCTCCAGTACTTCAACGGCCAGCAGAACCCGGCGATCTACGATCTGTCCCACAACACCGCCCACGGACCGGCGCTCGACGGGCGCAAGATCCCGCATCTCGTGGCCCCCGGGTGCATGGTCGAGTCGGCCTCCACGCAAGGTACCCATGAGCTTGGCTGCGGTACGAGCCTGGCGGCACCCCAGGTCTCCGGCGCGGCGGCTCTCTTCATCGAGCACTTCCGGAATCTGTTCTCGGGCGCCGACCCGAGCCCGGCCATGGTGAAGGCGGCGATCGTCGCCGGGGCTCGGGACCTCGCCGGCGGCCGGGATGCCAATCGCGACATCCTCGGCCACCGCTTCGACAGCCGGCAGGGCTGGGGACGGCTGGACCTCGAGAAGGTCGTCGGTCCCGGCACGCTGCCTCTCTACTTCGACGCGCCCTACACTTTCGGGGCAACGGGCGAGGAGTGGACCGCGGAGATCACGTCGATGGATCCGACCCGGCCGGTCGAGATCATGTTGGTGTGGACGGACGCCGCGGGTCACGGTCTCGGCGGCCTCACGCCGGCGTGGAACAACAACCTGGATCTGGTCGTCGAAGACGGCACCGCCAGCTATCTGGGAAACGAGTTCGGAGCAGACGGCTTCTCGGTGCCCGGCGGGTCGCCCGACGGCATCAACAACACGGAGGGCGTCGTCCTGGCGCCCGGGCCGGAGCGCTTGCTGACCATCCGGGTGAGCGCCGCGAACATCAGCTCCGACGGAATCCCGGGCGTCGGAGACGGGACGGACCAGGACTTCGCACTGGTCTGCTACAACTGCAGCGACCCCCCTCGGTTTGCCGCGGGCAGGGGCCTTCGTGATCGATAGCGATCCCTGACCCCGATGGGTCCGGCCTCGGCAATGGGGCGTCAAGGCCGCCGGCAGATTCGCCGGCGGCCTTTCTCCATTCCCTCTTGGCCACGATCCCGGCCGGAGGCGCGATCCAACCGGCGCGGCTCCAAGGCTGCCAGCCGCCACCGTCGTCCGCCGCAGCGCCACGAGGGCGTAGGAAAAAGGGGGCGCGCCCGCCGGCGCGCCCGATGTGAAGGAGAGGCTGCCGTCGCTACGGCAGCCGGATCGCCGGATCGCCGGCGATGGCGAAGACGTGGAGCATCTTCCGGCTGGCGCCGGCGGCCCCGAATCCGGTCAGGGTCTCCAGCACCACGGCGCCGGGAGCGCTTCCCGCCTTTGCCCCGGTCAGAGCCCGCGCAGCGCGCGGGTCGAGGTCGTGCGCCGCGCCATGTCCGGTAATCGACCGCAGGCCGGCATCGACAAGCGTCCTGAGGCCACTGTCGATGTCGGGCTGTCGAGAGACCATGGGCGACTCCTTTGCGGGGCTCGGGGCGAAGCCGCGACGGCGGACGGGCCACGAGCACTGTGGAATATCTCACAAAAGACAACAGATGTCAACAGCTGCGCCGAAAAAGCGGTCTATGCCCATTCGACTGTGCGGTCTACAATCTCCGGCGGCCACACGATCCCCAGTGCGACGCCGGAGGAGAGAAACGATGAGCGACTCGACCGACCAGAGCTGTCTCGCCTGCCAACGGGGCCCCGACGAGACGCCGCTGGTGCAGCTGGCCTACCGCGGCTCGATCCTGTGGATCTGTCCGCAGCACCTGCCGATCCTGATCCACGACCCCGGGCGGCTCGTCGGGCTGCTGCCCGGCGCCGAGACGCTCCGCCCGGCCGAGGGCCACGATTGACCGCCCGCGCGGTAGGAGGGTGACCCGCCGCGGCCTGCGCCGCTAGCCGCCGCCCGGCCGGGCCAGCTTGTTGTAGAGCCAGGCGACGAGCCAGCCGCCGAGGAAGCCGTCGACGAACGCGTAGACGAGGCCGACAAAGGCGCCCGGCACGGTGACGCTGTAGCCCAGGTAGAAGCGCTTGAGCATCGCCAGGTGGACGCCCCCGCCGCGGGCCCCGGCCCACAGGGTGGCGAGGAAGAGGCACAGTCCCATCACGGTGCCGAGGGCGAGACCGAACGCGCGCTTGTCGAGCTGCATGACGCCTCCTGGGTCAGTGGGCCGCGGAGCCGGTTCTCCCGCGATCCGGGTCGGGTGGATGGGACGCGCCTGTCGACACGCTACGGCACCGTCCGCGACCACGCGCCGGTATCGCCCGACTCGAAGCCGTCGGCGAAGAGCGGGAACTCGAGGCTGTAGGCGTCGATGAAAGCCGGGTCGTTCGTCACCTCGTAGCCCGCCGCCAGCAGCCGGGCCATCGAGTTGTCGAGGTAGACGCGGAAGGCGCTCGCCGGATCGTCCGGGTCGGCCGAGGGATAGGGCCACGGGGGCTCGTAGCCGTTGGCGAGGAAGGTCGGCACGAGGATGTTGCGAACGGCCCAGATGTCGACCGCCACCGGGTCGACGCTCGCCACCAGCTCGTCGCGCCGGGTGGCCACTCCGTAGGGAGTGCTCGGGCCGC
>JAOTWP010000156.1 GCA_029862975.1 Acidobacteriota bacterium
GGGCCCCGGAGCTGGAGCTGCTCGGGATCGAGGAGCTCACGGCCACGCTCCAGCAGCTGGCGGACGAAAAGTACGACGAGAAGCAGGCGCGGCTCGGCGAAGAGCTGATGTCCGTCTTCCAGCGCGACGTCATGCTGCGGGTGGTCGACCAGTCGTGGAAGGACCACCTGCTGGCGCTCGACCACCTCAAGGAGGGCATCGGGCTGCGCGCCATGGGGCAGAAGGACCCCAAGAACGAGTACAAGCGCGAGAGCTTCGAGCTCTTCCAGGAGATGAAGGAGCGCATCGAGGACACGATCATCAAGACCGTCTACCGCGTGGAGCCGATGTCGGTCGAGCAGATGAACCAGCAGCGCCGCCAGCAGCGCCAGCGCCCGCCGTCCGGCTTCCAGCTCGACGCGCCGCTCAAGGCCGGCGCGCCGCTGGGTGCGGCCGGCTCGGCGCCGGGGGCTCCGGCCCCGCGGCTCGCCGCGCGCCGCGAGGCCAAGGTGGGGCGCAACGCGCCCTGCCCCTGCGGCTCGGGCAAGAAGTTCAAGAAGTGCCACGGCGCGCCGGCACGGGTGGGCGGATGACGCCGGACCGCGCCCCCCGCGTCGCCCTGACCTTCGACGACGTGCTCATCCCGCCCGGGCTGTCCGAGGTCCACCCGGCCGACGTCGACCTGACCACCTCCCTGTGCGCCGGCATCGACCTCAACGTGCCGCTGGTCTCGGCGGCCATGGACACGGTCACGGAGTCGCAGCTGGCGATCGCGATGGCCCAGGCGGGAGGCATCGGCTTCATCCACAAGAACCTCTCGATCGACGCGCAGGCCGATCAGGTCGACAAGGTCAAGCGCAGCGAGGCGGGGATGATCGTCGACCCGGTCACCATGCGGCCGGAGCAGCGGATCCGCGAGGCGCTCGACGTCATGGCGCGCTACAAGATCTCGGGCGTGCCGGTGACCGACGCGGAGGGCCGGCTGGTCGGGATCCTCACGAACCGGGATCTGAGGTTCGAGGACCGGCTCGACCGGCGCATCGGCGAGCTCATGACCAGCCAGAACCTCGTCACGGTGCCCGAGGGCACGACGCTCGACGAGGCCAAGGCCCTCCTCCACCGCCATCGCATCGAGAAGCTCCTCGTCGTCGACGGGGAGAACAACTTGAAGGGCCTGATCACGGTCAAGGACATCCAGAAGAAGATCGAGTTCCCGCTCGCCTGCAAGGACGAGCTCGGGCGCCTGCGGGTCGGCGCCGCGGTGGGAGCCTCGGGCCAGTACCTCGAGCGCGCGGGAGCGTTGATCGCGGCCGGCGTCGACGTCCTCGTCCTCGACTCCTCGCACGCCCACAGCCGCGGCGTTCTCGACGCGGCCGCCCGTCTGCGCGAGCGCTTCCCGGCGGCGCGCCTGATCGCCGGCAACGTCGCGACCCGCGAAGGGACGCAGGCGCTGCTCGAGCGCGGCGTCGATGCCGTCAAGGTGGGGATCGGCCCGGGCTCGATCTGCACGACCCGGGTCGTCACCGGGGCCGGCGTTCCCCAGATCACCGCGATCCTGGACTGCGTGGCGGTGGCCGCGGAAGCCGGGATCCCGGTCATCGCCGACGGCGGGATCAAGTTCTCCGGAGACATCACCAAGGCGATCGCGGCCGGGGCCCACTCCGTGATGATCGGCTCGCTCTTCGCGGGAACGGAGGAGAGCCCGGGCGAGACCATCCTTTACCAGGGGCGCACCTTCAAGGCCTACCGGGGAATGGGCTCGCTGTCCGCCATGGCCGAGGGCAGCGCCGACCGCTACTTCCAGGACGGCGGCGGCGAGCTGTCCAAGATGGTGCCCGAGGGCATCGAGGGCATGGTGCCGTACAAGGGCAGCGTCCACCAGATGCTCCCCCAGCTGACGGGCGGCCTGCGCTCCGGCATGGGCCTGGCCGGCTGCGCCGACATCGCCGAGCTGCGCACCCGGGTGCGCTTCTTCCAGGTGACGAGCGCCGGCCTGAAGGAAAGCCACGCCCACGACGTGACGATCACCAAAGAAGCTCCCAACTACTGGGTCGAACGCTAGGCTGGCCAGGACGAGCCGGCGGGCGGCGCTCCAAGCGACGAGCCGAACGAAGGGGCAGGCTACTTCCTGAGCAGCCCGCCGAGGCTCCAGGCGCCGTCGCCCTTGGCGGCCATGTAGAGGAAGCCGAAGCAGTAGAGGACGGCCGTCTCGCCGTGGTTGTTGACCGTCCAGAAGCCTTCGGGGGCGTGGGCCATGAAGTAGCCGGTCGCCATCGTGCCGCTGGCCAGGAAGGCCGCCCAGCTGGTGAAGATCCCGAGCATGATCGCCAGGCCGCCGAAGAACTCGATGACCCCCGCCAGACCCATCAGCGAGAAGAGCTCGGCCTGATTGCCGCCGAGCGCCCCGAACAGCTTCTGCGCTCCGTGCTGCAGGAACATGAAGCCCGCGAAGATCCGCAGCAGCGAGTACAGCTTGTCCGAGAACCTGCCGAGCACCTTTTCCATGGGTTCCTCCCTCCGTAGCCTGCTCACCGCGTCACGAGCCTCCCGCGGATCCCGCCGCCGCCGGCTCGTCGCATCGTGGTCGCTGGCGGAGACTATCCCGCCGCGGATGCCGGAGCAACGGCCGCGGCCCAGGCGGCCGGGTCCCACGCGTAGGGCAGGGGCGTCAGGTTGACGAGCCCGCCAGCTCCCAGGTAGCAGAGATCCTCGAGCCGGACCCCCCACCCGGCGTCGGGATCGTACAGGCCGGGCTCGAGGGTCACGAGGTCGCCGACGGCGAGCACGCCCTCGTCGCCCGCTGCCTCCCGGAAGCTCGGGTACTCGTGCAGCTCGAAGCCCACGCCGTGGCCCAGGCCGTGGACGTAGCCCCGCCGGGTGTCGGGCGTCGAGCGGGCCGTCGGGTAGCCCAGGGCCTCGAGCGCGGCGCAGGCCCGCTCCTGCAGGGCCCAGCCCGCCACGCCCGGCCGGCAGCCTTCGTGGGCGGCCCGCAGCGCCCCGAGGACGGAGGCGTGGGCGCGCCGGAACTCCGGGCTCGGCTCGCCCACGCAGAAGGTGCGCGTGCAGTCGGCGAAGAGCCAGCCCCGGGGGAAGAGATCCACCACCAGGGGCTCGCCGGGACGCAGGACGTGAGACGAGTCGCCGCGGCTGTGCGGGACGCCGGCGGCGCTGCCGGCGGCGAAGATGTCACCCTCGGGCTCCCACAGGCCGTGGCGCGCGAGCTCGACCCGCGCCGCCTCGCGCAGACGGCCGACCCGCAGCGGCTCGCCGTCGAGCTCGAGCTCGCCGGCGCGGGGCGCGGCGGCGGCGAGCAGGGCCGCGACCCGGCGCATCGCGGCGCAGACGCCCGCCGCGGGGGCCGCCATCCGCTCCCGCCACGCCGCCGGCTTGAACCTCCGCCAGCGCCGCAGGATCTCGCCGCCGGCCGCGAACCGCCAGCCGTCCGCGGCCAGCGCCGAGCAGGCTTCCACCGCCGTGCCCGCCGGCGGGTGGCCGGCCACGCCCCACGCACCGGGCGCGATCTCCAGCTCCGCGAAGGCGCGCGCGAGGACGCCGCTCCAGTGCCGTCCGGGGACGCGCTCCAGCCCCTTGAGCTCCGCGAGCCGCAGCCGGGCCGGCGAGAGCAGATCCATCCCGGTGGCCGCCGCCTCTTCGCGCTCCATGTCCGTGAGGAAGCCGAGCGCGACCCGCCCCGCCGCCGTCGCGATCACGAAGCACTCTCCGAGCTGAACGTCGCCGACGAAGGGGGCCAGATCGCCGTCCCGGCTCGACGGCGCCAGGACCAGCATTCCCTCGAGGCCGGCTGCGGACAGCTCCGCGCCGAGCCGGTCGATCGACTCGGAGTCGACGCCGCTCGCCCGAGAGCTCAACGCGCTCTAGACGTGGCGGCCAATGAACTGCTCGAACGCCCCCTTCGGCATCGCGCCCATCATCCGATCGGCGACCTGGCCGTCCTTGAAGAGGATGAAGGTCGGGATGCTCGACACCTGGAACTTCATGGCGACCGGCTGCAGCTCCGGGCTGTCGACGTCGACCTTGGCGATGGTCACCTGCCCGTCCAGGTCGGTGGCCAGCTCCTCGAGCACCGGCGCCACCATGCGGCAGGGTCCGCACCACTCGGCCCAGAAATCCACCAGGACCGGCGTCTTCGAGTTGAGGACCTCCCGATCGAAGCCGGCCTGATCGGTCACTTCTACGATGTTCGCGCTTGTCATGGTTTCTCTCCTGGGCCGCGGCGACCGCAGTCGCCTAACCCGAATCCGGACGGCAGGCGAAGTAGGCCCGCGCCTGCTCGACGTCCTGTCCGATCTGGTTGCTTAGTGCCTCGACGTTCTCGAAGGCCCGCTCGTCGCGCAGCCGCTCGAGGAATCCGACTTCGGCTTCCTGCCCGTACACGTCGCTCGAGAAATCGAGGATGTGCGTCTCGACCACGAGCTTACCACCGGTGCTCACGGTCGGCCGCACGCCGACGTTGGACACGCCGTGGAGTCGAGCTGGCTCGCCCGCGAATCGCACCTCGCTGACATAGACGCCTCGCGCCGGGATCACGTCCTGTCGCGGCGCGAGATTCATGGTGGGCCAACCCAGCTCCCTTCCCCGCCGCTCTCCGTGGACGATTGTACCGTGTAGAGCGAAAACGCGCCCGAGCATCTCCCCGGCGTCGGCGACCCGTCCCTCGGTCACCGCCCGCCGGATCCTGGAGCTCGAGATGGGCGCGCCCTCGAACTCGACCTCGTCCGTGCCGTGGGCCGCAAACCCGAGCTCGGCGCCCAGCCGCCGGAGCAGCTCCAGGTCGCCCTCCCGTCCGCGCCCGAAAACGAACCGGGAGCCCACGTAGAGCTCGCGCACGGCCAGGGTCTCGTGCAGGAACGCCCGCACGAACGCGTCGGCCGGGGTGGCCGCGAAGCTCGGGGTGAAGAGGATCTCGAGCACGGCGTCGACCCGGCTGGCGGCGAGAAGGCGCTCCTTCTGGCGGCGCGAGAGGAGGCGGCCCGGCGCCCTTGCGGGCGCCACGACCGTCAGGGGATGCGGCTCGAACGTGACGACCACCGCGGGCAGACCGAGCGCTCGGCCGCGCTCGACGAGCTGGCGGAGAATCGCCGACTGGCCGCGATGCACGCCGTCGAAGTTGCCGATCGTCGCGACGACCGGACGCGGCAGATCGCGCCGCTGCCACGCGTCTTCGAGCCACTGCATGACGGACCGCGAGCCGGGCCTAGGGAACGGCGAGGAGGACTCCGGGCTCCGCACGGGCGCCGACCACGCGACCCACAAGGTCGTCGGCGTGCGCCTCCGTGATCTCGACGTCCACCAGCGAGCCGGCGGGGGCCACCCCGTCGTTGATCAGAACCCGCCCGTCGATTCCCGGGGCCATGCCCTGATGCCGGCCCTGGAGCAGGTGCTCGGTCTCCTCGCAGACGCCCTCGACGAGCACCGGAAGCCGTCTCCCGACGAGGCGCCGGCGGCTGGCGAGCGAGATCGGCCGCTGGACCTCCAAGAGCTCCTCGTAGCGCCGCTGCGCCGTCCGGCGCGGGACCCGGCGGCCCATCTCGGCGGCCGGCGTGCCGGGCTCGGCGCTGTAGAGGAACCCCCCGAGATGGTCGAACCGGGCGCGCTCGACGAAGGCGGCGAGATGATCGAAATGCCGTCGCGTCTCGCCCGGGAACCCGACGATGAACGTGGAGCGCAGGAAGACGCCCGGCACGAGCTCCCGCGCCGCGGCCAGCAGCTCGAGATAGTGCTCCGCCCGCCCGCCGCGCTTCATCGCGGCGAGGATCTCCGGGTGCGAGTGCTGCAGCGGCATGTCGAGGTACGAGAGGAACCGCTCCTCCCGCCCCATGAGACGCAGGAGCCCCTCGTCCAGGGTGGTGGGATAGGCGTAGAGAAACCGGATCCAGGGGATCGTCGTCTCGCCGAGGAGGACCTCCACGAGCTCGCGCAGGCCGCCACGGCCCAGCCCGAGGTCTTCGCCGTACCGCGTGGTGTCCTGGGCGACGAGGCACAGCTCGCGGACCCCCGAGGCCTCGAGCCGCCGCGCCTCGGCGACGAGGCTGCCGAGGGTGCGGCTGCGCAGCCGCCCCCGCCAGATAGGGATCGCGCAGAACGTGCAGGGGTTGTTGCAGCCCTCGGCCACCTTGAGGTACGCGTAGCCCTTCGTCGTCAAGAGGCGGGGAGCGGTGTGATCGAAGACCCGGAACGCCGGCGCCGCGGGGGGCGGCCCGCCGCCGATGCGGAGCACGGAATCCACCGTGTCGAGGTCGTCGAGCCCGACGAAACCGTCGATCTCCGGAACGGCCGTGGCAAGCTCTTCGCCGTAGCGGTTCACCATGCATCCGGCGACGAGGAGCCGCTCCACTCCCCTCCCCTTCAGCGCCGCGACCTCGAGGATGGCGTCGATCGACTCCTCCTTCGCCGCGTCGACGAAGCCGCAGGTGTTGACGATCACGGTGTCGGCGCCGGCGACGTCGTCGACTATGGCGTAGCCGCGCTCGGCGAGCCGGCCGAGCATGATCTCGCTGTCCACGAGGTTCTTCGGACAGCCGAGGCTGATCATCCCCACCCGGGGTCGGCTTGCGGATTCCATGAGCGCGGGATTCTAGCAGCTGGCAGCCGGCAGCCGGGACCAGAAAGCGAATCGAGGGACGCCCCGATCCACCCGACCGCCACCAGATCTGCGAAGGTTCTCAAAAGACTTCAGGTAAGAAGAAAAGGAGGGCCGGCCCTCGTCTCTCTCTTGTTTACCTGAAGTCCTTTCGTCTACCTGAAGTCTTTTGTCTACCTGAAGTCTCTTTGTCTACCTGAAGTCTCTTTGTCTACCTGAAGTCTTCTTGCCTACCTGGAGTCTTTTTGTCTACCTGGAGTCTTCTTGTCTACCTGAAGTCTTTCTTGTCTACCTGAAGTCTGCCTCGAATTGCCTGAAGCCCGCAGAGAAAGGCCTCTTTCAGGGATAGATCCGGTGGAGCATCCGCGGGTAGGGGATCGTCTCTCGCAGGTGGTCGACGCCGCACATCCAGGCGACGAACCTCTCGAGGCCCATGCCGAAGCCGCTGTGCGGGAAGGTGCCGTAGCGCCGGATGTCCAGATACCACTGGAAGGCCTCTTGCGGCAGGTCGTGCTCGCGGATGCGCGCCAGCAGGAGGTCGTGGTCGTGGATTCGCTGGCTGCCGCCGATGATCTCGCCGTAGCCTTCGGGCGCGATGACGTCGAGCCCGAGGACGACCTTCGGGTCTTCCGGGTCGGGCTGCATGTAGAAGGCCTTGATGGCCGTCGGGAAGTGGCTGATCATCACCGGTCGGCCGAACTGCTCGGCGATGGCGGTCTCGTGCTCGGCCCCGAAGTCCTCGCCCCACGCCAGCGGCTTGCCGGCGGCGACGAGCCGCTCCACGGCCTCCGTGTAGGTGATGCGCGGAAAGGGCTCCGCGACCGTCTCGAGCATGGAGGGATCGCGCTCCAGGGCCTCGAGGTCGGCCGGGCAGCGCTCGAGGACCCGGCCGACGAGCTCGCGAACGAACTCCTCCGCCAGGTCGCACAGGCCCGGGAACTCGAGGAAGGCGACCTCCGGCTCGACCATCCAGAACTCCGTGAGGTGGCGCCGAGTCTTCGATTTCTCGGCCCGGAACGTCGGGCCGAAGCAGTAGACCTTCCCGAGAGCCGCCGCCGCGGGCTCGAGATAGAGCTGCCCCGACTGGCTCAGATAGGCCTTGTCGCCGAAGTAGTCGGTCTCGAAGAGGGTCGAGGTTCCCTCGCAGGCGGCGGGCGTCAGGATCGGGGAATCGATCAGCGTGTAGTCCCGCGCGTAGAAGAAGTCGCGGATCGCCTGCACTACCTCGCTGCGCACCCGTAGCGTCGCGTGCTGGCGGGTCGAGCGCAGCCACAGGTGGCGGTGATCCATGAGGAAGGCCACGCCATGCTCCTTGGGGGCGATCGGGAACTCCGGGCTCAAATCGTCGACCCGGAAGTCGGTGGCGTGGATCTCGACGCCGCCGGGGGCGCGGGAGTCCGCCTTCACCGTGCCCTGTAGCCAGAGGGTCGACTCCTGGGTCACCGCCTGGATCTGCTCCCAGGCCTCCGCCGCGACGTCGGCCCGGCTGGCGACGGCCTGCACGCGGCCGCTGCCGTCGCGCACCTGCAAGAAGGCGATCTTGCCGCTCGAGCGCTTGCCGGCGAGCCAGCCCCGCAGCTCGACCTCCTCCCCGACCACGCGGCCGAGATGACGGACCTCGTGAACCATTCTCCCGTCCTTCCTGCTGCCTTCCTGCTGCCTTCTTGCTGCCTTCCTGCTTCCCTGCTCCCGCGTTCGCCGGCCGTCGGGGGGCTCTCGCGCCCTCGTCGCACCTGCCGGCAGACCCGCTCGCGGTCGGCGGATTCTACCGTTTCCGTCGACCGCGGTCTTCACCGGCGGCTCAGCCC
>JAOTWP010000157.1 GCA_029862975.1 Acidobacteriota bacterium
GAGGGCGGCGTGCGGTTGACCCTCGACGGCGGTCCGGAGCGCTACGAGGCCAGCGTCGAGGGCCCGGAGAACTCCTTCGTGGAAGGCCACCCGCCGCTCGCCCTGCCCCTGGCGATCCGGCCCGACCGCGCGGCCGGCGTCGCCCACGTGGAGCTCGCCGGCGAGGAGCTGGCTCTCGCTCCCGGCGAGCTGTCGGACTGGGTCAGCCTCGAGTTCCCGGCCGCGCCGGCCGTCAAGGTGTCGGCGCTCGTCCGCCTGCAGGTCCTCGAGATGGACGAGCACGTCTCGCTCTACATGACGCCGCTCAACCTCGCGCCCGAGAATCCGGCCATGCCGATCTCCCATCCCGGCTACTACGCCAACTACCTGGCGAAGAAGGTCGGACCCTACGCCACCCTCGGGCTGGCGGAGGACACCTGGGCGCTCAACGAGGAGGTCACCGACGACGCCACCTTCCTCGCCCAGAGCTACGACATCGACCGCGAGCGCGAGCGGATGTTCATGACCTCGCTCGACCAGCTCGAGAAGGGCTCTCTCGTCTGCGTCTTCGACGGCACCGACCGCATCCAGCACATGTTCTGGCGCTACCTCGAGGACGGCCATCCCGCGGCCCGCGGCAAGGAGGACGCCGAGCACCGCGACGCGATCGAGCAGCTCTACGTGCACAACGACAAGCTCGTGGGCCGGACGCTCGCCAAGCTCCGGAAGGGCGACGTCCTCTTCGTCCTGTCGGATCACGGCTTCACCTCCTTCCGGCGCGGCGTCAACGTCAACACCTGGCTCCACGCCAACGGCTACCTCCATCTCCAGGAAGGCGCCGACGGCGAGCGCGAGTGGCTCGCCGACGTCGACTGGTCGCGCACGCGGGCCTACAGCCTGGGCCTGGCCGGCATGTACCTCAACATCGCGGGGCGCGAGTCGCAGGGGATCGTCAAACCAGGGGCCGAGGCCCAGGCCTTGAAGGACGAGCTCGTCGCCCGCCTGACCGGCCTGCGCGACGAAGAGGCCGGCGAGGTCGGGATCACGGAGCTCTTCGACACGGCGAAGCTCTACGGCGGCCCCTATCTCGCGAACGCTCCGGACCTGCTCTTCGGCTTCAACAGCGGCTATCGCGTCTCCTGGGACTGCGCCACGGGCATGGTCTCCGGCCCCGTGTTCGAGGACAACACCAAGGCCTGGAGCGGCGACCACTGCGTCGATCCGCGGCAGGTGCCGGGCGTCATGTTCTGCAACTACCCCATCGACGACGACGATCCGGCGCTGATGGACATGGCCCCCACCGCCCTGCGGCTCTTCGGCATCGAGCCGCCGGCCCACATGGACGGCAAGCCGCTGTTCGGCAAGGCCACCCGGCTCGACCCGCAGCGGGCGCTCGCGGCCTTGGAGTCGGGCGCTTGAGGCGCGCCAGGGCCGCGACCCTCGGGCGCCGGATCCTGCTGGCCGCCGCCTGCGCGGCGATGCTCGCCTGTGGCGGCGGCCACCGCGAGACGGGCCAGCAGCTCGTCGTCCTCGGCTTCGACGGCATGGACTGGACCTACACCCAGGAGCTGATCGCGGCCGGGCGCATGCCGGCCTTCGCGCGCCTCCAGCGCGAGGGGACGGCGGCGCCGCTCGGCACGTCCGTGCCGCCGCTGTCCCCGATCGCCTGGTCGAACTTCACGACCGGCACGGATTCTGGCCATCACGGCATCTTCGACTTCCTGCACCGCGACCCGGCGACCTACTTCCCCAAGTCCTCGCTGGCCGAGGTCGAGGAGGGCGAGCCCGGCCCCTGCTTCGGCAAGTACCGGATTCCGCCCACCGACGAGTTCGAGACGACCCGGCAGGGCGATCCGTTCTGGAAGCCGCTCGAGGAGGACGGCGTCGAGTCCTGGATCTTCCGCATGCCCATCGACTTCCCCCCCTCCGGGCTGGCCACTCGCGAGCTCACGGGCATGGGGACGCCGGACCTCACCGGCTCGCTCGGCGAGTTCTCCTTCTTCACCTCGGCCCTCTTCTACGACGACGTCTCGAGCGGCGGCAAGGTCTATCCGCTGGACCTGTGGGAGGACCGGGCGGAGGGCACCCTCTACGGCCCGGAGAACATCTTCCTCTGCGAGCCGGCCAAGACGGAGACCCCCCTGACGATCTACTTCGACCCGGTGGAGGACGTCGCGAAGGTCGTCCTCGGGGAGTCGGAGACGATCCTCGCGGCCGGCGAGTGGAGCGACTGGGTCACCGTCTCCTTCGCGCTCCACCCGCTCGAGTCCGTGAGCGCCAGCGTCCGGCTCTACCTGCGCTCCGTGCGACCCGAGGTGGAGCTCTATGTGAGCCCGCTGCAGATCGACCCGCGCAACCCGGCGACGCCGATCTCGACGCCGGCCGACTTCGCGGCCCTCCTCGCCGAGGAGACGGGCGGCTTCTACACCCAGGGCATGCCCGAGGACACCAAGGCCGCGACGGAGAAGCTCTTCTCGATCGACGAGTACCTGGTCCAGGCCCGGATCACCGCCGAGGAGATCGAGAAGCAGTTCGGGTGGGCGCTCGACCACTTCGAGGACGGGATGCTCTTCTACTACTTCGGCAACACGGACCTCGTCTCGCACATCATGTGGGGGCGCACCGACCCCGAGCACCCGCTCTACGATCCGGCCGCGGCCGAGAAGTACGCCGGCGTGATCCCGGGGCTCTACGAGCGCGCCGACGAGCTCGTCGCCATGGCCCTCGAGCGCCTGCCGGAAGCGACCCTGGTCGTCATGTCCGACCACGGATTCGCGAGCTGGCGCCGCGCCATGAACCTCAACAGCTGGCTGCGGGACGAGGGCTACCTGGTGCTCAAGGACCCGTCGCTGGCCAAGGACCCGGGCCTCTTCCGCAACGTCGACTGGTCGCGGAGCAGGGCCTACGGCGTCGGCTTCAACGGCCTCTACGTCAACCAGCGCGGACGCGAGCGCCAGGGCATCGTGGACCCCTCCGCCAAGGACGCGCTGCTCGACGAGATCGGCGAGAAGCTCCTCGCCACGGTCGACCCCAAGACCGGCGGCCGGGCCGTCACGCGCGTCTATCCGACGGCACGCTACTTCTCGCACGGCAGGGCGCTGGCCGTCGGCCCCGACATGATCGTCGGCTACGCCAAGGGAACGCGTGGCTCGAACGACGGCGCGCTGGGCGAGCTCGAGACCGAGGTCTTCAGCGACAACACCGGTCAGTGGACGGCGGACCACAGCATGGATCACGAGGCGGTCCCCGGCATCCTCTTCACCAACCGCCCGCTCGGCCGGCCGGCGCCGACGCTCACCGAGCTCGCCGCGGTCCTGGTCGAGGAGTTCGGCGTCGAGGGGTTCCCGGCGGTCACGCCCGGCAGCTAAGGAGGCACGATGTTCGGTAAGAACAAGATCACCCTCGACAAGGAGCTGATGGCCAAGGTCGAGCGCATCGCCGCGATCGCCGGCTACTCCTCGGCGACGGAGTTCGTCACCCACGCGCTCGAGAAGGAGCTCGCCAAGATCGAAGGCGAGGGCGAAGCCCTCTCCGCGGAGGAGATCAAGAAGCGCCTGCAGGGGCTCGGCTACATCTCCTGACGCCGCCCGGTCTCGATTCCTCATGGAAGCGATCAACGCCATCCTCCGCGCCGCCGCCGGCGCCCTGCTCGGCGCCCTGTCGGCGTTGCCCGAGTGGGCGGTGATGGCCGTCCTCGCGTTCGTCGTCACCTTGATCGCGATGCCGATCATGAAGTGGACCTTCAACCTCGCCCTCGCCGAGCGCTTCAAGCGCCAGATCTACGCGAGCCTGTTCGAGATCCGGCTCTTCAACGACCGGCTCGGCGCGACCTTCCTCGGGCTCTTCAACGTCCTGCGCTTCACCGGCGGCTATCTGGGCTCCTGGCTCCTGCCCATCCTTCTCATGAGCATCCCGATGGCGCCGATCTTCGTCTTCCTCCACTTCCACTACAGCTACGAGGGGGTGCGGCCCGGCGCGTCGACGGTGCTCACCGCCGAGTTCGCCGCCGCTCGCGACGGCGGCAAGCCGGCGGCCGCCGTCTCGGCGCCGGCCGGCGTCCGCGTCGACACCCCCGCGCTGTGGATCCCGGCCCAGCGCCAGCTGGCCTGGCGTCTCGCCGCGGAGAAGCCCGGCGACTACGAGCTCGAGCTCGCGATCGACGGCCGGGACTACACCAAGACCCTCGTCGTCTCCGACGACGCGGCGCTGCGATCGCCCCTGCGCCCGCGGGCGAGCCTCTTCCGGCAGATGATCTACCCGGCCGAGCCGCCGCTGCCGGCGGACAGCCCGCTCGCCGCGATCACCGTCGAGTACGCCGAGAAGGGCAGCTTCCTGTTCGTCCCCGCCTGGGGCTGGATCCTGCTGCTCTTCACCGTGCCCTGGTTCCTCCTGCTCAAACGGCCCTTCGGCGTCGAGATCTGACCCGCGAGCAGATCACGCAGGGCCGTCGCCCTCGCGCGCCGGCCGGGAGCGGATTCGGGCCGCCAGCTCGTCGAGGAAGCGGCGAGCGCGGCGGGCTCTGCGGCCCCCCGGGAATCGCGGTCGATCCCGTCAGCGCCGACCCCGCGCGGCGGCAGGACTCTCGTCTTGCCCGCCCGCGGGCCGTCCGCTAGGCTCTCACCGGAGATGAGCTTCCGGCCTCCCGAGCGCTTCAACATCGCGGACTACTTCCTCGACGACCGCGTCCGCGAGGGGCGGGGCGACCGAGTGGCGCTCGTCGTTGGCGACGAGACGCGCACCTACGCCGAGGTCGAGGCCGCGGCCAACCGGTTCGCCAACGTGCTGGCGGGGCTCGACGTCCGTCCCGAGGAGCGGGTCATGATCGCGCTTCCCGACGGCCCGGAGTGGGTCGCCGCCTGCTTCGGGACCCTGAAGCTCGGCGCCGTCGTCGTGATGGTCAATCCCCATCTCAAACCGGACGGCCTGACGGCCCTCTTCGAGTACGTCAGGCCGCGGCTCGTCGTCGTCGGCGACGGGGTGCGCGAGGCTTTCGAGGACGCCGCCGCCAGGGCCGAGAGGCGGCCGGATCTCCTCGTCGTCGGGGAGGACGCGGGCAGCAGGCCGCGCTACGAGAATCTGGCCGCCGCCGTCCCGGACCGCTTCCGCAACGTGCCGACGCACCGCGACGACCCGGCGATCTGGCTCTTCTCGGGCGGCACCACGGGGCTGCCGAAGGGCGTCGTCCAGAGTCATGCCTCGTTCGCCAACACCACCGAGCTCTACGCCAAGGCCGCCCTCGGATACGGCGCGGACGACCGGACGCTGGCCGTGCCCAAGCTCTACTTCGGCTACGCGACGGGCTCGAACCTGCTCTTTCCCTTCGCCGTCGGCGCGAGCGCCGTCCTCTTCCCGGAGCATCCGACCGCCGAGCTCTTGTTCGAGCTCATCGAGCGCCATCGGCCGACCATCCTCGTGAACGTGCCGACCATGGTCAGCCAGATGGTCGGCCATCCCGCGGCCGCGCAGCGTGACCTGTCCTCCCTGCGCTTCGCCACCTCGGCCGGGGAGGCGCTGCCGGTGTCGCTCTACCACCGCTGGAAGGAGCTCTTCGGCGTCGAGCTCCTGGACGGCCTCGGCACCGCCGAGATGTGGCATATCTTCGTGACGAATCGCCCGGACGACGTCAGGCCCGGGACCCTCGGGCGGGTGGTCGACGGCTTCGAGATCCGGGTCCGGGACGACGACGGCAACGACGTTCCCGCCGGCCAGCCGGGCAAGTTGTGGGTCCGCGGCGGTTCGCGCGCCATCGGCTACTGGCGCGACATGCCGCGCTGCCAGGAGGCCTTCCGCGGCGCCTGGTTCGTGGGCGGCGATCTCGTCAGCCGCGACGCGGCCGGCTACGTCACCTACTGCGGCCGCGGGGACGACGTGCTCAAGGTCGGCGGCAAATGGCTGGCCCCCCAGGAGGTCGAGAGCTGCCTCGCGCGGCACCCGGCGGTGCGCGAATGCGCCGTCGTCGGCGTCGAGAGCGCCGCGGGCCTGACCAAGCCCTACGCCTTCGTCGTCGCCGCGCCGCCGCCGCCCCCGCCCGGCGAGCTCGAGGAGGCCCTGAAGCGGCACGTGCTGGACCAGCTGGAGGCGTACAAGCACCCGCGGCGCGTGATCGTCGTCTCGGAGCTGCCGCGCACCCACCTCGGCAAGATCGACCGCGGCGCCCTCAAGCGGCTGGCGCCCGCGGACTCGCCCGCGGAATAGAACCCGGAAGGCCGCGCATTCGTAACCGTGACGACATGAGACCTCTCCAGGCCGCCGGCCTCGTCCTGCTGCTCGCTCTCGCCCTCGCCCCGCCGGCCGCCGCGGCGGGACCCGCGCCGGCTCTCGAGTTCGAGGCCACCGCGCTCGACGGCTCGCCGTTCTCGGGCCGGAGCCTGGCCGGAAAGGCGGTGCTCCTCGACTTCTGGGGCACCTGGTGCGCGCCCTGCGTGCAGGCGTTTCCCAAGCTGCAGCGGCTGCACGAGGACTACGGCGACCGGCTGAGCGTCGTCGGCCTGGCGTACTACTCGGGCGAGCCGGAGGACATCGCGGCGACCGCCGCCGAGCACGGGCTCGGGTACACGATCCTCGCCGGAAACGAGGAGACGCTCGAGATGTTCGACGTCTTCGCCTTCCCGAGCTACGTGCTGATCTCGGCCGCCGGCGAGGTCGTCTTCAGCCGCGCCGGCCAGGTGAGCGACCTCTACGAGCAGGTCGCGGCCCACCTCGGGCGCTGAGCCCGAGCCGCCCCCCGGCCGGCCGGCGCCGCTACCCCGCCGTGCCGGCCGCGGCCGCGATTGCCGCCGCCAGCTTCGCGGGCTCGTCGGTGCCAATCCGCAGGCTGCGCCCGCCCGTGAGCTCGAGCTCGACGGCGTCGAGGCCGGAGACGTTGTAGAGCCAGCCGTGCGGCGTGTAGCGGATGCCCCAGCCGTACCACCAGGAGTTGCGCACCGGCCGGACCCCGTGCACCGAGGCCAGGCGCACGGTCTTGCGGGGCCAGCCCGGCCCGAAGGCGGCGACGATCTTCTCCTCGTCGATCGTGACCGTCAGCGACCCGAAGAGCCAGCCGATGACGAGCAGGACCGCGGCGGTGGCCAGCGGGATCCAGCGCAGGATCACCCGCGAGTCCGGGGGCGCCTCCCCGCTCATGAGCTTCGTCACGGAGAAGATGAAGACGGCGGCGACGATCATCGTGAGCCACAGGAAGAACCCGGGCTGCCTGTGGCTGTAGCTGATCATCGCGTCCCTCCCTGTCGCCTACGAGCGCCGCCGCCGGGCCATTCCGTCGCGCGCCCCAAGGGCGGCGCCGCCGCTCACTCCTTCGGGGGCCGCGGCTTGCCCGCCTGGTACTGGCCGGGCCACCACTGGTCCCACTGGCCGTAGCGCTCGGCCGCGTCGAGGGTCAGGTAGGGGTGGCGCAGGTGGGGGCGGGCCATGACCGCCAGATCGGCCCGGCCGGCGGCGAGCACGGTGTTGGCGTGATCGGCGCCCAGGAGCGCCCCCACCGCGGCGACCGGGATCCCCGCCTCGTGGCGGATCTTCTCCGCGAACGGCACCTGGTACATGCGGCCGTACTCGATCCGGGAGTCCGGCACGTTGCCGCCCGAGGAGACGTCGATGAGGTCGCACCCCGCCGCCTTGAGCAGCCGCGCCATCGCCACGGCCTCCTCCGGCGTCGTCCCCGAGCCGTCGGGCATCCAGTCGCTGGCCGAGACGCGCACGAGCATCGGCTTCGCTGCCGGCCAGGCTGCCCGCATGGCCGCGAACACCTCGAGCGGATAGCGCATCCGGTTCTCGAGGCTGCCCCCGTACTCGTCGTCGCGGCGGTTCGCGAGCGGCGAGATGAAGCTCGACAGCAGGTAGCCGTGCGCCATGTGCACCTCGACGAGATCGAAGCCCGCCGCCTCCGCGCGGATGGTGGCCGCCACGAAGGCGTCCCGCACTCGCTCCATGTCGTCGCGGCTCATCGCCCGCGGCGGCGGCCAGCCCTCCCGGAACGGCAGGGCCGACGGCGCCAGCGTCGTCCAGCCGCCGCGCTCCGGGGTGAGCGGGACGTCGTCCCCTTCCCACGGATGGAAGGTCGAGCCCTTGCGCCCGGCGTGGGCGAGCTGGATCCCGATCCGAGCCGGCGTGTGGCGGTGGACGTAGTCGACGATCCGGCCCCAGGCCGCGACGTGCGCGTCGTCGTACATCCCGGCGCAGGCACGCGTGATCCGCCCTTCCGGCGAGACGTCGGTCATCTCCGTCAGCACGAGCCCGGCGCCGCCCACGGCGCGGCTGCCGAGGTGCACCAGGTGCCAGTCGCCGACGACGCCGTCCTCGGCCGAGTACTGGCACATCGGGCTGACGACGATGCGATTGGCCAGCTCGAGCTCGCGCAGCCGGTAGGGGGTGAACGCCGGCGGCCGCGCG
>JAOTWP010000038.1 GCA_029862975.1 Acidobacteriota bacterium
TGGGGGTCGATTCTCGGCTGGCAGAGACCGTTCCGGGACCCGAAAGCGACTGATCGCAGCGACTGGGCCGGTGCCACCACTGCCGTGGACGAGGCTCACCCGGCGGTCGTCGTGGCGGCCGCGCGTTGGAGACTCTGGAGGACGAGTTCTCGGGGAGGCGTCAGCCTGGCGCCGGGTTGAAACCGGGTGACGGGAGGAACGACCCGGGCGGGAACGTGGCCTCCTTGCCCTGCCGGAAGAGCGCGGAGGCTTCGCGGTAGGCGTGGAGGAAGCGCCGGAAGGCGTTCTCGAGGCGGCGCCGGACGGAGCGGCGGTGGGCGTGGAAGCGCGGGGCTGGGGAGGGCGTGAAGTTGGCCGGCTGGGCGTGGGGATGCTGTTCGAGGATCGCCTGGCGGCCCAGGGGCTGGCGGCCGGTCCTGCGGATCTCCTCGCGGGTCTCGTCTTCGATCTCGCGGACGAGAGCCCGCACGCGGGCGTCGATGCGATGCTCCGGCTCGTCGCGCCACGAGGGGATGGGAGTGATCACGAGCTCGAGCGCCTCGGCGAAGCGCAGCTTCGGGACGTGCTCGCCGCGCTTGCGGGCCTTGTGCTCGGCGGTGCGGTCGAACCACAGGCCGGAGAGCTTCCAGCCCTGGCTGTGGGCCTGGGCCGAGGTGGCACCGGGCCACTGCTTGGGGGACTCCACGAGGCCCTCCTTGCAGCCCTGGGCGAGCAGGTAGCGCAGGCGGGCGCGCTCTTCCTCGGGCTCGTCGCTGACGATCACCGAGCCGTAGCGCCGGCCCCAGAGCTTCTCGCGCCACCAGTGCAGGCGCCCGGCCTCGCGGGCGATCTTCGAGTTGACGTAGTTCATGAAGCGGGCGAGCTGCCTGGCGTTTCTGGGCTGGAGGAGGAGGTGGCAGTGATTGCTCAAGTAGACGAGACCGCAGACGACCATCCCGTAGCGCTGTTGGGCCTTGGCGAGGGCGCCGATGATGATGGCGTTGAGGTCGCGGCCGGGGAGCAGGAGGAAGCGCCCGTGGATGGTGCGGCAGGTGACCTCGACGAGGGAATCGGGCGGGATGTAGCGGGGATTGCGTGCCGGGGATTGCGTGCCATGAGGTGCAAGACGGAAGTCGAGCCCTGCGTCTTGCAAGAGCCGGCCGGCCACCTCAAGAGGCGCCTCGGGTGAGCGATCGCTCGGCGTGTTTCCGTCCCTTGAAGCATGTGCCGCCAGGTCGGCCGAGCTTGGGCGCGAGCGTTCGCTCAGATCAGCGCCTTTGACGTCTGATGCTGTAGGCAGTAGCATCAACGCATCATGCCGCGCACGACCCTGAATATCGACACGCCCATCCTCGATGAGGTCAAGCGGCTGCAACGAGAAGAGGGCAGCTCTCTCGGGCGGGTGGTGACGCAGCTGTTGGCGGAGGCCCTGGAGCGTCGTGGCGGCGCGTCCGCGGAGCCGACCGGGCTCGAGTGGATCTCCCGGCCGCTGGGAGCGCTCGTGGATCTTGCCGACCGCGACGCGGTCTACGACGTCCTCGATGACGACGCGGCGCCGGGGCGATGAGCTGCTCGCTCGACGTCAATCTCCTGCTGTACGCCTCCGACCGGTCGAGCCCTCATTTCGAGGTGGCTCAGGAGTTCCTCCGGCGGAAGCTGCGCGATCGGGAGATCCTCTACGTCGCGTGGCCTACCGCCATGGCGTACCTGAGGATGGCGACCCATTCCCGGATCTTCAAGGCGCCTCTGACGCCGGCGGAGGCGTTGAGCAACCTGCAGAGCCTCCTCGCCCAGCCCCAGGTCAAGACGCTCTCGGAGCGAGCCGGCTTCCTCGGCGCCTACGCGGAGGCGACCAGGGCCTTCCCAGTGCGCGCCAACCTGGTCCCGGACGCGCACCTGGCGACCATCCTCCGTCAGCACGGGGTCGCCACGATCTACACCAACGACGTCGACTTCAAGAAGTTCGACTTCCTGCGGGTCATCAACCCCCTCGCACCGTCCTCCTGACCGGCACCGTCCTCCTGACCGGCACCGTCCTCTTGACCGCGCCGGCGGTGTGCTCGGCCTCCCGGCGGCGCGTCCTCGAGGGGAGATGCCCCCGGCAGCCGGCGGGGACTCTTCGGTGGTGCCCTGGCGGCGATCTGCTGCTCCGGCGGATCGCTGAAGCACCCTCGAGTGCGATCGGGTGCGGGCTATCATGGCCCGGTGACCGCCGCTGGGACCGCGCTTTGCGGTGCGCTGATCGAAAGCGGCGTTCCACGCGGGCGCCCGGCAGCAGAGGCCCGGCGTCGTCCGGACCTTCGGATCGAGAGGGAGGGTCGAGCCGCGACAGAGCAAGCACCGTCGAGTACGCCGGAGGTGGCGCCCCGATGGCGGCGACTGAGCGCCGGGCCTACTCGACCGCAGACCTGGAGCAGCGAGTGACGGAGATCGAGATCCGGCCGATGAGCGAGGCCGACGTGGAGCCGGGGCTGGAGCTCGTCATGAAGGTCTTCGCCGAGTTCGTGGCTCCGGACTTGCGGCCCGCCGGCGTCGCGAGCTTCGCGAAATGGGCGGACCCCACGGCCTTCGCGGAGCGCCTCCGCGGCGGTCACCGGGCGCTCGCGGCCGTGCACGGCGGCCGCATCGTGGGAGTGGTCGAGTGGATGCCGCCCGCTCACGTGGCCATGCTGTTCGTGGACGCCGCCATGCAGGGAGAGGGCGTCGGCCAGCGGCTGTTCGAAGCCGGTCTGCGCCAGATCCGCGCGACCCGTCAGGACGTGAAGACGGTCGGCGTGCACGCCTCGCGCTACGCGGTGCCCTTCTATCGGCGGCTGGGCTTCCGGGCGCTGGCCCCCGAGCAGGAGCAGGATGGCATCCGGTATACGCCGATGCTGCTCGTCCTCGAGGAGTGACCGCGAGCGACCGGGTGAGAGATCTTTCGGCGCGTTTCCGTCCCTGAGGGCATGTGCCGCCAGGTCGGCCGGGCGCGTTCTCCTCGAGGAGACCCGGTCCCGGCCCGCGGCGGACGGCCGCTAGCCGGCGCGCGGATGCTCCCGGACGGCTGCGGTGGGCGCCGTCGGCGTGGCCGGTGACCGGTCGGGGGCGCTAGGATGCGAATCGAACCCACTCAGCCTGGAGGTCGCATGAGCCCTGCCGCTCGAAAGAAGTCCCCGCTGCGTCTCTGGCCCGGCGTCGCGCTGCTGGTGATCCTCTGGATCTTCCGTTTGCTGCCGCGGGTCCTGGAAGATCCGCCGATGCAGCTCATGATCGCCGCCTTCTACGGATCGATGATCAGCTCCGTCCTGATCCTCCTCTGGTGGGTCGCCGCGAGTCGCGCGACCTGGCGCGAGCGGGTCTTCGGTCTGCTCGGCTTCCTGGCCCTCGCGGTGATCGGCTTCTACGTCGGGCACCCGACGCTCCGGGGCCTCGGCACCTTCGGCGTGATCCAGTGGGGAACGTCCGCGTTCGTCGTCGGGCTCCTCGCCTCCAGGTTCCTCCGTCCCGAGCGGCGCGCGGTGATCGGCCTGATCGCGGCGGGCCTCGCCTTCGGCTACTGGACCCTGGTGCGGATGGACGGCGTCTGGGGCGGCGACTTCAGGGCCGAGCGCTCCTGGCGCTGGTCCCTCACGGCCGAGGACGAGTACCTCGCCGCGCGCGGCGGCCGCGCCGGCCGGTCGAGCCCGGACTCGAGCCTGGACCTGCCTCTGGCCCAAGCCGAGTGGCCCGGGTTTCGCGGCCCGCGGCGCGACGGGGTGGTCCGGGACCTGACCCTCGCGGAGGACTGGGAGGCGCGGCCCCCGCGCGAGCTCTGGCGCATCCAGGTGGGCCCCGGGTGGTCGTCGTTCGCGGTCGCGGGCCGGCGGATCTTCACCCAGGAGCAGCGGGGGGAGCTCGAGGCGGTGGTCGCCTACGACGCGGCGACCGGCTCGCAGCTCTGGGCTCACGAGTACCCCTCCCGCTTCTTCGAGGCGATGGGCGGAGCCGGGCCGCGGGCGACGCCGACCCTGGCCCGCGGCATGCTCTTCGCGCTCGGTGCGGAGGGCTACCTGCACCGGCTCGAGCCGGAGACCGGAGCGGTGGTCTGGCAGGCCGACCTGCGCGTGGAAGCCCGCCGCGAGCCGCCGATCTGGGGCTTCGCCTCGTCGCCCCTGGTGGTCGACGACGTGGTCATCGTGCACGCCGGCGGCGAAGGGGATCGCGGGGTGCTCGCCTACGGCGTCGACGACGGCCGGCTGCGCTGGGGCGCCCCCGCCGGCGGGCACAGCTACAGCTCGCCGCAGCTGTCGCGGGTCGCCGGCGAGCTTTCGGTCCCGGTGGCCACCGACCGGGGGCTCGCCCTCTACGATCCGGCGGACGGCTCGGTGGTCTGGAAGTACGACTGGCAAATCAGGGACTACCGGGCGCTGCAGCCTCTTTTCATCGACGATTCGACCGTGCTGCTGAGCAGCGGCCAGGGCGTCGGCACGCGGCGGCTGGACCTCCGCCGCGACGGCAGCGGGCTGGCCTTCGAGGAGCGCTGGACCTCGCGGGGCATGAAGCCCGACTTCAACGACTACGCGGTGCACGAGGGCTCGCTCTACGGCTTCGATCCCAACATCCTCGCCTGCGTCGATCTCGAGACCGGTGAGCGCAGGTGGAAAGGGGGCCGCTACGGCGCCGGCCAGCTCCTGCTGCTCCCCACCGCCTCGCAGCTCCTGGTGATCGCCGAGAAAGGGGATCTCGTCCTGGTTCGGGCCACGCCGGAGCGCCACGAGGAGCTCACCCGGATGAAGGTCTTCGCGGCCAAGACGTGGAACCACCCCGTGCTGGTGGGCGATCGTCTCTACCTGCGCAACGCCCAGGAGGCGGTGGCGCTGGAGATGCCGCTGGGCTGACTCGGAGCTTCCAGGCGCTGCGCGGCCGCACGGCGTCCAGCCGCCCTCCCGACCGTGAGGCCGCTCCCGACCAGCCGTCCGTCGGGCCGCGCCAACCCGCCCCGGGCCTCGGATCGCCAGCTTCACCGGCGCCGTCGAACGGCGATTGGAGCACTCCGGCTGCAGTGATAGGGTTTCGTCTGCAACTATATCTTCGCGCGGCGGTTTGGGGGCGAACCATGGCTCAGACTTCTTCCCGAGAGAGAACGGTCGAGGAGAAGCTCGACTCCGCACGGCGGCAAATCAGGATCCTCGAAGACCGGCTGGCTCGACAGCAGGAGCTGCACGAGCGTCTGAGCGAGGACCACCGGTTCCGCGAAGTAGTCATCGAGCGGGCGGCGGAAGGCGTGTGCGTCTGCCACGACGTAGCCACCCATCCCTACGTGGAGTTCACGGTCTGGAATCAGCGAATGGTCGAGCTCACCGGCTATCAGATGGAGGAGATCAACCGCCTCGGTTGGTATCAGACGGTCTACGCCGACCCCGAGGTCCGGGAGCGGGCTCGCCTGCGGATGGAGCGCATGAGAGAGGGACACGATCTGCGCTTCGAGCGGTGGGAGATCCGACACGCCGACGGCACGGAGCGGGCGATCGCCATCTCGACCTCGGTGCTGACCGCAGCGGACGGATCCGTGCACGTGCTGGCCCTCATCCACGACCTGACGGAACAGGAGAACTTGCGGAGAGAAGCGCTGCTCGCCAGAACCGACGAGCTCACGCAGCTGAGGAACCGGCGGGGCTTCGAGGAGGACGCGGAGCTGCTCATTCGGCTCGGCCGCCGGAACCACCAGTGCCTCACCCTGGGATACCTGGATCTGACGAACTTCAAGATCCTCAACGACGAGCATGGACACCAGGAAGGCGACCGGGCGCTCCAGGCCATCGGCGCGTGCTTGTCCGCCTCGGTTCGTTCCAGCGACGTGATCGGTCGAATCGGTGGCGACGAGTTCGCCATCGTTCTCCCGGCCACCGACGCGGCGGGCGCGAAAACGTTTTTTGCCGCTCTCGAAGCGCGTTTGCTCGACTCCATCCGGGCCCACGGCTGGGACCTCGGGTTCGGCGTTGGAGCCGCCACCTTCCTCGGGCACCTTCCGGACCTTGCGGAGGCCCTGCGAGCGGCCGACGCCTTGATGTACGAAGCCAAGAAGTCCGGCAAGAGCAACGTCGTCTACGGGCAGTTCGAGGCCTCGCGAGAGAGCGCCTGACCGACCGGCGAGGTCCTGCGGATGCTGCACCAGATCCGGGGGTCCTCCGTGCGCGCCGGTGGCGCACGGGTCCTGGATCCCGTAACCTTGGCGCCGCCGTCTTCGGGAAGGGAAACGCCATGCCGGGACCGACGATCAAGACCTTCGTCTCGTCGACCTACGAGGACCTCAAGGACCACCGCGCGCACGTCATCAGGGCGCTCGGCCGGTCGGGCATCTTCGTCGATCCGATGGAGAACTGGACGGCGACCTCCGACGAGCCCAAGCGCTTCTCGCAGCAGCGGCTCGACGGCTGTCACTTCTGCGTGCTGCTCGTCGGTTTCCGGCGCGGCTACGTACCGCAGGGCGAGACGGCGAGCATCACCCAGCTGGAGTACGAAGCCGCCCTGGCCAGGGGCGTGGACGTTCTGCCCTACCTGCTCGCGGAGGGGACGCCCTGGCCCGCCAGGTTCGACGAGCTGAAGAGCGATCCCGGCGTGCGCGCGTGGCGCCGCCACCTCGAGTCCAAGCACGGTCGGGAGCTGTTCGACGAGAAGCCGGAGTCCATCGACGTCGCTCCGGCCGTCACGCGTTGGGTCATGGAGCACGCGCATCCCGTCGTCTCCGACATGACGGGACTCGCCGCCGAGCTCGCCGGTCACGAGGCCGTTCTACGCCGGCGACGGAACGACGTCGTCCAGTACCTCCAGGACGCGCAAACGCTGATCGAGCACGCCCACGACGAGCTGGCCCAGGGACGGGAGCCCTTCGGAACCTGCCAGCAGATCTTCGACACGGGAGACCTGCTCGTGCGGGCGATCGGGGACGCGGTATCGGCCGCGGAGCTCGCGCGACTGCAGGAGCTGCTGCGCGGCGCCTTCAAGGTCGAGATGCTCCACGGCGCCCTGCAGTCGCAGGAGGAGCGCGACCTCAACCTCGCGGCGCTCGACCGCACGCGGGGCTCCTTCGCCGCCCTCGTCAAGGCCATCGGGGCGAGCCCGGTGTCGGCGCCCCTCGGCTGAAGCGCCCGTCCGCGGCGCTGGCTGCGGCATCCGGGCCGCCGGCGGGCCCGCAAGCGGGGCCAGGGTCATGTGGCACCGCGTCACTTGGCACCGGGGCGCTCATGGCGTCTCGGCCGGCGTGCGCCCGCCATGCGGGATCCCGCCCCCCGAGCTTGACCTGGTAACTACCGGTGACTACCATCGACCCGTGAAAGCGGTCGGCATCAAGCAGCTCAAGGCTCGGCTGTCCGAGTACGTGCGGCTCGCCCGGGCGGGGGAGACGGTTCTCGTCAGCGACCGCGACGAGGTGGTGGCGGAGCTCGGGCCGCCGCGGCACCAGCGGGCCGACGACGGCTCGGTGGATGCCGTTCTCGACCGGCTCGCGGAGCGCGGCTGCCTCACGCGATCGAGCCGGCCGAAGGAGGGCTTCGTGTGGTCGCCGCCCTCGCTGGGCCTTTCTCCCGAGGCCGCGGGCGAGCTGCTCGCCGAGCTACGGGGCGACCGGTAGCCGGCGCATGGCCGCCGCCCTCTACCTCGACAGCTCGGCGATCCTCCGCCCCGTCCTGGAGCGGGGCCTGTCACCGGAGATCGGGACCCGTATCGAGAAGGCCGAGGTCCTCGTCACGTCGCGGCTGTCGCTCGTCGAAACGGCCCGCGCCTTTCATCGCGTACGCCTGCTCGGACGGCATCCCGAGGCCCTCATCGCCGACGGCGAGCGGGCCGTCCGCGGCCTGTGGCGCCATTGTGAGATCTGGGAGCTCGACAAGGAGGTCTGCGAGCTCGCCGAGGCGGTCTCCCCCACCGCGCCGCTGCGCGGCCTGGACGCGCTCCACCTCGCGACCTTCATCCTCGCCCGCCGGGAGATCGCCGGTCTGCGGCTGCTGACCGCCGACGACCGCCTCCACGCCGCGGCCGGGTCCGCCTGACGGCTTCGTCGACCGTCCGCGCGGCGCATCGGCGACGGGGAAGGTGGCGCGTGCCGGCCGGAGGGTCCTCGAGGCGGCGGGCCTCGGGTCAATCGGGCGTGAAGAGCTTGGCGCGCACGGTGGCGCGGTATCCGGAGGGGCTGCGGCCGGTGAGCCGGCGGTAGAGGGTGGCGAAGTGCCCGGCGTCCTCGTAGCCGACGCGGGCGGCGACCTGGGCGATCGATAGATCGGTCCCGCGCAGCAGCTCGGAGGCCAGCCTCATCCGGACCCGGCGCACGTACTGCCCGGGCGTGCCGCCGGTCGCCGCGCGGAACCGCCGGTTGAGCGATCGGCGACTGATCCGCAGGTCGTGGCAGAGCCCCTCCAGATCGACCTCGTGCTCGGCCCGGTCGCGCAGCCGCCGCTGGGCCTCGGCCATCAGCTCGTCCGGCTGGGCGCTGGACTCGCCGTCGAAGAACCCCTGCTGCAGGGCCGGGCGCCGGATCTCGGGCGAGAACTGGGCCGTCACGCGCCGCGCGATCTCGGCGCCGTAGAGGGACTCGATGAAGTAGGTCGTCAGATCCGCGGTGGCGTTGAGGCTTCCGGCGCAGTAGAGGTTGCCGGCGCGGGTGATGAGGTGCTGGCGCTTGAGGTCGACGCGCGGGTAGCGCCGCGCGAAGTCGTCGAGAAACGACCAGTGGGTGGTCGCCGCGCGGCCGTCGAGAAGACCGGCCTCGGCGACGAGATACGCGCCGGTGCTGATCGCGCACATCAGGGTGCCTTCGGCCGCGAGCCGGGCGAGCAGCGGCGAGATGCCCGGCATTCTCGCCGCCGGCCGCCGCCAGAAGGGCGGAACGTAGAGCAACGAGACGCGCTCGAGCTCTTCGGGCCGGCACTGGGGAGCGATGGCCAGGGCCGGGAGCCACCCGCTCGCGGCGTTGTCGGTGGTGGTCACCGTCAGCCGGAGGCGCCCCTTCGAGCGCGCGCGGACGCGGTGCAGCTCGTCGGCCGCGCGCAGCATCTCGGCCGGAATCGTCAGGCCGGAGACGAGCGAGCTGGCCTGGAGGAGGAAGGCGACGTGGTGCATCCGCGAGGTGGCGAGAATACCGCACAATGTGGCCAGATCACAAAGATTCTCGGTCCGGACGGTCGCTAGACTTCCAGCCGTGAGGCGCTGCCCGGGGCAACGTCTCTTCTTTCGCGGAGGGCACAGCCGTTGACCAGCATGCCCGTCATCGTCGCCTTCGGTGGGGTCAACGCCGCCGGGCGGGTCTCGGGTCACCACGCCTATCGGCGCACCGTCGTCGAGTGCCTCGACGAGCCCCGCGCTGCCGCGACCTGGCGCAGCCTGGCGGGTCTGGTGGGGTACCAAGGCCCGCTGGACGAAGCGGGGATCGACCGGCTGGGCGCGCACAGCCTGGTCCGGCGGCTGGAGCCGGAGGTCTTCGACCCGCAGCGGGCGCCGTGGAATCGCCGCCTGCGGGTGCGCACGAACGGCGGACCGGTGGCGTTCGAGACGCCGCGGCGGGACGTTCCCGACCACCTGCCGGAAGGCTGGCGGATCGAGGAGAACGGCGGCGGCACGGTGCGGATCACCCTGGGCGAGACCTCCGAGATCCTGGTGCCGGACCGGCGGGACATCGGCGTCAGCGCCGCCGGGATGCTCCCCCGCGGGTTCGACCCCGGGAGCCTGTACGCCGCTCGCAGTCATCCGCGCGCGCTGCAGCTGGCGCTCTTTGGCGCCAGCGACGCCCTGGGCTGCCTGGGGCTGGACTGGCCCGGAGTCATGGCGCGCGTCGCGCCGGACCAGATCGCCACCTACGCGGGCAGCGCCATGGCGCAGCAGGACGAGCACGGCAACGGTGGTCTGCTGGGCCACCGGCATCGTGGCCGGCGCGTCACCTCCAAGCACGTGGCCATGGGGCTCGCCGAGATGGCGGCGGACTTCGTCAACGCCTACGTGCTCGGCAGCCTCGGCCAGACGGGCCACAACATGGGCGCCTGCGCGACGTTCCTCTACAACCTGAGGCTCGGAGCACAGGACATCCGTGAAGGCCGGGCCCGCGTGGCGATCATCGGTGGGGTCGAGGCGCCGCTCGTCCCGGACGTGATGGACGGACTCGCCACCATGGGCGCGCTGGCGACCGACGCTTCGCTGCGCGAGCTCGAGGGCAAGGCCGCGGACGAGGAGCCCGACCATCGGCGCGCCTGCCGGCCGTTCGGAGCCAACTCCGGGTTCGTCGTCGCCGAGGGCGCCCAGTTCCTCGTGCTGATGGAGGGCGAGCTCGCCCTCGAGCTGGGGGCGGACATCCACGGCGGCGTCGGCGACGTCTTCGTCCACGCCGACGGGCACAAGAAGTCGATCTCCTCCCCCGGCGTCGGCAACTACGTCACCTTCGCCAAGGCGGTCGCGGCGGCGCGCCGAGCGCTGGGTGAGCGGGCGGTGCGCGAGCGCAGCTTCGTCCAGGCCCACGGTACCGGCACGCCGCAGAATCGCGTCAGCGAGTCGCTGATCCTCGACTCGGTGGCCAAGGCCTTCGAGATCGAGAATTGGCCCGTCGCCGCGGTGAAGTGCTTCGTGGGCCACACGATGGCCGCGGCCGGCGGCGACCAGATCTCGTCGGCGCTCGGCACGTGGCGCGACGGCATCGTTCCCGGCATCGCCACCATCGACGAGGCAGCCGACGACGTCCACGCCGAGCGCCTCCGCATCTCCAGGGAGCCTTTCGACGCCGGCGTGGAGCGGCTGGACGCCGTGTTCGTCAACTCCAAGGGCTTCGGCGGCAACAACGCCACCGCCTGGCTGGCGGCGCCCCACGTCGTCGAGCGCCGGCTCGCCGAAGCGTACGGACCGGCCGCGATCGACGGCTGGCGCCGGCGGGTCGAACCGACCCGCGAGCAAGCCGCCGCCTACGACGAAGCGGCCTCGGCGGGCGACCTGCGCGTCATCTACAAGTTCGACCACGCCGTACGCGACGGCAGCCACGTCAGGCTCGACCGCGACCAGCTCCAGATCGAGGGCTACGGCCCGATCCGGCTCTGAAACCCGCCTCGGGTGCCTCGGGAGCTCGAAGGAGTCTGCCCGCCCGGGCCGCTCCCGGGACGGGTCGATGGAAGCGGGATCGGCTCGGCCGGACCTACGGAACGGCGCTCGACCAGGCGGCGGTGTCGCCGCTCTCGAAGCCGTCCGCGAAGATGCTGCCGCCGCCATGGCGCCAGAGGCCGAAGTTGCTGCCGACCCAACCGTTGCCCGGTGACGAGAACGCTATCGTCTCGAAATTGACGGGGGACTCGGCCAGCGTCTCGCTGGTCCAGGTGGCGCCGCCGTCGGTCGTGTGGAAGACGATGCCGACGAGCGCCGCCACCCAGCACTCCGTCGGGCTCACGGTGCTGACCCCCCACAGGGACTCGTCCGTGCCGATGTCCTGCAGCACCCACGTCTCGCCGCCGTTGACCGTGCGCATGACGTCGCCCAGGGCGCCGACCGCCCAGCCGTGCTGCTCGTCGAACATCGAGATGCTGAGGATGTGGTTGGGCGGGCTCGCCTGCTCGGTCCAGGTGGCCCCGCCGTCGGTCGTCTTGTAGATCTCGTTGCCCCCCGCCCACCCGAGCTCGGGAGTGAGGAAGTCGATGTTGCCGATGAACCCCGCTCCCGGCGGGCTGATGCCCGTCCAGGTGAGTCCGCCGTCGTAGGAGATGTTGAGCCCGTCCTGGGTCACGTCGTTGACGCCCAGCACGACCACCACGCCCGGGGCGACGGCATCGCAGGCCTTGATGTCCAGAGGGGTGTGGAAGACCGCGCGGACGGCCCAGCTGCGGCCGCCGTCGAGGCTGCGCAGGACCTTCATGTCCGCATAACCGAAGGCCTCGTGCTTGCCGACCGCATAGCCCTCGTTCTCGTCGAGGAACGAGACGTCCATGACGCGGCCGTACTTGTCGATGCCCGGCGTGAAGACCCGCTCCCAGTGGCGGCCACCGTCCTCGGTGCGCATGATCTCCCCCGCCTCGCACGCCGCCCAGGCATGCCGTCCGTCGTCGAGGGCGTCCATGCCGTGGGTCATGAACCAGCCGGTGTTGCCCGCCGAGCGCCAGGTCTGGCCGCCGTCCTCGGTGTAGGAAAGCAGGGCGCGCTCCCCGACGGAGAAACCGTGCAGCTCGTCGAACATGTACACGTCGAAGAGCGAGGCGGTGTTGGCGATCGGAGCCGCGACCAGGGACCACGTCTGGCCTCCGTCCGCAGTCCGGACGACGCTCCCGTCGAGGCCGACGGCGACGCCCGTGAGCCGGTCGGGGGCGAAGTGCCCGCCGAAGGCCCAGGTGCCCGCGGGAAGACCGTCGACCAGCTCCCAGGTCGCGCCGGCGTTCGCGGTGTGGTGGAAGCGACCGCCACCGATGGCCCAGCCCTCCTGCGCGTCGAAGAACTGGATGCTGCCGAAACCCGTGGCGGGATCGTAGAGCTGCTCCTGCCAGGAGAGCCCCCCGTTGCTCGAGTGGAAGATCTTCCCGTCGATGTCGACGGTCCAACCGTTGTTCTCGTCGACGAACTCGATGTCGACAAGGGTCCACCCCCCGATCGGGCCGACCGGGTTCCACGTGACCCCGCCGTTGGTCGTCCAGTAGGCGATCGCGCCGTTGCCGCAGGCCCAGCCGCGCAGCGGATCGAGGAAGAAGACGCCGTAGAGCGAACCGTTGTTGTTCACCTGCGTCCAGGTCTGCCCGCCATCGATGGTGCGCCAGGTGTTGTTGCCCACGATCCAGCCGTGCTGCCCGTCGTCCAGGAAGAAGACGTCATTGATGCTGGACGTCGTGAGGATCTGTCGCTCCCAGGTCGCGCCGCCGTTCGTCGTGTGGAGCACGTGCCCCGTGCCGTCGCTGAGCATCGGGCTGCCGACGATCCAGGCCTCGCCCGGCCCCAGCATGTGGACCCCCTTGAGGTCCTGGCTGCTCGGCCAGGGGGCCTCGAACTTCCATTCCTCCCCGAGCGCGGCCTGACCGCCGAGGGCGACGATGCAGGCGAGCGCGAGCCGGCGGATGACGGCGCAGGGGCGGGTCCGGTCCTGAACGCGGCGATCGTCTCTCATGGCGCGCCTCCCGACTTGCGAGGCGCCTCGCGCATTTCCCGTCTCTGCTTGCGTCCGCAAGTCTCCGTCACAAACGACGCTCGCAAGGATGCCTGATGGCAGATTACCGGGGGATTACCGGGGGATTCCCGGGGGATTCCCGGGGGCGAGCCCGGCAGGAGGCCGGCGCCCGATCTGCCCCGGCGGAGCGGACGTTCTCCCGCCGGCCCTCGCGCCCGGCGCGCCGCTTGAACCACTCCGGGGGCCGTGCGACACTCGCCCCGTGCCTCGCCGCGACGATCAGCGGATCCACCCGCGCAAGGGCGGGGGGCGGGTGACCATCAAGGACGTGGCGCGTCACGTCGGCCTTTCGCCCGCCACGGTCTCGCTCGTTCTCAATCGCGCCCCGACGGCGGCCTCGATCCCGCAACCGACCCAGGACCGGATCCTGGCGGCGGTCGAAGAGCTCAACTACCGCCCCGACCGCCTGGCCCAGTCGCTCCGCCGCGGGCGTAGCGCCTCCGTGGGCATCCTCGTGCCCGACATCGGCGAGGCCTACGCGGCCGGGATCATGGGCGGGGTGGAGCGCGGGCTCTCGGAGAAGGACTACCTCTTCCTCGCCGCCAGCCATCGCTGGGATCTGGAGCGGCTGGCGGAGAGCCTGGACCGGCTCGAGGATCGCTCCGTCGACGGCCTGATCCTCGTCGCCACGCCGATCCGCGAGATCCCGGGACTGCCGACGGTCGTCGTCGCGGGGCACGAACGCCTGCCCGGCGTGACCAACGTCATCATCGACCACGACGTCGCAGCGGCGCAGGCGCTGTCCCATCTCGCCGAGCACGGCCACGAGCGGATCGCCGTCTTGAAGGGCCACCACCCCCTCGACACCGACACCGCGGATCGTTGGCGGGCCGTCGCGGAAGCCGCGCAGGCCCACGGAGTCGAGGTCCCGCCCGAGCTGGTGAAGGAGCTGGGCGACGGCCGCTCGCGCGACGTCTTCGCCGCCGAGGCGCGCTACCGCGAGGGGTTCGGAGCGGCCCGCGAGGTTCTGGCCGAAGGCGTACCGTTCACCGCGCTGTTCGCCTTCGACGACATCTCGGCGATCGGCGCGACGCGCGCGCTTCTCGACGCCGGACTGCGCGTCCCGGAGGACGTCTCCGTCATCGGGTTCGACGACGTCCAGAGCGCCCGCTTCCAGAGCCCCGGCCTCACGACGATCCGCCAGCCGCTGCGCGAGATGGGCGAGCTCGCCGCCCGGACGCTGCTCGCGAGGATCGCGGGCGGCGCCGGGCCTCCCGACGTCCTGTCGGTCGAGCCGGTGCTCGTCATCCGTGAATCCACCGGCCCGGCGCCCGCCCGCGCCCGCCGTTGAGCCGCCCTCGAGCGACGGCATCGCGCGGGGGCGCCGGCAGCGCGGCGCGCCGAGGAAAAGCGCCCAGGGGAGAGCGATTCGTCTCGGAGCAGCCTACGGCACGGTGCTCGACCACGCCGTGGTGTCCCCCGACTCGAAGCCGTCCGCGAAGATCGGAGAGCCGGTCTGCGAGTACTTGATCACCGTGAGCATGAAGTCGCCCGCCACGTAGAGGCTCGCGTCGCTCGCGAGAGCAAGGCCGACGCCGCGCTGTGACGTGGCGAAGTACGTCGCCGTCCATGGATTCGAGCCGTCCGCGTCGTAACGGAGGGTCGCCATCGACCGGAAGGAGCAGCAGGGAGGCGGCGGAGGCCCGCCCACGCCGGTGACGTACACCTCGTCGTCCGGCCCGGTCGTGAGGAACGACGGCCACGAGTCATTGAACGCGTTCAAGCTGAAGATGTTCGACCAGAGGAGAGCTCCTTGAGGATCGACCTTGATCGTGATCCATTTCGAGTACACGCCGCGGCGTCCTGTAACGATCACGTTTTCTTGCGAGTCGAGCGCCAGCATCGTGCCGTACTCGCTGTCATCGAAATCGTAGCTCTGCTCCCACACGAGGTTTCCGCCCAGGTCGTACTTCATCAGCCAGACGTCGTCACTCGTGGGAGGGGTCCAGACGCGGCCCGTCAGGTAGAAGAATCCGTCCCCCGTGAGCTTCACCCACGTCGTCGTGTTGCCGAAGCCCTCGATCACCCACTGGCGGACGCCCTCCGTGTCGTACAGGACCGTGAGGAAGCCGCCGCTCAGTCCGCCGCCGTTGACGATCAGGTTTCCTTGCGCGTCGAGATCCATGGAGTTCGGCGTGTGGAAGCCCCCATTCTGGTCGAAGACGTCGACCCATAGCCTGGTTCCGTCGGGGGCGTACTTGATGGTGACGAAATCGTACGTCCCGTTCCAGGTTCGTCCCGCGACGTAGACGTTGCCGTCGGCATCCGCGATCCCCCGGACCGCGAACGCCCAGGTGCCCTCGTAGGTGTCGCTCCAGAGGAGGTTCCCTTCGCCGTCGTACTTGATCGTCAAGAGCCCCACTTCCACGGGATTGGAAGAGAACGTCTGGGGATACCCCGTGACGACGACGTTGTCGAACGCGTCGACCAGGACCCAGGTGGCGACTGCCTGGAGATCGGGGACCGAGTAGTGCTGCTCCCAGAGCATGTTGCCGTCCGGGTCGTACTTCTTCGTCACGATGTACGAGCCGAGACGCCAGCCGGTGACGACGACGTTCTCCTGGCTGTCCATCGCGATCATGCTGCCGTAGGGATTGCCGTTGGCGTCCGACCTGACCCACTCCTCCGTGGCCGTCTGGGCGCCCGCGGGCGGAGACAGGGACAGCGACAGCGACAGGATCAAGCCGGCGAGAATGGCGATTCGGTACTGGTTGAGGCTCATGAGATGACTCCTTGACCTGCAGTGCGAGAGCCTACTCCTGATTGCTCCTCCCCGGTAGCGCCCGGGAGGGCCGGGGCGGGGCGGCTCGCGGCCTCTCGAGGGGAGCGGCCTTTCGAGGGGATTGCCGCCCGTCAGGGCACCGCGACGTCCCAGGCGCTCAGGTCTCCCGACTCGAAGCCGTCGGCGAAGATGTCGTTGGTGCACGAGGGACCCGCTGCGTAGCGGCCGCCGGTGTGGAGCTTGCCGCGGCCGCCGTAGCCGCCCCAGACGATCATCTCGGAGCCCGTCCAGACGGCGGAGTGGAACTCGCGCTCGCGCGGAGCGCCGGCCTCGTTCGTCGGCTGCCACTCGCCGGTGTCGAGATCGTAGCGGCCACCGGAGACGAGCTGATCGCTGCAGCCGCCGCCGTTGCAGCCCCCCCAGACGATCATCTCGCTGCCCGTCCATGCGCTCGAGTGCTTGGCGCGGCCCGCGGGAGCGCCGGTGACGCTCGTGGGGACCCAGCTGTCGGAGAGCGGGTCGTACTTGCCGCCGTCGTTGCGCAGGTCCCACGGGTTGACGTCGGCGGCGCCGCCCCAGACGACCATCTCCGAGCCGTTCCAGAAGGCGGTGTGGAAGATGCGAGGGGAGGGCTGGCCGGCGGCGGACACGGGGGACCAGCTGTCGGCGGCCGGGTCGTAGCGGCCGCCGTCGGCGATCAGCTCCGTCGTGCCCACGCCGCCCCACACGACCATGACGTCGCCGGTCCAGACGGCGGCTCCTCCGTAGCGGCCACCCGGCGCGCCCGCCAACGTCACGGGCTGCCAGGTGTCGGTTGCGACGTCGTACCGGCCGCCGCTGCGGCTGAACGGGTTGGACTGGGTGCTCCCGCCCCAGACGACCATCGTGGTGCCGGTCCAGACGGCGGTGTGGTGGGCCGACGCCGGGGGGGCGCCCGCCGTGCTGGTCGGCGTCCACGCATCGGCCACCGGGTCGTACCGGCCGCCCTCGCCGGGCCCGCTGTGGACCGAGCCTCCCCAGATGATCATCTCGGTGCCCGTCCAGATGGCGCTGTGGCCCAGCCCGGGATCGAGGCCGCTCGGCGCGGTGGCCGCCCAGCTGTCGGTGGCGAGGCTGTAGAGGCGCCCCGTGTTGAGGTCGATGGCGTTGTCGCCGCTGCCGCCCCAGACGATCATCTCGGCCCCGGTCCACACGGCCGTGTGCTGCTCGCGGAACGAGTTGGGATCGTTGGCGCTTACGGCGGCCCACGTATCGCTCGCCGGGGAATAGCGGGCCCCGTTGCGGCTCGTCTCCGGATTCCATCCGCCCCACACGATCATCTCGTCGCCGGCCCAGACCGCCTGGTGGTCGCGGCGCGCGCTGGGCGCGCCGGCCAGATCGACCGGCGTCCAGGAGTCGCTCCCCGGAGCGTAGCGGGCACCGTCCCCCAGCACCCCGAAGCCGTCGTCGCTGCCGCCGAAGACGATCATCTCGCTGCCGCTCCAGACGGCGGTATGCTGCAGCCGGGCGCTGGGAGCGCCGCTGCCGGACACCGGCGTCCACGAGTCGCTCGCCGGGTCGTAGCGCCCGCCGCTGGCCGTGGATACGCTGCAGAACGGCCAGTCCACGCAGCCGCCCCAGGCGATCATCTCCGCGCCCGTCCACACGACGGGGCTGCGCATGCCCTCCGGGGCGCCCACGGTGCTGATCGCGAGCCAGCTGTCGGTGCTCGGATCGTAGCGCCCGCCGGGGTGCGCCGCGCTCGTCCCGCTCCACACGATCATCTGACTGCCGGTCCAGACCATCTCCGGCTCGATGCGCGCCGCCGGCGCCCCGACCGTCGTCATGGCCGACCAGGTGTCGGTGCTCGGATCGTAGCGCCCGCCCGTGTCGAGCTCGATGTCGCAGTTCTGGTTGCCGGCGCTGTCTTCGGTGCAGCCGCCCCAGACGATCATCTCGCTGCCCGTCCAGACGGCGTCGTGCAGCCGTCGTGGGGACGGAACGCCCGTGAGCGAGGTCAGCGTCCAGGTGTCGCTCGCCGGGGCGTAGCGCCCGCCGAGCCAGGTCGTGCAGAACTCGGTGCCCCCGTCGCAGCCGCCCCACTGGATCAGCTCGGTGCCGGTCCACACGGCCGAGAAGTCCGTGACGCTGCCCGGATGCCCGGCGGTGGTCATCGTCTCCCAGGTATCGGTCGCGGGGCTGTAGCGATGGCCCTGGTCCCCGCCGATGAAGATCATCTCGGAGCCGGTCCAGACGGTGCGCCCCAGGGTCACGAGGGGGATGGACGGCGTGTCGTCCCAGGTATCGCAAGCGTTGCCGTCGGGGATCTCGGGCAGGGAGTAGGCGCCGGCGGGGGTCGTCCAGCGGCCGGTGAACCGCTCGCGATGGTCGGACCACCAGCGGCCGAGCTCCACGCCGCGGAACCGCGGGTCGCGGCCGAACCGCTCCTCGAGCATGCCGTTCACGAGCGCCGGGCGCGCGAGGCATTCCGCCACGAGCTGGGGCTCGTCGCCCAGCGCCGTCCACAGGGCGCGCAGGAGGGCGGGGCTCCGGGTGCTGGCCGCCTGCCGATCGATCTCGGACTGGAGCATGGCCGGGGTGACGTGCACGTCCCACAGCTCGGCGAGGGCCTGGGTCCGCTCGAGCGCCTCCCGCGCCTTGGCTTCCACGGCCGCCGGCGACGTCATGTCCCACAAACCGGGCTTGGCGCCCGGATTCACGGCCGGCCAGATCCGATGCTCCCAGAGGGTCTCTTCGATGGCGGTCTGACAGGCGATCCGGGCGTCCATCCCGAGGCCGGAGGGCGACGACAGGGCGCTCGATCCGGAGGCGCGGGCCGGCCCCACGACCGCCACCAGGATGGCCAGCGCCAATGCCGGCAGCGGGCGGGTCGCGATGCCCAATGCCCTCGACCTTGCCCGCGACCCCATCCGCGTCGTCGCTCTCTTCATCAGCCCCTCCTCCTTGCCGACGCTCGCCAGCCCGGGCAACCTAGCGCGAGCGGGATTACGCGGCCGTGAACGAAGGGGCTTGGCAGGCCGAGCCCGGAAGGAGGCGCCCGCTGCCGAGGATCGGGCCGGCCGCGCGCCGCGGAGGGTCGACTCACCGCCTGGACTTCGAGGAGGGGCGCCGAGGGCGACGCCGCGAGCAGCACGGCCCTATCGGCTCTCTCCCCTTTGGCTCTCGCGGAAGATCTCCCTCAGCGCCGCCAGCACCGCGCGCCAGCGGCGGCGGTAGAGCTCCCACACCGTCAGGCCGAGCGACAGGGGCAGGTGCTCGAAGCCGTTCTGGAGGACGGAGATCTCGCAGCCGTCGGCCGTCGGCTCGAGGTCGATGCGGAGGCGGGTGAACGCGGACCACGTGGGCTGGCGGGTGCGGGCAAGGACGACGCGGGGGGCCTCGAGGTCGAGAATGGTGCCCTCTTCGACGGTGCCGGGCTCGAGGCCGGCGCAGCCGGTCCAGCGGAAGTCGCCGCCGGCGGCGGCCGGCATCTCGGCCTCTTCGCACAGCCAGCGCTCGAGGCCGCGGGGGTCGGTGAGCAGGCGCCACGCGGCGTGAGGCGCGGCGGCGAGGTCGGCGCGGCAGCGCAGCTGGACGCCGGGGATGTCCCCCTGGCGGATCGCCTCGGTCACCCCGCCTCCGCGGCGTCCTCGGGGGCGTCTCGGCGGGCGCTCCCGGCGGCGTCCTCGGGCCGGTAGACGGCGGTCTCGACCGCGATCTCGCCCCCGGGCACCTCGAAGAGCTTGCGCTCCGTGCCGCCGCGGACGAGGAGGCCCTCGGCGTAGAGGGCGACGCGCTGGTTGAGCCGCGGCTCGCCGAGGTCGCCCAGCGCCTGGCCGCCGGGCCAGACGAGGAGCCGGGCACCGGCCCGCGGGCCCTCGCGGATGCGGGCCAGGGCGACGGCCTCGCCGTCGCGCCTGCAGCGCTCGAGCTCGCGGTCGATGAGGTCGGGCATCGCTCCGGCCTTCAGCCCAGGAGATCCTCGAGGGCCGCGCCGGCCGTGGCGAACCGGAAGGGGTAGCCGGCCGCCAGCAGCGCCGCCGGCAGCGCCTTCTGGCTGGCGAGCAGCAGCTCGGCCATCTCGCCCAGCGCCAGCTTCATCGCCGCCGCCGGGGCGGGCAGGAAGCTCGGGCGCCGCAGCGCGCGGCCGATCGCACGGGCGAGGGCGCGATTCGTCGCCGGCTCCGGGGCCGTGAGATTGAAGACGCCGGAGGCCTGCGGGGAGTCTAGGAGGAAGAGGATGGCGCCCACCTCGTCCGCCATGTGGATCCACGGCACCCACTGGCGGCCGCTGCCCACCGGGCCACCGGCGAAGAAGCGGAACGGCAGGGCCATCTTCGGCAGCGCTCCCCCCTCGGTGGCGAGCACGACCCCGGTGCGCAGCACGGCCCGCCGCACCCCGAGGTCCTCGACCGCGCTCCCGGCGGCCTCCCACGCGACGCAGACGTCGGCCAGGAAGCCGGTGCCCGCGGCCGCCGTCTCGGCGAGCTCCTCGTCGCCGCGGGACCCGTAGTAGCCCACCGCCGAGCCCTGGAGCAGGATCCGTGGCGGGCTCGCCGCGCGGGCGAAGGCCGCGGCGAGGGCGGCCGTCGAGCGGGTGCGGCTGTCGCGGATGGCGCGCTTGCGCGCCTCCGACCAGCGGCGCTCCGCGATGCCGGCGCCGGCCAGGTGGACTACCGCGTCGGCGCCCGCGAGCAGCGGCGCGAGCTCGTCCGCGGACGCGGCGTCCCAGCGCGCGGCCTCGACGCCGCGCGGCAGGCCGCGGACGGCCGAAGGGTCGCGGCTCGTCACCCGCACCTCGTCGCCGCGCGCCGCCAGCGCCGCCGTCAACGCGCGCCCGATGAGCCCGCCGCCACCGGTCACGATCACTTGCATGGGCTCCTCCCTTCCTGGCCCGGCGCCGCCTGGCGCCAGCCGCATTCTACGTTCTGGACGACCGCCAGATCGTCCTCGAGCCCGCCGAGGTGGCTCATGGCCGCCGCCGCCCGGCCCCGGCCGTCACGATCCCGGCCTCGGCGCCGCCAGCACGGCGCTCCGCCCCGCCGGGTGCAGCAGCTCCCCCCGGCCGTCCGCCCGGCGGCCGGCGACGAGCCGCACGACGGGCCGCCCCGCGGCGACGAACTTCGCCTCGTAGTTCGTGCGCGGCCCGCCCGGCCAGGGGCCGTCCACGACCTCGAGATCGACCTCGGGGTGCGCGCCGAGCAGGTCGCGGACGAGGCCGCCGTACTCGAGATGGTCGGTGGCGAACGACAGCCGGCCGCCGGGGACGAGCAGCGCAAGCACGAGATCGACCGTCTCCGGATCGAAGAGGCGCCGCTTGTGGTGGCGGTCCTTGGGCCACGGATCCGGAAAGTAGACGTGGACGGCGTGGGCCCAGCCGGCGCCCAGGGTCGTCGCCATGAGATATACGGCCTCGCCGTGCACGAGGGCGAGGTTGGCGAGCTCCCGCTTCCGCGCCCGGTCGCGAGCCAGCCGGTAGTAGCGGGAGGCGACCTCGACGCCGACGAACCGGCCCTGCGGCGCGCTCGCCGCCCGTCCGAGAAGGTAGCGGCCCTTACCGAACCCGAGCTCGATCTCCCAGGCGCCGCCGCCCGGCAGCATCTCCGCGAGCCGCAGGGGGGCCGGCAAGGCGCGCAGATCGGACTCGCGGCCGCGCCACCAGACCCGCGGCCGCCGCATCTAGACGAGCTCTTCGCGGCCGCCGGCCGCGAGCTCCTCGACCAGGCGCTTGACGTCCTGCGCCCGCTCCCTGGGCACGACGACGACGGCGTCGCCGGTGCGCACGACGACGAGCCCCGAGACACCGAGCACCGAGACGTGGCCGGCGTCCGCCCACAGGAGGTTGTCCGCGGAGTCGATGGCCTGGACGTCGCCGCGCGCCGCGTTGCCCGCGGCGTCGCGGGGCAGGACCTCGGCCAGCGCCGCCCACGAGCCGAGGTCGCTCCAGCCGCAGTCGAGCGGCAGGGTGGCGAGCCCGTCGAGGCGCTCCATGACGGCGAAGTCGATGGAGATCGCAGGCAGCCGCGCGTAGAGCTCGGCGGTGCGCTCCGGCGCCGCGGCGATCTCCTCGAGACCGTCTCCGATGGCCGGCTCGAGCCGCGCCAGGTGGGCGAGGAGGGTCGTGCCGCGGAAGACGAAGATGCCGGCGTTCCACAGGGTTTCGGCGGAGTCGACGAAGCGCCGGGCGGTCGCCAGATCGGGCTTCTCCGTGAAGCGCTCGACCCGTCGCAGCCCCGTCTCGGCGTCGAGCTCCTCGGCGAGCTCGAGATACCCGTAGCCGGTCTCCGCCCGGTCCGGCGTGACGCCGAGCGTCATGACCCGGTCGTCCCGCTCGACGACCCGGGCGGCGCGCTCCAGGGTCGCGCGGAAGGCGGCCCCGTCCGCGACGCGATGATCGGCGGGCAGCACGGCGACGACGCCGGAGCGCACCGCCTCGGGCATCGAGCGTAGCGCCCAGCCGATCGCCGCGGCGGTGTTGCGGCCCACGGGCTCGGCCAGCACCTGCGCCGCCGGCACCTCGGGCAGCTGCCGCCGCACCTCGGAAGCCAGCGCCGCCGTCGTCGAGACCCAGACGTCCGCCGGCTCGACGAGCGGCCGCTGGCGGTCGAGGGTCGCCTGCAGCAGGCTCCGATCGCCCTCGAGAACCAGGAACTGCTTGGGAAGCGAGCGCCGGCTGAGCGGCCAGAACCGGGTACCGCTGCCGCCGGCCAGGATCAGTGCCTGCATTCGATGGACGACTCCGCGAGCTCCCCCGAGTCTCCAGAGCCTGGCTCAGCTCGCGCCGGCGCGCTCGAGCTCGCGGTCGATGATCTCGGCCAGGGTCTCGTAGGGCACCGCGCCGTTGACGAAGCGCCCGTTGATGAACATCGCCGGCGTGCCGCTGACGCCGGCCGCGGAGCCCTCCTCGAGGTCGGCGGCCACCTGGGGCGCGAACTTGTCCCCGTCGAGGCAGCTGGCGAAGGACTCGGCGTCGAGGCCGATGCGGCCCGCCTTCTCCTTGAGCTGATCGACGCCGAGGTTCTTCTGCTCGTCGAACATGGCGTCGTGCATCTCCCAGAACTTGCCCTGGTCGTGGGCGCAGAGCGACGCTTCCGCGGCCTTCTGGGCCCGCGGATGGATGTTGTTGAGCGGGAACTGGCGAAAGACGACGCGCACGGAGTCGCCGTAGTTCTCCATGACCTGGCGCAGGGACGGCAGGACCCGCGAGCAGAACGGGCACTCGAAGTCCGAGAACTCGACGATCGTCACCGGGGCGCCGGCCGGGCCCTTGGCCGGATGGCCGTCCGCCGAGACCGCGACCCGTGGCGGCTCGAGGTAGCGCTCGACCCCGTACTTGGCCTCGAGATCGGCGACGAGCGTCCGGAAGAGCGGCCCGCCCTGCTGCTGCCGGAGGTACTGCCGGATCTGCTCCTCCACCTGCTCCTTGGGGGCCCGGATCTGCGCCTGGCGCTCCTCGTAGAAGGCGTCGATCTGCTCCTGGGGCACCTCGCCGATCTTGCCCTCGACCTCGGCCGCCAGCAGCTCCTCGGTGGTGATCCCGCGGGCCGCCGCCTCGAGCTCGAGGAGGCGGTCCGAGACGGCCTGGGAGAGCCCCTGCTCGAGGGCCTGGTAGCGCTGGTTGCGCGCCTGGACGAGCTGCGCGGTCACCAGCGCCTCGACCTCGGACTGGAGGATCTCGCTGTCGCCGACCCTGGCGAGGACCGCGGCGCCCTCGGCGGACTCGGCCTGCCCCGCGTCTCCCGAGTTCGTCGCGATGTCGGGACTCTGAGCGCAGGAAAGGCCCGAGAACGAGAGGGCGAGCGCGAACGCGAGCACCCCGGGGAGGGAGTTCCACAGGGCGGTCTTCTGACGATTCACTGAAGGCATGATCTGCTCCTTGGAGGGTGGCTACAGCCGGTGCGGCGTGCAGAGGGGCCGGATCATAGCGTCTCGGGCGCGCCAACTCCACCGGCAGCGGCGGCGAGGTCAGGAGACGGCGGCCCGGGCGGCGAGGTGGCGGAAGACGAGACCCTCGAGGATGCGCGGCGCGGAGATCCCCCGCAGCCGCAGCTGCGGTGCCGCGAGCAGGGCCTCGGCCAGGGCCAGCAGAGGGCGGCCGGGACCGGTGTCCGGCGCGTCCGCGGCCCGGCGCACCGCCGCCGCCGCCAGGCTCCAGGGGCGGCCGGCGCGGGGGTCGTCCCAACCTCCGGCCTCGCCGAGCACCGCCGCCGCCGCGAAGAGGTCGGCCGCCGATCCGGACGCGCGGTATTCCGCGAGAGCCACGGCGAGCCGCAGCGCCAGCTCCTCGATCCGCGCCTCGTCCGCGTCTCCCGCGCCGCCCAGGTACACGGCCAGCGACCGGCTGCGCAGCGTCGGCAGGAGATCGAACTGCGAGGGGGCGAGCAGGAAGAAGTGGCGCGGCGCCGTCAGGTGCGGCTCCTCGAGCGACTTCAGCAGCGCGTTCGAGGCCTCGCCGCTCAAGCTCTCCGCCGCCGCGACGACGAAGACCTGGCCGCGCGCCTCGAACGGGGCGACCTGGGCGCCGCGCAGGAAGTGCCGCGTGGCCTCCACCGAGGTCGCCGTCTTGAGATCGCGCTCGAGGACCTGGAAGTCGGGGTGGAAGGCGTCCCCGTCGCCCGGCCAGCCCAGCCGCCGGCAGTGCGGGCAGACCGCCTCCGGATCGTCGCCCGGCCGCGCGCACAGGAGAAGGCGCGCCAGGTCGAGCGCCGCCGCCCGCCGCGCGGCCTCGTCCGCGCCGTGCAGGATGACGGAGGGGTAGAGCCGCTCGCGGACGGCCATCTCCCGCACCGCCTCGAGATTCACGCCACCGCCTCGAGCAGCCCGGCCAGGGCCTCGCGGACGCGGCCCGCCGTGGCCGCTCTGGACCCCGTCGAGTCGATCACCCGGAAGCGTTCCTTCTCGGCTGCGGCCAGCCGCAGGTAGCAGGCGCGCACGCGCTCGTAGAACTCGAGGTCCTCGACGTCCAGCCGGTTGATCCCCCGCGCCCGCGAAAGCCGGCCCGCGGAGTGGCTGCGCTCGCGCGCCGCGGTCGCCGGCAGATCGAAAAGCAGTGTGAGGTCGGGGCGGCGGCTGCCCGTCGCCCAGCGATCGAGCTCCGCCAGCCGCGCGAGCGACTCCCCGCGACCGCTGCCCTGGTAGGCGAGGGTCGAGTCGGTGAACCGGTCGCAGAGGACCCAGCGGCCGGCGGCGAGGGCGGGATCGATGACCTCGGCGAGATGCTGGCGGCGCGCCGCGAAGACCAGCAGCGCCTCGACCCCGCCGTCCGGCCGCCCCCATGGCGAGTCCAGGAATGCCCGGCGGACGAGCTGGCCGAGGGGGGTCCCGCCGGGCTCCCGGGTCGCGAGGACCTCCACCCCGCGCCCGCCGAGCCACTCCGCCGCGAGGGCGAGGTGGGTGCTCTTGCCGCTGCCGTCCGGCCCCTCGAAGGTGATGAATCTGCCGCTCATGCCCCTCCTATCGTAGCCTCATCGGCGGCCGCGGGTGGACGGCGCCGGCTGCCGGCGCCCCGGTTCACGCCGGGGAGCGGACCGCCCTGCGAGGTGGCCCGCCGGCGCGGCGGGTGCTGATAAGATCCGGCGGCGGAAGCCAGCCGACTCACTCTTCCCCGACCGGAAAAGACATGACCGAAACGTTCGTACCGAAGGAGCGCCGCGCCCACGAGCATCGGGTCGCGGCCACCCCCGAGACCGTGGAGAAGCTCTGCGCCCTGGGGCTCACGGCCCTGGTGGAGCGCGGCGCCGGAGCCGGCGCGCACATCCCCGACGCGGCCTACGAGGCGGCGGGAGCGCAGATCGTCGACGGCGGTGCCGCGACCTGGGAGCGCGCCGCCGTGGTGCTCAAGGTCGCGGCGCCGGCGGTGCGCGAGGACGGGGTGGACGAGCTCGACCTGCTCGCCCCGGAGTCCCTGCTCATCGGCCTCCTGGCGCCGTACGCCGACCTCGACCGGGTGGAGCGGCTCGCCCGGCGCGGGGTGACGAGCCTGGCGATGGAGCTCTTGCCGCGGATCACTCGCGCGCAGAGCATGGACGCGCTCTCCTCGCAGGCCAACGTGGCCGGCTACAAGGCCGTCATCCTGGCGGCCGAGCGCCTGGCGCGCTACTTCCCCATGCTCATGACCGCGGCCGGGACCATCCGCCCCGCCCGCGTCGTCGTCATCGGCGGCGGCGTCGCCGGCCTCCAGGCGCTGGCGACGGCCAAGCGGCTCGGGGCGATCGTCGAGGTCTCGGACATCCGGCCCGACGTCAAGGAGCAGGTCGAGTCGCTGGGCGGGCGCTTCATCGAGCTTCCGGAGATGGAGAGCGGCGAGGGCGAGGGCGGCTACGCCCGCGCCGTCGGCGAAGACTTCCTGACCCGCCAGCGCGCCATCCTCACCGAGCACCTGAAGAGCGCGGACGCCGTCATCACCACGGCCCAGGTGCCGGGCAAGAAAGCGCCGGTCCTTCTGGCGCGCGAGATGATCGCGGCGATGAAGCCGGGCGCCGTCGTCGTCGACCTCGCCGCCGAGCAGGGCGGCAACTGCGCGCTGACCCGGGCCGGCGAGGAGGTCGAGGAGGGGGGGGTGAGGATCCTGGGACCGATCAACCTCGCCGCGACCGTCGCCCTCGACGCGAGCAACATGTACGCGCGCAACGTCCTCCACGTCGTCGAGCACCTGATGGGCGAGAGCGGCCCGACCCTCGACCTCGAAGACGAGATCACGGCCGGCGCGCTCCTGACCCACGGCGGCGAGGTCCGCCATCCACGAGTTCTCGAGCAGCTCGCCGCCGAGCGCCGAGCCAAGGGAGTGCCGGCATCATGATGGGTGTCCTCCTCATCGGTCTGTACGTCTTCGTCCTCGCGATCTTCGTGGGCGTCGAGATCATCACCAAGATCCCGCCGACCCTGCACACGCCGCTGATGTCCGGGGCCAACGCGATCTCCGGCATCACTCTCGTCGGCGCCCTCTACGCGGCCCAGCAGGGTGAGGTCAGGGTGTCGAGCATCCTCGGCGCGTTCGCGATCGCCTGCGCCACGATCAACGTCGTGGGCGGGTTCCTCGTCACCGATCGCATGCTCGGCATGTTCGGCGGCCGCAAGGGCAAGCGATGAACGAGCTCCTCGCGCAGCTCGTGCCGGTGCTCTACCTGCTGTCGGCCGTGCTCTTCATCCTCGGCCTCAAGGGGCTCACCAAGGTCCGCTCCGCCCGCCGCGGCAACGCGATCGCCGCGCTGGCCATGCTCATCGCCGTGGTGGCGACGCTCGTCGACCTGGGGGCGATCGACTACCGCTGGATCCTCATCGGTCTCGTCGTCGGCGGCGCCATCGGCGCCGTCGCCGCGCTCAAGGTCGAGATGACGGCGATGCCCGAGATGGTGGCGTTGTTCAACGGCTCCGGCGGAGCCGCCTCGGCCCTCGTGGCGCTGGCGATCCTCTGGTTCGACATCGTCGAGCCGGGTACCGCCGGAACCCCGGCGGAGGTCCTCGGCGGCTCGAACGGCCTCACCGCGTTCCTGTCGATCCTGATCGGCGGCGTCACCTTCACGGGGAGCGTCGTCGCCTACCTCAAGCTCTCGGGCAGCCTGCGCGGCCGGCCGGGCTGGCTCGCGGCGCGCAACCTCATCAACTCGAGCGCCAGCGTCGTGGCCGTCGGGGTCGGGCTCTACCTGACGTACGGGGCCGGCGAGCCGGCCAGCGTGGCCCTGTGGGCCCTCGTCCTGGCCGCGATCGGCCTCGTCTTCGGCGTGCTGCTCGTCCTGCCGATCGGCGGCGGCGACATGCCGGTCGTCATCTCCCTGCTCAACTCCCTGTCCGGCGTCGCCGCGGCGGCCACCGGCTTCGTGCTCGACAACAACGTGCTGATCATCAGCGGCGCCCTCGTGGGCGCCTCCGGCCTGATCCTCACCCAGATCATGTGCCGGGGGATGAACCGCACCCTCGGGCACGTCCTCTTCGCCGATTTCGGCGACGAAGACCTGACGGGCGGCGACACGGAGTACACGAATGTCCGCTCGTCGAGCGCCGAAGAGGCGGCCCTCGTGCTCGAGGACGCGGAGTCGGTCATCTTCGTGCCGGGCTACGGCCTCGCCGTCGCCCAGGCACAGCACACGGTGCGCGAGCTGGCCGACCTCCTGATCGCCCGCGGTGCGAGCGTCAACTACGCCATCCACCCCGTCGCCGGCCGGATGCCGGGGCACATGAACGTGCTCCTGGCGGAAGCGGACGTCCCCTACGAGCAGCTCAAGGAGATGGACCGCGTCAATCCCGACTTCAAGACGACGGACGTGGCCATCGTCGTGGGCGCCAACGACGTCGTCAACCCGGCCGCCGAGACCACGCCCGCGAGCCCGATCTACGGCATGCCCATCCTCAAGGTCACGGACAGCCGCAGCATCTTCATGATCAAGCGCAGCCTGTCGCCCGGCTACGCCGGCATCAAGAACGAGCTCTTCGAGCACCCGCACACCCGGATGATCTTCGGCGACGCCAAGCAGGTGCTCCAGGAACTCGTCGACGAGCTCAAGGGGCTGGCGTGACCCGGGCCGGCGGCGCGCTGCTCGCGCTGCTCGCCGCCGGCGCGCCCCTCCACGCCGCCTCGGCGCCCGCGGTCCGCGGCGCGGGCGGCGCCGTCGCCGCCGCGGAGGCGAGCGCCACCCGCGCCGGCGTGGCGCTGCTGCGAGCCGGCGGCAACGCCGTCGACGCGGCCGTCGCCACCGCGCTGGCGCTCGCGGTCTCCCATCCCGAGGCGGGCAACCTCGGCGGCGGCGGCTTCGCCGTCGTCCGCTTCGGCGACGAGATCGTGACCCTCGACTTCCGCGAGACGGCCCCCGCCGCCGCCCACGCCGGAACGTACCTCGACGCCGACGGCGATCCGATCGCCGAGGCGTCGACCCTCGGCGCGCTGGCGGCCGGGGTGCCGGGCACCCCCAGCGGCCTCTACGCCCTGCACCAGCGCTTCGGCAGCCGCCCCTGGGCGGAGGTGGTCGACCCGGCCTACCACCTCGCGGCCGGCGGCTTCCCCGTCTCGCGGCGGCTGCACGACGCCCTCGTCGAGGAGCAGGAGGTCCTCGCGCGCTTCCCCACGACCGCCGCCGTCTGGCTCCCCGGGGGGGCGCCGCCGCCGATCGGCTCGATCGTGCGCCTCCCGGAGCTCGCGGCCACGCTGGCGCGCTACGCCGGCCTCGGCCCGGCGGGGATCACGAGCGGGCCGGTGGCCAGCGCCGTCGAGCGGACGGTGGCGGCCGGCGGCGGCATCCTGACGGCCGCCGACATGGCGGCCTACGAGCCCGTGTGGCGGCCCGCCGTGCGGTTCTCGGCGTTCGGATGGGAGCTCGCGTCGATGGACCTGCCCTCGTCGGGCGGCATCATCCTCGGCCAGACGCTCGGCGTCCTCGAGCGGCTCGGCTGGAAGGACCGGCCCCGCTTCGGCGCCGACCGCGCCCACTTGCTCGCCGAGACCTGGCGCCGCGCCTTCGCGGACCGCTATCTCCTCGGCGACCCGGCAACGACCGGCGCGCGCGCCGCCGATCTGCTTGCCGCGGCCTGGCTCGACGAGCGGGCCGGCGAGATCGACCGCGCGCACGCCAGCTCCTCGGAGGCGGTGGCGCCGTGGCCGGGCGAGGCGGACGAGGCGGACGACACGACCCACGTCTCGGTCGTCGACGGCGCCGGCAACGTCGTGGCCATGACGACGACCTTGAACGGCAGCTTCGGCTGCGGCCTGCTCGTGCCGGAGGCGGGGTTCCTTCTCAACAACCAGATGGACGACTTCGCGACCGCCCCCGGCCGGCCCAACCTCTACGGGCTCGTCCAGGGCGCGGCCAACGCGGTGGGTGCGGGCAAGCGCATGCTGTCGTCGATGACCCCCACGATCGCCTGGAACGGAAGCGACGTCGTGGCCGTCGGCGGGCGCGGCGGCTCGCGCATCCCGACGGCCACGGCCCAGGTCCTGCTCAACCTGATCGTCGACGGAGACCCCCTGCAGTCGGCCGTCGATCGGCCGCGCCTGCACCACCAGTGGCGGCCGGACCGTCTCGAGGCCGACCCCGACGCGCTCGGCCCCGAGACCGCGGCCGAGCTCGAGCGCCGCGGCCACGCCCTCTACTTCTGGCCGCTGCCGGTGAAGGTCCACGCCGTCCGCCGCCTCGCCGACGGCACCACCGAAGCGGCGGCCGACCCCCGCGGTCCCGGAGTCGGCGACGTCGCGACGCCCGACGTGGCGGCGCCCGGCGCGCCGGGAGGCTCGAAATGAAAGCCGCCGCGCCCGTCGCCGCGGCGCTCGCCCTCCTCCTCGCGGCCGCCTGCCGGGAGGCGGCCGACGAAGCGCCCCCGCCGGCGCGGGTCGAGAACGCCGCCCTCGAGCTCGCCGTCGCCCGGCTGCCCGAGCCATTCCTCGTGGCCGAGAACGCGGGCTCGACCCTGCGCTTCACGACGACGCACGAGACCGGCGGCACGGTGGAGGTGACGGTCGGGGAGCCCGAGTACGGGCTCAACCTGGTGGCCAAGGTCCAGAAGCGCAGGGCCGCGTTCGAGGCGGCGCCCGGGGGCGAGTACAAGGGATCGCGGGAGCTGGGCACCCCCTTCGGGCCGGCCTACTACGCGCGCGGCCTCTACGACACGGAGAGCGGCCGCGCGGAGCAGACCTGGATCTTCGCGCTCCACCCGGCCGGCGACTCCCGCCTCCTGACCTTGATCTACACCTATCCGCCGGGAGAGGAGCAGATCCGGGTCCCCGAGCTCCTGGGTCTCGTCGGAGAGCTCGAAGCCTTCGTCGTCGCTGCGCCAGGCGACGCTCCGGAGCCGCGGTAGGCGCGCCCGCGGCGGAATTGGCGGCCCGCGGTGTGACCCAGCGGCTTGTCGGTGGTCTACAATGGTGTTATAAGCTCTGAAAAAGCCTGCAATCAAAGGCACTTAGAAGGTCCCAACGACATGGCGCTGACGCTCAACGAAATGCTCAAGGAAACGGTCGAACGCGGCGCCTCCGACCTGCACGTCACGACCAACTCCGCACCCCAGATCCGCGTGGACGGCGTCTTGAGCCCGCTCAACGCGCCCCCGTTGACGCCGACCCAGACGAAGCAGCTCATCTACTCGATCCTCACGGACAAGCAGAAGCAGCGCCTCGAGGAGAACCTCGAGCTCGACTTCTCCTTCGGCATCAAGGGGCTGGCGCGCTTCCGCGCCAACGTGTTCAACCAGCGCGGCGCCCTGGCCGGCGCCTTCCGCCAGATCCCGTTCGAGATCCGAGGGTTCCGCGAGCTGGGAGTCCCGCCCGTCGTCGAGAAGCTGGCGGAGAAGCCGCGCGGGCTCGTCCTCGTCACCGGCCCGACCGGCTCGGGAAAGTCCACCACCCTGGCGGCGATGATCGACAAGGTCAACCGCGAGCGCAGCGAGCACATCGTCACCATCGAGGATCCGATCGAGTACCTGCACTCCCACAAGGGCTGCATCGTCAACCAGCGCGAGCTCGACGCCGACACCCTGTCGTTCCACAACGCCCTCAAGTCGGTGCTGCGCCAGGACCCCGACGTCGTCCTCGTCGGCGAGATGCGCGACTACGAGACCGTCGAGGCGGCGCTGCGCGTGGCCGAGACCGGCCACCTGACGTTCGCGACCCTCCACACCAACTCCGCGGCGCAGACGATCAACCGCATCATCGACGTCTTTCCGCCTCACGCCCAAGGTCAGATCCGGGTCCAGCTCTCGTTCGTGCTCGAAGGCATCCTCTGCCAGACCCTGCTGCCGCGGGCCAGCGGCCGGGGGCGGGCGCTGGCCATGGAGATCCTGGTGCCCAACTCGGCGATCCGCAACCTCATCCGCGAGGACAAGGTCCACCAGATCTACGGCATGATGCAGACCGGCCAGGCCAAGTACGGGATGCAGACCTTCAACCAGTCCCTGGCGGCGCTCTACTTCCGCCGCCAGATCAACCTGCAGACGGCCATGGGACGCTCCTCGCGGCCCGACGAGCTGCAGGAGATCCTCTCGCGCGGCGCCGGGTCCCTGAACCCGGCCCTGCGAGCAACCCAAGCCGTGAGGACGTAGAGCGATGCCGAGTTTCGTCTGGAAAGGTCGCGGCCGCGGAGGCCAATCCCAGGAGGGCGTCCTCGTCGCCGATTCGCGCGAGGCGGCAGTCGCCACGCTGCGCCGGCAGCAGGTGCGGGTCACCTCGCTGCGCGAGAAGGGCCGCGAGATCCCGTTCATGCCCCGGCTCCCGAGCCGCATAGGCATCAAGGCCGTCGCGGTCTTCACGCGGCAGTTCTCGGTGATGCTCGACGCCGGCCTGCCGCTCGTGCAGTGCCTCGAGATCCTCGGCGACCAGCAGGACAATCGCAAGTTCCGGGAGGTGATC
>JAOTWP010000039.1 GCA_029862975.1 Acidobacteriota bacterium
CAACTGGCTGCTACCGCCCGCTGTCGACGGAACGACTCCCGGAGGCACGGGGACGTCCCACCAGGCCGAGACGTTGATCCCGGCGCCGAGCTCGAGCCGTTGTGTGAGACGGTGGCTCCAGCCGAGACGGAACTCGGTGATGGGGATCGCGACGTCGTTGGGAGCGCGGAAGCCGATGTCCGTAGAGGCCGTGGCGATCTCGCCGTCGACCTGAATCGCCGCTTCGAGGGACCCGGTGAAGTCGCGCGCGCGATGCGTCAGCTCGGCCTCGCCGAAGACCAGGGACTGTCCGATGTACCCTCGGAAGCGACTGCGCCCATGGCTGATCTCGCCGACCAGCCCCACCAACGGCCCCGTCAGGCGGCCATAGTTCGACGAGGCGTCGATCCGCCGCCCACCGGCATCGACGATCCCCACGACCGCGCGGTAGTCGTTGTCGAAGTCGGCGTTCCTCAGACCGAGCTGCATCCTCACCGCGCTCGAAGGAGTCTCGGCCAGCGTCCGCAGAGCGTAGAGATCGACGGTCCACGTGGCGAGCTCGGTGTCTTCCAGGATGCGGAAGGACAGCACCTCGGACGGCGAGGAGGAGACGAAGCTCCGATCGGCAACCTCGAAGGCGAGCTCGTTCCCTGCGCCGCTCGCCGACCCGCTGCGGTCGGTCAGCGCGTGCTTGGTGACAAAGTGAAAGAAATCGAGGCCGAAGGTCCAGCTCTCGCGGTCCCAGCGGAGCTCGAAACGGGGCGCCAGGTTCCCGTTGGTCTCGAGCAGCACCGCCGTTCGCGATTCCGTGGCGGGCGTCGCTCCCAGATCGGCATCGCGGACGGACAGGACATGTTGGTCGTGTCCGTGGACGCTGACGTAGATCGGCTCGACGCTCAGGCTCCAGCGCCCGTCGGCAAAGGCGGGCGGTCCCGCCGCCAGCGCCACGGCGACCAGCAAGAAGAACGCCGGCCGGCGATAGTCCATCGCGATCGTTCGAGTTCCGTACATAGTGGCCTCCGTGCCCGGGCCGGCCTATGCCGGCGTTCGCGGTGATCGGGGCGGCGGACGCTCCCGCGCCGGAACCGCCCCCTCTCGTCTTGGATGCACCGCGACGCCAGATCCTTCGCCGTTGCGCGTGCACTGGCGTGCCTTCATGCCGCCGCCGGCGAAACGAGCCCCGCCTTTGGCGCTGCTGTCGGCTGCGGAAATCAGGCACTCAACTGGTGCTTTGGCTCGCCGGATGGCAGCGCACGTCAGGAGGGGGCGCCGGACGTCGAGTAGAGTAGGCGCCACGGGGAGGACGACATGCAGAAGCGGCGGCAACCGGAGAGTCTGAGGCTGCGGGCGGCGACGCCGGCGATCACGGCGAGCGACCTGCTGGCGAGCGTCGCCTGGTACCGGGACGTGCTCGGGTTCACGGTGGACGAGGAGTACGAGGAGGACGGCGTGCTGCGCGGGGTCAGCCTCAAGGCGGGCGACGTGGTCTTCCTTCTCACCCAGGACGACTTCGCCAAGGGGCGCGATCGCCTCAAGGGGCTCGGGCTACGCTTCTACTGCACGACCGCCCAGGACGTAGACGTCCTCGCGGCCGAGATCGGGGCGCGGGGAGGCGAGCTGGCCCAGGCGCCCACGGACCAGCCTTGGGGATCGCGCGACTTCGCCGTCGTCGATCCCGATGGCTTTGCGGTCTCGATCTCCAGCGAGATCGGCGGTCGGCCTCCTCCGGCCGAGGACTGAGCGACCAACCTCTCGAGATCGGACCAGCTTCTCGTTGGCGGAGGGGGCGGGATTCGAACCCGCGGAGCCCGTGAAGGCTCGCTGGTTTTCAAGGCCAGGGAGCGCCAACCGACGGCAACGCCTGACTACTGATGACCACGGAAGGACGGGGCCTGTCGTAGGGTCGCGAGTGTCGTGATCAGTGGTGAGAGTGGGGAGGAGTCGCGGTTTGGTGGACCAGGAGTGGACCACGAAGCCGAATTCGATCGCGAACTCACTCGTGCCGACGCTGGTACTGGCCTGCGACCCTTTGCGCTGACAAGACGGGTTCGTGCCCGGGACGTGCTCACAGCCGCTCGGCGGCGAGGTAGAAGAGCTCGGTCCAGTCCCGATCCCCCCAATCTCCGCGCCCGGGTCCGGTCCGCACGAACACGGCATCGTACTGAGGTGAGACATAGATGAACTGGCCGAAGCGGCCGATGGCGCAGTAGTCGGAGGGGCCGTCGGGCCGTGGAACGATCCACCACCCCAGGCGGTAGCTCCAGCTGCGGCCGTCGTAGTTCTCGAGCTGCGGCCGCTCCTCGAGCTCGGTCGAGGTCGCCACCCAGGACTCCGGCACGATGTGCCTGCCAGCGGCGACGCCACCACGTAGATACAGCAGCCCGAACGAAGCAAGATCTCGCGCGCGAGCGTGGAAGCCGCTCTCCATGCGCTCGAGGCCAAGGTCATCGATCGTCCAGCCCGCACTCGCCACCCCAAGAGAGCCCCAGATCTCGCTCGCCAGGATCTCGCCCGGCCACAGGCTCGTCGTCCGGCGCAGGATCACTCCCAGCAAGCCCGGGTTGTAGTTGTTGTAGAGAAACTCGCCTGGCGGCTCTTCGACTACGGTCCGTTCGAGCACCACGGAAGCGAGGTCCGGGTGGTAGTAGATCAACGGATCGTCCGAGTTCAGGATCGGGAACTCGACGTCGTTCGAGTAGCGGATGCCGGAACGCATGTCGAGAAGGTGCTCGACCGTGATCGAGCCAAAGCGCGGGTCGCGTTCGGCGAGCTCGGGCAGGTAGCGGGTGATCGGGGCGTCGAGCTCGATCGCGCCATCGCGGATAGCCAGGCCCACGAGCGCGGAAACGATCGACTTGGTGACCGAGAACGTGTTCTGAAGGCTGGCCCGGGAGTCGCCGCGGAGATAGCGCTCCGCCACGATCTCACCATGGTGGACCACTACGAAAGCAGTCGTCTCGGTCGCCGCCAGCAGGGTATCGAGGCTGTCGACGTCCGGGTGCGCCGCAATCGCTACCGCCCCTCGCCCGTCGCTTGCCGACGGCAGTTCGGTGGGGGTTGCGGCGCCGGCGATGACTCGGGCCGGGAACCGGTGGATGTCCTCGAAATCGGCGTCGCGATAGGCCAAGACGCGGTAGACGTAGGGCAACGGGAAGTACGTGTGGAGGACTCCCAAGCCCAGGATCAAGGCTGCGGCCAGCCCGAGCCCGACCCGCTTCATCCCTCGTCGCCGCCGACGTCGACCGCGATGTCGCCAACCTCGACGTCGACGATCACTGTGTCCTCGCCTTTTCCGGAGACCGAGACCGAGCTGCCGGGTCCGGGCGGGTTCGGGTACTTGATGCGGGCGCCGTTCATCCACAGCTTGGTCGACCCGACGGTCGACTCGAGGTCGATCTCGCCGAGCGAGCTCGATCCACTGGTGACGTCGACGTCCCCTACCGTCAACGCCACCCGTAGGTCGCCCTTCGGCACGTCGATGCGCACCGAGCCGCGCCCGGCGCTGACCTCGGCGCCGCCGCTGACGCCGGTGATGTCCACCTCCGCCGAGCTCATGTCCACCTCGACAGCCGGGCGCGGTGGCACCGTAAGAGTCCAGACCTCGGCCACCCGGTCACTGCGGGCGCCTTCGTAGAGCGAGGTGTGTCGCTACTTGACACTGCACAGTGGAATACATGGTGAATCGCCAAGAGCGCCAGTAGTTGCAGAAAGGCACTCATCATGACCGGGCGCAACGCTTGCACCTCAAGCGCGAACAGTATGTCCTTTCCGAAGTAATACCCACTGATGCCAATGCTCAGCAGCGTGAACATGGGCGCCATACTTGCCAAAGCCTGTATGCCTTCGGCCCGATCCGCTTCGGCGGCTCGTCGCGTCGCTGCCAGTTGCCACGTGAGGTTGCCGACCAGAAACAACTGGACGGCTGCAAAGATGGGGACCTTGAGCATCCGCTTGTCCCAGGTTCCGTCCCAGAGGGCCGATTGCGTTGCGAGATACCCGACGGCCAACGCCACGGCTAGGCCCATGAGCAGCGGCGACACGAAATCCGCCAGCCGCGCCGGCCTGGAAACGTCCGCCGCGTTCGCCGTCGCCGGCGATCGCGCGAGTACCGGCCCGGCGACGATGGCCAGCGGAGCCATCTGAAGGAAAAAGTAGCCGCCGATCGCCAGCAACGCCGGCGTCATCGCGGCCAGTGCATCGGTGAACAAGAACGCCGACAGCAGGATGGCCCCGGCCACGGCCAACGCAATGTTGGCCGGCGCGTAGAAGCGCGACGTCTGCAGCGCCTGCTGCCACTCCGGAGATTCTGCAGCGCGCCGGGCCGTGAGCTTGCGCGGTAAATGGACCGACAACAGATAGATCTGGCTGGCGAAGACTACTGCGAACACAATGACTGTCAGCATCGGAAACTCCACAGCCCCAGGGAGGCTCTCGGCATCACCGGCGCTCTTCTCCTGGGCGAGGACGAGAGGTCAAGTCCCAGATTTCGGGCCCCCCCCTTTCTATTCGTCCACGGTCTATTGGTCGACGTAGCCACCGCGGCTGCGCACCACCAGCCTCGGGCCAACGACTTTGACCTCCACACGGCGCCAGGAGCCGTCGCGGGCCGCCGTCCGCGGGTAGTAGCCGAGCACGTATTGCTCCCGCAGCTCCGCAAGGACCTCGCCGAATGCCTCGCCCACCCCCTCGATGGCGGGCAGCTCGAGGATCCGGCCACCGCTCTCCGCCACCGTTCGCCCCAGCGCCTCGTACTCCCGCGCATATTCCGAGGAGCTGCGCCAGGGCGTCGTCAGGCTCGGCGGTGAGCCCGCCGGAGCGCCCGCACGATAGGGTAAACGGAGCCAGTAGATGAGTGCCTGGGAGCGCCGCGCCACCGCCGCCACCGCCGACGCCGACAGCACGCTGTGAGAGTCGATGCCGTCGGAGAGCAGGATCACCACCCGCCGCCCCTGGCGCTGCTCGAGTTGCTTGAGTGAGAGGTAGAGGTGATCGTTGAGGGCCGTACCACCGGTGGCCTTGACCCGGGCGAGACCGGCGGTGAGGACCTCCGGAAAGGTGGTGAAAGGGGTGCGGTGGAGGATCCGGTCCGAGAACACCATGAGCTTGCCCTCGTCGAGGGTCCTCATCCCCTCGAAGAAGGCCCGGGCGCCGCTCAGGGCGGAGCGCAGCTTGGCGCCGGCCATGCTGGCGCTCGAATCGACCATCACCAGCGCCGTGAAAGGGATGTCGTCACGGGCGAAGGTGACCTGCTCCTGCGGCTTGCCCTGCTCGAGGATGCGGAAGCTGTCGGGTTCGAGGTCGAGGACTCGCTTCCCGGCCGCATCGGTGACGGTGATGTAGAGCTGTTGCAGCCGGATCGAGATCTGGTCGTCGATGCGGATCCCCGGCGTCGTCCGGGTGGCGCTGCCGGTGCTGCCGTCGGCACCGTAGGCGACGACGTAGAAGTCGCGGGTGTCGACGTCGTCGCCCAGGTCGACGGTGACCCGGTGCGGCGGCTGGCGCGTCTCCCCCACCACCAGACCGTCGACGTAGAAGACCAAGCGCTCGATGGGCTGTTGGGCCACCACCACGGCCTCGATCTCGACCTTGCCAAAGGCTGGCTCGAAGGCGTTGGGCCGGTCGAGAGTGACCGAGATCTCCTGCTGGCCTCGGCTCGCGGCCGCGCTCAGAGCGGCCAGCAATGCGAAGCTCACCCACCGCGATGCCCGGCGGCTCAGGACCCGCCGGCTCATGGCCTACCCTCCTTTTCGCCCTCGGCGGCCCCGTCGACGGATTTCTCGGCCGCCCCGGGCAGCGGTGCCCGGCGGTTCATCCGCAACACCGCCAGCGCCAGCTCCGGCATCGCGTCGCGCACCCGAGCCTCGAGGCGGCGGGAACCCTCGAGCAGCGCCCACCGCGGCCACTGGCTGTAGCGGAAACGAGACGTCGGCGGTGCTCCGGCGCGCTCCACCGCGATCTCCTCGACCAGCGCCGTGGCCTCCGCTGGTCGCCCGAGGCGATCGAGCAGGGAAGCGAGCTGGAGGCGGGGCTGTTGCTCGCCCGGGATCTCCACCAGCGCCCGCCGCAGCCACGCCACGGCCTCCACCGAACGCCCCTGGGCGTCCTCGAGAGCCGCCAGCTCCTGGAAGGCCAGCGACCGCACCCAGGTCGGCCGATCCGCCCCGAGACCGCTCTCCAGAGTCTCCGCCGCCGGCCGCAGGGCACCGCTGCGCCGCAGGTTGATCCCCAAGCGCAGGCGCACCTCGGCGCTCTCCGGGCGCAGCTTCGCCAGGCGTCCCAACAGCTCGAGGGCCTTGTCGTAATCGCCGTAGGCTTCGTGGATCACCGCAAGGCCGAGGAGGGCCGCCGGGTTGTCACCGTCGAGCTCGAGACCGCGTTCGAAGGCCTGCTGCGCCTCCAGGTTGGCGCCGATCTCCTGCAGATAGCCCGCCATGCCCGACACCACGACGGCGAGGTCGCACCGGGCTTCGCGCGGATCCCCGAGACGCTTCGTGTAGAGCTCTCCCAGGCGCAGCACCTGCTGCCTCGAATGCACCGCCAGGAGGTACTCGGCGCGGCGGTGATAGCCGCGGTAGGCCTCCCCGTGGAGCCAGATCAGAGGCAGCAGCACGCGCGCGTCGCCACCGGCCAAGACCAGCGCCTGGGCCGCGATCTGGTCCTCCGCATCGGCCAGCTGCGCCCGGCGCAAGGGCGAGCCCTGACCGATCTGGCCGCGCTCGAAGTCGGCGAGGGTGGACACGGCGTCCTCGGGTCGCTCACCGGCCAGCGGCAGCAGAGCCTCGGCGTAGGCGCGCGTGAGGCCGGCACGATCTCCCGGGGGCTCTCCGCTGGCCGGCGGCGGCGCCGGCAGACCGCCGGGTCGGGCCGCCGGGCCGGCGGTGGCGGCGCTGTCGGCCACGAACCACGGTCTCGCCTCCCCCCCGGGCGCCACCAGTCGCAGGGCGAGGGCCGGCGCCTCGCCACCACCCAGCTGTAGCAAGTATTCGCCGGCCTCGAGGTCATCGGCGAGACCCCCGGTCAGGCCCGCCACGGGCAGCCTCAGGCCGGTGAAACCCGCCACCGGCGACGGTGTCTCGTCGGGCACCAGCTGCGCTTCGTACACCGTCTGCCGGTCCTCGGCGTCGAGCAGACGGCCCGTGACCGGCCCTTCGCCGGCGGAGACGAGGCGGACGTCTTCGCCGGCAGCCACCACCGGGTGCACCGCCGGCACCCACCAGCCTGCGCCGTCGGACCAGGGCGGACCACCGGCCACCGGCGGGGCCTGACCGCGCTCCGGTTGGCGCACGAGGACCCACGGTGCCGCCGCTTCGAGCACCAGGAAGGGCGGGCCGCCGCCTGGCCCCGCGACCTCGCCGGGGACGGTGAAGGGCAAGGCCAGGAGAGAGAAACGATCGGCGCGCCGGTAGAGGGCGAGGAGCCTCAGGCTGTAGTCCCCGGGAGCCAAGGCCATGCGCCCGAGGAACTTGATGCCGCCGCTAGCCCGCGCGCGGATCTGCGCCGCGTCCTCGAGCCGGAAGGCCTCGGTGAGGTAGCCCCGCAGACCCCCCCCGGGGTCGAGGGCATAGGCGTAGATCTCGATGATGACGGGCTCCGGCACGCTCCCCGACGGGTCCGTCGGGTTCGCCGGGAGAGACCCGGCGGCACCGCTCTCGTCGCGGCTCGCGAACAGGCTGGCCCCGTCGACATCGAGCACCAAGTCGACCCCGCCGCCGGGCCTAGGAAAGACGCCGGCCTCGCTCGCCAGATCCCCGCCCTGCTGACCGCTGAGGATCAGGGCCACGGCGCGGGTCTCGATGCCCCCGGTGGACACGGACTCGAGGATCGGCGGCGCCGGGCTGGGCGAGGGGGTCTGGGATTCGGCCGCGGGCGGCAGCGCGACCGAGGCGAGGATCAGCCCGAGCCCGACCCGGATCACCCAGCGGTGGCGGTGTCCGAGGACCGCAGCGGTCAGCGCCGGGCTCCGGCCCTGGCTTCCACGACCGAGTCGCCGCAAGCTCAGAGGGCACCCTCCACGGCGCTCGAGCTCGCCGCCAGGGCGGGCTCGGCGGGCGGGATATCGACTTCGAGGGCTACCGTCGAATCGACCAGCGCCAGCTCGTCGCGCACCGATACCGACAACCGCTGGTGACCCGACCGCATCAGCAGGCGCACACCGCAGGCGGCGTTGCGCCCCAGGGCCACGAGCACCTCCGAGTTGAGGATGCGCACCGGGCACAGGTGCTTGTTGACCCTCGAGGTGCGCCCATCCTCGTCGCGGACGGCGATGTACATCGAGACCTGCCCGTCGTGGTACTGCTCGCCGGGGAGCAGCACCAGCCGTCCCAGAGGGATGCTGACCAGCAACGGCACCTCGTAGGTGCCGTCCTCCCGCGCCACGGTTTCGCGCACGTCGAGGGCGATGGCCAGGGGGTTGTCGGCGTCGTCGAGGACCAGCGCCGTCAGGGTCCTCTCGGCGAGGCGCTCGTCGTCGCTCTTGTCGCGAAAGAAGCGCCGATAGCGCAGCTTCCAGCCGTCTTGGGGTGAGCGCAGGCGCACGGTGATGCGCCGCGGTTCGCCGTCGCCGCGCAGCTGCGCCGCGTAACCCAGCGAGTAGAGATTGTCGAAGTCGTCGAGAACCCCCGTCAGCGCCGCGCCGAGGACCGAGGCGGAGAACGCCGTGCGGCCGCCGGTGCCCTCCGCCATGAGCTCCATGGAATCGTGGCGGCTGGCCTCCTCGAGGGACGCGACGCGCGAGCTCCAGGTGCTTTGGGTTCGGACGTCGGCGCCGCGCACCGTCGACGGTGGCGCGATGCTCAGGGTGTAGAAGGTCACCGCTGCGGCGTTGGCGTCGGCCACCAGGTGTTGGAAGCCGTCGACGGCGGTGTAGCGATTCGACTCCATTCCCGCCGAGAAGTTCGGCGCTACCTCCGAGAGGATCTTCACCTGGCTCTCCCAGGCCTCGAAGAGATCGTCACCGGGGCGCAGCGGCAGACCGTCGCTGGCGTAGAGCACCGCCTTGCGGCCGCTCACGCCGGCGAGGGTGTCGACCAGCCGCCCGAGGACGCCGATGCTGTTGTGGACCTGTTGCAGCCGCTGCTGGCTGTAGGCGCGGATCCGCGGTACCAGGGCCGTGGCTTCAGCCCGGACCCCCTCGCTGACCTCGTCCTGGCTGGCGTCGGCGTTGGCGCCGCGGGTGTGGAAGAGACCGCTCCCGGCCTCGACGTTGATGGCGGCGATGTCCCCGAGCAAGGCGCGCCGCTCGAGCTCGAATTGGGAGCCCTCTACGGTGCGCTTCTCGAGCTCCGCGAGGGCCGCGAAGACCTCGCGCGGGGAGGTGCTGAAACCACGCTCGATCATCAGCTCGCGGTCATTGCTCACCACCATCACCCTGAGATCCGGACGCCACCGCTCGGTGAGGAACTCGCGTAGGCGCTCGAAGAGGCGGCCGCGGTTGGTCGGCGTGAGGTTGGTGTCGTCGATGAAGAGGATGAGGTTGAGGGGGCGCTCCGGATCCCGGGCGCGCGCCGGCGCCTCGGCGCCGGTCTCGCCGGGGAGGACCCCCGGAGCCTCTGCCGACCTACCGCTCTCGAGGGCGTAGAAGTTGCTCACCAGCACCGGCTCGCCGTCCTCGAGAACCTCGAAGTCCTCGGCCGTCAGACCGGTCACCGGCCGGCCCTCGGCGTCGGTGACCAGGGCCTCGACATTGACCACATGGACCTCGGTGCGATCGCGAAAGATCGCGGGTCCCGGTAAGGCGGGGGCCGCACCTTGAGCCGCACCTTGGGCCCAGACCCCGCCGGCGATCAACATCATCGAAGGCCAGCAAGTGAAGCGGTGCAGAGTGCTCATGGGATCTCCCCCGGGCCCGAAGCCAGTCTAGCAGCCGGCGACGGTCGCTACGAACGGCCGCTACGAGGAGTCGTCAGCGCTCGGAGCAGGCGGATGGGTGAATGACGGCAGCCAGCGAGGGTCCTCGCGGCCAGACTCGAGCGACGGCTCGGCTGTTGGGCCTGAAAGCACGCTTGGGTCCATCAACCGGGCGCACGGACACCTAGCTCGCCGCAAGGGCAGACTGCCGGCGCTTCGAAGCTCAAGCGAGAGGGGCGGCCGCAACAGCTAGCGAGCGAGCCGCTCGAGACCGAGGCGCTTCTCCGGCCGTTCGCGGTCCACTCGAATTGGACCACCAGTGGACCACGAGGGGTGAGTCCCCCCGACTCAACAGGCCCAAACTGGCGGAGGGGGCGGGATTCGAACCCGCGGAGCCCGTGAAGGCTCGCTGGTTTTCAAGACCAGGGAGCTGCTACTGACGGCGACTGGTGACCACTGATGACAACGAAGAGACGGGCCTTTTGGAGGGGCGCAGTCGTTGTCGTGAGTGGTGAGAGTGATGAGGAGTTGCGGTCCAGTGGACCAAGAGTGGACCACGACAGATAGACTGCCCTCTTGATCGGCAAGACACTCGCGCACTACCGGATCACCGCCTCTCTCGGCAAGGGCGGCATGGGCGAGGTGTATCTGGCAGAGGACACACGGCTCAAGCGCCAAGTCGCTCTCAAGCTGCTCCCGCCGGAAGTCATGGGTGATGCCGCCAGTCGAGACCGCTTCCAGCGCGAGGCCGAGGCGGTCGCCGCCCTCGATCACCCCAACATCGTTGCCATCCACAGCATCGAAGCGGCGCCCTTGGACGGCGGATCGGGCGAGCTGCAGTTCTTCACGATGCAGCTGGTGCGGGGCAAGACGCTGGACCAACTGATCCCGCCGACCGGGCTGGGGCTCGAGGCGTTTCTCGATCTGGCGATCCCGCTGACCGACGCGGTGGGCGCCGCGCATCACTGCGGCATCACCCATCGCGATCTCAAGCCCAGCAACATCATGGTCGGCGAGGATGACCGTCTGCGGGTGCTCGATTTTGGTCTGGCCAAGCTGGCCGAACAGGAACCCCAGGAGGTCAGCGAGGCGGCTCCGACATTGGAGAGTCCACTGACCCGCACGGGGACCGTTCTCGGCACCGTCCCGTACATGTCGCCCGAGCAGGCCAAGGGGCTCCCGGTCGATCCGCGCTCGGATGTCTTCTCGCTCGGTTCCATCCTCTACGAGATGGCGGCGGGGAGCCGGCCATTCGCGGGCGACTCCGCGGCCGACCTGATGTCGGCCATCCTGCGCGACACCCCGGCGCCGTTGTGCGACCGGCGAACCGAGCTTCCGGTTGACATCGATCGCATCCTCGCGCGGTGCCTCGCCAAGAACCGGGACGATCGTTACCTGACCGCCAAAGATCTTTGCCAGGACCTCGAAGGTGTACGGAAGGAGATGAACAACTCCGCGCGATCCGGTCGATCGACGCCCAGCGGAGCGAGCAACCTGCCCCTCCCAGAGCGACCCTCGCTGGCGGTCCTGCCGTTCGTCAATCTGAGCGGAGACCCCGAGCAGGACTACTTCGCTGCAGGTCTCTGGACCGATATCAACGCCGACCTGGTGAAGATATCGGGTCTGTTCCTGATTTCCCAGACCTCGACCGGACTCTACAAGGACCGCTCGACGACGCCCCGACAGGTCGGGTCCGAACTAGGAGTTCGTTATGTGCTCGAGGGCACGGTCCGTAAGGCCGGAAACCAGGTGCGCGTCACCGCTCGGCTAGTCGATGCGCAGACGGGTGAGCCGCTCTGGGCCGAACGCTACGACAGCAAGCTCGACGATCTGTTTGAGTTGCAAGACGAGATCAACCAGAACATCGTGGAAGCGCTCGACGTCAAGCTCATCCACGGCGAGAGCCACCGGGTTCTCCAACGCTCCATGAAGGATCCGAAGGCCCGTGACACCTACTACCGGGCCCTGGCCGCGTTCTTCACGCTCAGGCGTGAAGATCTCGCCGCCGCACGGCTGCTGCTGGACGAGGTCGCCGGAATGGAACCGGAGGATCCGCACGCCCACATCTTCAGTGCGTTCAGCCACTACTTCGAGGCCATCCTGGACTACAGTGACAACCGCGAGGCCTCCTTGGAACTGGCCCTCGAGAGCGCCGATCGGGCCATCGCGCTGGACGATCCGACCGGCTTCGCGCAGATGATCCGGGGCATGGTCCTGCTGCTGCGCAAGGATCACGACGGCTCCATGAGAGCCGCCGACAGAGCCGTGCTGGATCGACCGAACTGCCCTTGGGCGTACGCGTTGAAGGGCGCGATCTACAACTACGCCGGTAGGCCGGGAGAGGCGATCGAGCTTGCCAAACAGGCGATCCGTCACACCCCCTTGACTCCGCCGGTGTTCCCCGCCGTGCTGGCTACCGCCCACTACCTTGCCGGGCAGCACGCAGAGGCCGCCGACGCGGCGCGAAGCACGATCGACATCGCGCCGGACACGCTCGAAGCTCACGTCGTGTTGGCTGCAGCGCTGGTCGCTTCGGGCGATGTAGGGGCTGCCGCGCCTGTGCTGAGCCAGATTCGCCGACTGAAGTCCGACTTCTCGCTCTCGAAGTTTGCCGAGAGTCAGCCCTACAAAGACCCTTCGGTGCTGACCGGTCTTCTCGACGATCTGAGCGCTGCCGGTCTCTCGTAGAGGTAGATAGCGAAGCTGGCAATTGACGACGGACTCTTCGACTGGGGCGGGCGTCTCGTGAGCGAACCGGGTTCTAGTTGGCGGAGGGGGCGGGATTCGAACCCGCGGAGCCCGTGAAGGCTCGCTGGTTTTCAAGACCAGTGCTTTAAGCCGCTCAGCCACCCCTCCGCGGGTCCAAGCATACGGGGTCGCGGGGGTGGCGGGTACGGCCTCGAGGGCTCGTGCCGCGTCTTGTCCGGATCACCGAATCATGTACGGTTGAGAAGACAGTGGGGAGGAATCGGGAGATGGGAATGAGCGAGTTCGAGGCGCGGGCGAAAGAGGCCCTGGAGCTGGTGGGCAAGCTGAGGCAGTCGATCGCCGAGGTCGAGCCGGCGAGTGGGCACTTCGTGAAGTCCCTGAACAAGAGCGCTGGGACGCAGGAGAATCTGGGCTCGATCGGCCGCCTGAAGCTCTCGGGGTCGATCGGGGCGGCGGTCCACCTCACGCGGGGGCTGGAGCCGCCTCTCGACCTGGAGGACATCCAGGGCGACCCGAGCGAGACGGGCGTGGCCTACGCCTCGGGGATCGTCGTCGGCAGTGCGAGCGCCGGCTTCGACACCCAGGTGGAGGGCGCGGGATGGAACGCCGGGGTCGACGCGGAGGCCGGCGGCGGGGTCACGCTGGCGGTGCACCGGCGGCATCGCCAGACGGACGGCGCCTTGGCGGCGCTGGTCGACCTGCTGCCGGCGATGGCCGGCAATCCCTTTACGCTCAGCCGTTTGCGCTCCATGGACGAGGGCGAGACCTTGCAGTACGAGATGCAGGGGACCGCCGCGCTGTCGGCGACCGCGGGCTGGTCGTACGGCACGGTCCGCGCGCTTGCCGGGACGGCGCTCGACAGGCTCGAGGTCGGCGACCTCGGTGGCGTGAAGACCGAAGCGACGGCGGGACTGACCCTCGCCGCGGGGCTCAGCGGCCAGCTGAGCGTCCTCGTCACCCGGGCGGACAAGCCGAGCTGGAGGCGAGTCTCGCTCCACAAGAAGAAGGGCCACTTCGTGGGCGCCGGTCTCGAGGTGAAGGCGAGCCTCGCGCTGACGCAGGAAGACGAGTTCGTGGACGGAGTGCTGGGCCGCGCGCTCGCGCTGCCCGATCGGCTGGTGCGCGACGTGAGCGAGTTGAAGCAGAAGGTGAGCGCTCTGCAGTCCGAGCTGGCAGGGCTCGGGGAGGAGGCCAAGAGGGCCGTCGAAGAGGCTCTGGGCTCGACCCTCGAGGACGTCGGTCTCGACAAGCTCGAGCAGCTCGGGGGCAAGCTGTCCTCGCAGAGCGCCTTGGTCCAGCAGGCTCTCGCGCCGGTCCAGGGGATGATCGAGTCGCTGGCGGACCGGCTCGGCGCGGCGCAGCCGAATCTCGCGAAGTTCGTCGACCACCAGCTGTCGGCCCTGAGCCAGCCGCTAGCGAGGGTGAGCGGCAAGCTCTTCGGCTGGCTCGAGGGGTACGACGCGCTGCGCGGGAAGGTCCGCGACCAGATGTTGAAACGGGCCGAGCAGGGGATGCAGGCCGAGCTCAGCCTCGGGGTGAATCGCAGCCGCACGAAGGAAGCGCTGGTCGTGCTCGACTTCGATCTCGACAACGAGCCCGCGGCCGACGCCTGCCTGAAAGCGATGAAGGGCAACTTCAATCCCGGCCTGCTGCGCGCCAACGGGCCCGGAGCCCACGGCGTCGAGCTGGTGAGCGGCGCGCTCAAGGACACCCTCCGGCGCAGCCGCAGCTTCAGCCTCCAGCTGAACCTCCTGGGCCTCGAGCTCGGCAAGACCGTGAAGAGCTGGGACGAGCTGACGGTCGAGACCGACCTCGGTGACGACTCGGTCTACATCGTCGGGCAGGCCGCCACCGAGCTGTACTCGAGCGTCGGCCGGCGCATCCAGGAGCTGTCCTTCGTCTTCGACCTCTACGGCGGGGCGCAGCGTCGAGACGACGACAAGCTGTATCTCGAGCCCGGCGCCGGCTTCAGCGCCACCATCCACCGCCGTAGCGAGTTCGCCAGGCTGAATCGGATTCGCAAGCTCGTGCCGAGCCACCTGAACGCGGCGCGGCAGCTCAAGCCGCTCGAAGCGGACGCGGCAGCGGCCCTCGAGCAGCGCCTGCTCGCCGAGGACGGCAGCTACAGCTTCACCCTCGACCTCTCCTTTCCGCCCGAGGCGCTGCGCCACGCCTTCCTGGTGGACCAGCCGCAGCTCAAGGACGCGGAGGTCAGGCAGCTCCTGTGGGGCAAGTTCAAGACGGCGCTGGAGATGTTCGACCTCACGGTCCAGGACGGCCGCAAGCACCACCTGCTCTCGGCGCTGATCACCGACAAAGGGATCGCCCAGGTCCAGAGCACCCCGGACGCCTTCAAGAAGTTCCCCGCCCCGGTCGTCGACGGCGGGCGGCTGTCCGCCGGCCCCACCTTCGAGGTCTGGGGGTACGTGCGCAGCGGCTACGATTTCATCGAGGGCTGCGTCAAGGCGCGCCGGGCGCTCCTGTCCGACAAGCCGGCGAAGAAGGTCAACAAGGCGTTGCGCGACATGTCGCGCCGCGCCGCCAGCGCGCCGGGGACCTTCTCCAATCGGATCGACGCGAAGTACCTGAGCCTGGCCCTCGTCGAAGGGCCCGTGCTGAGCTCCGTTACGATCACCCTCGCGCGGGGAGCCGTCTCGGTGACGCTCTAGCCTGCCGCCATGAGGTCCATGAGGCCTCTCGGACACCCGCAAGCAAGACCGCTTGGCAGACCGGGTCTCCTGCGAATCGAGCGCGGCGACGAGGCGTCAGGGAACCACCTGCGACCAGGCCTCGAGGTCGCCGCTCTCGAATCCGTCGCCGAAGATCAGAAGCCCGCCGGGGATTCCTCCAGGGAGATCCTCCTGGGAGTGGGCGCCGATGTCGGCGGCTCCCTGATCGTCGCCACCTTGCTCGTGCCAGCTCGGCATCGAGGTTCCAGGGTTGCCGAAGCGGACCTTGTGAAGAAACTCCCAGGGATTGAGAGCCGCCACGGTGCCGACCCAGATCGGGTCTTCGGGCGTACCCATGTTGATCTCCGTGCCGTCCACTCCGTGACAGACAAAGCACTCGCCGGTGCTGTTGTAATTCGACTCTCCTTGAGCCGCGTCGCCGAGGAACTCGAAGTGCGAACCGATGTAGAGGTCGGTATCGAGAAGCCGGATCAACAGAAAGTCGACCAGGTCCCAGATGTCGGTGTCGGTGAGGCCGTAGGTCGCGTAATCGTGCCCGTTGACCACGGTGCCGCCGGTTCCGTCGCCATCGGGACTCCGGATCAGGGCGAAGAGCTCCAGCGGCGACATCGTGGTGCCGAAGACTCCCGCGATCCCCGTGTAGTGGGAACCGGATCCGTAGGCCCCGTCGGCCCCCTTGTAGTCCCAACCGTGGCACTCCTTGCAGCGAAAAGTCGTGCTGCCGGTCTGCTGGCCCACGGGGGGGTAGAGCGGATGGTCCCCCGTCGGCTCCTCGGCACCGTTGATGAGCCACCACTTGTCGTAGAGCAGGCCGCCGCGCAGATCGTCCGCCGCGGCGCCGATGGCCGCCAGGAGTACCGCCGCCACGATCCAACCGCCGCTGGCCATCCGTCTCGAGCTCATGTCGCCACTCCCCCTTCTTCCCGGTCGCGGGGTGAGCACCGACTGTGCTCTGACCGCTCGTGCGATCGGAGATCCCGCTCCAGTCGCCGGCCGTCGACCGGCTGATTGGACCGCGACTTCACGGGGCCGGCCTCGATCGCGAGGACTGCGGCAAGCTACCGACGTCCCCGATCCCGGACAACACCCACCGGGATAGGTAGCCTCTCCCGCCCTTGGGGGGAGGCTGAGCGCGGTCACGGCGCGCCCGGCGTGCGGGTTGACGACGCCATGGATCGCCCCTTCGGTCCGCCACCGAGATTCCCGCACCAAGCCGAGGAAGAGGCCAGAGGAGGGGCCAGAGGAGTGGCCAGGAACGAGCCGGACGAAGAAGACGGCGACGACCGAAAGGCCGCCGCCGCCGAAAAGGCATGCCCCTGCAGTGACTACGAACGGGCCGCCAGAATCCTGTTGGACGCCTAGAACGAGACCAATAGCCCCAGCTGGATCTGGTCGTACTTCAAGTCCGTCGAAGCCGTAAACGCATCGTGGTAATTGTACGTCGCTTCGAGGCTGAAGCGGGGGTCGATCGGGAACTGCAATCCCAGCCCCAGGTTGCCGCCGCCCTCCAGGTCTCCGGGATCGAACTGATACAGCCCAAGCCCGCCGTTGATGAACACATGCCACGAGGCGAGGGGATTGAACGTGTATCTGGCGTTGCCTGCCAGGCTCCAGATGTCGACGTCCGGATTCGCGGCCTTGCCAGCGAGCTCAGACGTTCCCAGTCGCACATCCCAGGCCCAGTGTGCGTTCACGTCGTAGACGAAGTCCAAGTTGATCGTCATTCCATCGTCGTTGGTGTTCTTGAGAGCACCCTTGGCGTTCGCGATCCCCGCGTGAATGCTGAACGCCGGAGATGTGCGTGCGGTCAGCGTTCTATTGACCACCGGCGTATCGGGATCGTCGCTGTTCACGCTCAGCACACACGAGGGAGAACCGGGTACGGTCGGTGTGAATCTAGCGGTCAGGCTGGTGCAGGATCCGGGACCCAACGCGGCAGGAAGAGGGTTGGTCACGATCGTGAAGTCCGGGCAGCTCAACGAGGCCGAGCTGACTGTCAAGCCGCACAGACCGATGTTGCATACTTCCACCGACTGTTCTCCCGACGACCACGCCGAGACGGTTCCGAAGCTCGTGGAGCCGGCGACCTGGATGTCTTGCAGCGTGCCGAGCCCTTCAACCTGTACGTTGACGATCGGCTCATCCGGGTCATTGCTGGCGATGGCCAGCTGTCCGGCTTGCGGCCCGGAGCTTGTCGGGCCGAAGAACGCCTGAAAGGGAAAGCATGCTCCGGGCAGCACATTGAGTGGATATCCGCTTGGCAGCGGCGGGGTGACCCCAAACTGAGCGTTCGAGGATGCGATGGACGCCACGGCGAGATCGGCGGACCCCGTGTTGCAGACATCGAGCGCTTCGTTCTTCGTGCTTCCAACACAGACCTCGCCGAAGTCGACCGGCCCGGGGACCTCGATGTTCGGGACCTCCAGGAGGGTGATTCTGTACTCACCGCCGTTGCCATACTCTCCGAAGCCGGTGGCCCAATTGGAATCCGGCGAGACGGCCTGGATCTCGATGGAGTACGTTCCCGCCGGAAGTATTCCGTCGTACACGAGTGTGTTGGTCGTGGGATCGAGCGGCGCGTTGTCGCCCGAGGTCATGCTGGAGATGACCGTGGGGCCCTCCCTGAGCGTGGCGTTCATCGCGAGGTTGGCGGCACGGCTCTCACCCGCATCGCCCAGCAGAGGACTCAACTCGAAGTGCACCGTACGGGCGGAGCCGAGCGTGAATGAGTAGACGTCGACGTCACCAAACAGACCGTCCGGAGTGATATGCCCCTCGAAATCCTCGACCGGGAAAGGCAGAGGCGTGGCGGTTGCAACGGAGTCCCCGGCATCGTCCGGGTCGGTCCCCAAGACGGCGCCGATCGTGGCCAGGTCGTTCTCCGAATTGTTCGCGTCGGGATACTCGCCCTGGCTCCACTGCACGTAGGGCTTCCAAAAAGGAGCCCCCATGATGGGACCCCAGACCCCATGGCCTCCGTAGTATGAGAGCGCGGAGGTGCCGTCGTGTCCCAAGCCCATCTGGTGACCCGCCTCATGGGCGATGGTCATCCCCAGACTTCCTACCGAGCTGTTCCACGCCCAGCCCGTCTTGTAGTAATCACTGGCGTTACCGAAGATGCCGACATAGGCTACGCCGCCCGCTCCTGGGTAGAAGTAGTCGGTCGTGGTCGCGATGATCCGGGAGCGGTTCGCGATCGGCGTTGCAGCATAGACGGAAGTGCGGGTCGTGACGTTGATGTCGTACGCCGCGTAGTCTTCGACGGTCTCGCGCCATCCCAACCACATGACGTGCCGCTCGGTCGACGAGAAGCTCCCCACGTTGCCGTCGGTGTCGTATGGCGTATAGTTGATATCGTTGCCGCTGTTGTAGTTGTCATTCCAAGCAGTGCCGGAGATGGTTCCGCCCCAGTAGTCCAGGTAGAGCGTCTTGGAAGCGCCGGGCTTGCTCTCCAGGTTCTGCAGCGTCGTCAAGTCCGGAGTCGACTCCAGCGCCGCCATGGTGCGCGCGAGCTCGCTGTCGGCGGCCGCGCCCTCTGGCTCCCGCGGAAAATCTACACAGACGTAGTCGTTGGCATCTACCTGCCTGAGGACGCCGCGCCCGTTGCTGTCAAAGGTCGCCCGGAAGAATTCCCTCGTCTTGGCGTCGTGGAGAATGACCCCGGTGATCGTGTTGTTGGTAACGATGTATACCAGGCCACCGGCGCCATCATCGAAGGCTACCGGAATTCTCGCGGTCTCGCGGGGGCCCAGGTCCCTCTTGAGGTCGGCGCCAACGAGACGTTCCTTGACGGTACCTGAGACCTGTTTCCCGCTCGGCAGGGTCATCTTGACGAGGGAGTCGGTTGCCAACTGGCTGGCAAGCGATACGTTGGTCTGAATGGCTCGTGCGTCCTGGCTCGCATCTGTCGAGGGCGAGAGCTCGAAGAGTCGTTGCGCCGACGCAGCGGTTGGGATCAGCAGAGAAAGAAGCACTAAAGTAATGCCTGAAGAGAATCTCGATCGAAAGCGTGTGTTGGTCATGAACAGTACCTCTCAAATTGAGTGTGGATCGCCGGGGCCACTGTGGTCGCCAGTCTTCTCTTGGTCGGCAGTGCCCTCGACGAAAGCGGACGTGGTTGGTGTCGCGGTTGTTCCGGCGCCTCGGACCCGGCCCGGTCCTCGCTCGTCATGTGGGTCGTGGCCGCCCCAGATCGTGCGTGGCGTCGTTGCGCGACTCATGGTTGAAGGGGCGTTCGAATGGAGCAGGTGTTACCCAGCTGCCGGCCCGGAGGGTGCCCGGCAGGCCCCAGCAGGTGGCGGTGCCGCGCCTCGTCGAACTGGCCGGAGGCCGCCGAGCGGGGGCGTCCGATTGCCCGACTCGAGAGGTAGGCGACGCTGCTAGTCGGCGACTTCGCCGCCCTGCAGCCGCGTCAGCAGGTCCACCAGCCTGGCGCGGACTCCGTCGAGCGTGTAGGGATCGTCGGCGTCCGGCGATACCCCCTGCGCGTCGAAATGCGGGGGCGCGAGGTAGATGCGGCCCCACTCGGCGTCGGTCCGTTTGACGAGCCGGCGCAGGCTCCCCGGCGAGCCCAGGAGCCCCTCGACGACCCGCCGCAGAGCCGCGGTCGGGTCGTCGTAGCTTTCGAGCAGCACCGCGCTGCCGGCGACTTCGCGAAGGAGGACGATCGCCAGAGCTCCCTCCGTGTCGTGGAGATGCTGCTCTAGCAGGCTCTCGATCTCGGCCTCTGCCTGCTGCTTGCGGGTCACCGGCGAGGTGCCCTTCAGGAGTCCGGCGGCGCTCCTTGCGATCGCGTCGGCGACGGAGGCCTTGCGGCTCGCCCGGATCTCGCGCTCGATCTCGGCGTCGCTGGCCTGCGGGGGCTTGGGCGTGGACTCGGTCATGCGGCGTGACGGACCGTCGGCTTCGGCAGCTCGCCCGGCTTGCCGACGATCGGACGACGGCGAGCGCTCTCCAGTGTACCCTCGAGAAGCGCCATGACCACAGACCCCATCGGTTTCGAGTCTGGCGACGCCTCGGCCTGGCCGGGCACGGCCCCCTGGAATCTCGCCTCCAGATCGAGACCGTACTTGCGCCGCATGGACCGCGACGCTCGCGCCGCGCCAGGTGGATCTCGCCCGCCCCTTCGCGTCCGCACGACGAGCCTGCCGCTTCCGACCGCGGAGAGAAGCGCGGCAGGCGCGCCACCTCCCGCGGCGCGTGGTCCTCACGAGCCTGCTGCCGTCGATCAGCCAGGGCTGCCCCCTTCGATCGCGCGCAGCTGTCACGCTACGGCGCGCGAACTGGCCCCTCACGGCACGGAGCTCCTCCTGAAGAGCTAAGATCAAGGCCGCACGAGCTCAGAGGGTGACTCCATGAAGTCCTTTGCGACAGCCGACAAGCGATCGGCGCCTGCGGCCCACAGGCAACATCACTACGTCCACCACCCGATGGGACCTGGCCAACAGGCGCGGCGGGCGGAGATCCGCCGCATTCTCGGCTCCGCCGGCGCCCAGGCCAAGCTCACCATCGGCCAGCCGGATGACAACTACGAGCGCGCGGAAGACCGTGCACCAGGAGCCCTCCCCAGCCTTGAATCCACGCTCGACAGCTCAAAGAACGGCGGTCAGCCTTCAACTTCAACTCAACGAACCTTCTATGCCGACCTCGACAGGCCGACCATATCCCGAGCCAAAGTCAACCACCGCTCTGTTCAGCGAAAGGTACAGGTTGACCCTGGTGTCGATTTAGACACCATGGGATACACAACAACGAAAACCGGCGATACCTACTCGTGTCCCACGATCGTCAAAGCGTCTATCTGGAACGAAATCTTTACAGCCTTACTGAACTCTCCTCGAGTCTTTAAGCTGAAAGGCTCTACCGCCAAGACTGCCAACGAGAGCTTCCGCGCCCATATGGCGGCGCGGCGAGGTATCGTAAGCTTTGCTTCGAAAAAGAAGTACGCCTTCAATGTAACCGAAAAGCGCAACGCCACATACTGGCAACGCGGCGGCCCTACTGGCTGGGAATTGAAGCCAGCCCCAAGCGGCACCAGCCTGGAAGAATGGCGAAAGAAGGCCCATGCAGACATCAATGTCAATCCCGATGACTATGAAATGGCCTGCAACCAAGCGACGCGTGTGACGATGGAAGGCGGCGCCGGTGCTCCCTTTAAGACAAATACAGCCAGCAGCGATTCGGATTGGATTCCGGGGGACGCCGGGTATATTACGAACACTGCGTTTGTAAGCGGCGTGAGCCCTCCCGGCACGGAGGGGGAGAACATCATTTATACCGGCAAGGACAAGTTCTGGGGGCACCTGGAAAAAGCCAATACCTATCGCACACTACAGGAGTGGTTCGACGTGGTCGAAGCGTGGGATGGAGGCGCACGCAAAGAAACGCACAGGCTATACCCCTCAAACGGCATTGAATAGAAAGGCAGTGGCACGGGTTTCCTTGGAGGCCTAGGCTGGATAAGCTCTAAACATGGTGTTCAAGGCTTCCATGATTCGTAAGTACTCCTGATGTGCCGGTTCGCCGTAGGGTATCCTGCGGCATTGGATTCGAACGCTGAAGTTGTCGGCGTAATGGGTAGGCTCGGAGTTGATGATTTGCAGGACATCTGCATTGGCTTCATGCCATTGCTTGAGGTTGTTCTTGGACTCTTGGGCCGGTAGCCCGTCTATCAATGCCGCGTTCCTTCTTCGTACGTCCTCGATCTCTTCGGGCGCCACTCGATCCACGATCACCAACGTAATCATGCACGGGCCGTACAAAGGTCCCAAGGGATCGTTGGACTGGGGGTCGGCTTGCAAGCGTATGGTGTGAGAGCTGATGAGTAGCTCCGCATCCCTCTTTGCCGTCAGCGCCCAGCCGGGAGGCAGCAATGCGGCAACCGGTTCATAGAGAGGGTTCTTGACGTTCACGATCGTACCCCATCCTTTCCGTTTGGTGTGTCGTCGGCACGTCGCCCGTGAGAACAGAAGATCGTCGCTGTCGTCGGGCGTAGAAGAGGGAAGGGATCAGGCTCGCCGGCCAAACGAGGCGGGAGTGCGGGCGACGGGGTCCACCATGCTCGGCTAGTGATACATCCCGTACCAGGGGGGCTCGAGGGTGGGAGCGTACGGCCAGTGGGCTCGGTGGTCCGTGGTCGAGCGCAGCCTCTCCGCTTCCTCTGGGGCCAAGAAACGCCCCGCGAGATCGTTGCCGCCGTTGATCGCGTAGAAGCGGACCTGGGACGCGGCAAGCTGCTCGTTGACGATCTCGAACAGTGCGTGCGTGGCGCGAGCCCAGCTCTCTCCCGGCTCGGTCTCTCCGCCGGGCGCGTAGATGACGTACTCGCGACCGTCGCTCGAGACGGCGTACCGGCCCGCGGCCGCGTCCAGCCGCTCCTCGATGGGCTCGGCGCCGGGCGCATGCGCGCGAATCTCCGCAAGGAGCTCGGCGTGCGCCGCGGCGATTCCGCCTTCGGCGAGGGTTTCGGCGTCCAGGAAGATCAGATCGTCCCCGGTCACGCCCACCTCGGTCGCAGCCCTGCACGACATCAGAGCCGGCACGACGAGCAGAGCGACGGCTCTGAACCTGCTCGTTCGCATCGGGCGCCACTTTCGCATGGACCCATTCTCGCAGATCCTCGCCGCCTCTTCGCGCGAGTCGGCCCCTATGAGGCCTCATGCGTTTCGGTTGGGTAGTGGCGCCACCCGAAAGATGCCCCAGGCGTTTCGGGCTGGTCGCCTCGGGAGTTGCTAGACTCGAGGCCCGCCTTCTTGAGGGATCTGGGCTGTCGCGACGAGGCCCTCGAGCTTCCTGCTGCAGCGGGAGATCGACCGGTGCCTGAAGGAGGTCGTCGGACCCGAGCCGGAGGATCTCGAGCTCGTCAGAGATGCCTTGACCCGGAAGCCTCCGGCTCACGTGATGGAGCCCCCGCAGATGCTGGAAACCGAGGGATTCAAGAGGCTGCCCGGTCCTGGCGTTGGCCCTCCCGTTGCCGGTAGGTACCGACGCGCCCGAGTCATGAGCGGATCGTCCGCGCGAAGAGCCTGGATCGTCTTGCTGACGCTGCTGCTTCCCGGCTGCGCCGGGGGCCAGGCCCGCGAAGCGGGGGGCGAGCCGATCGTGGGCGGCCCCTGCGAGGGCTGTGAGGCGGTCTTCGTGGGGATGCCGGAGGCCATCCCCTCCCATGCGCGCATCGCGCCGCCGGACGAGCCGGGCGAGGCGCTGCGGATCGAGGGGCGAGTTCTCCGGCCGGACGGGCGGCCCGCGCCGGGCGTGGTCGTCTACGCCTACCAGACCAACGCGGAGGGCATCTACCCACGCGACCAGCGGCTCCGCGGCGCGGCCGCCCGACACGGCGCCCTGCGCGGCTGGGCCCGAGCCGACGACGAGGGCCGCTACGGCTTCGACACCGTGCGGCCGGGCGGCTACCCGGGCTCGGACATGCCCCAGCACATCCATATGCACGTCCTCGAGCCGGGGCGCTGCACCTACTACATCGACGACGTCGTCTTCCGCGACGATCCCCGGCTGACCGACGAGAAGCTCGCGAGCTACTCTCCCGGCCGCGGCGGCAGCGGCGTTGTCGTGCCCCGGCCGTCCGGGCCGTCGGCCTGGATCGCAACGCGCGACATCGTCCTCGGCGAGAAGATCCCGGGCTACCCGCCGCTCGGGCCGATGGACACACCAAAGGCCCGGGAGGACGCCGCGCCGGCGCGGGCGATCGACCCGAGCTCGCTGGACGACACCTTCCTCATCACCGAGCCGGAGTGGTCACGCGACGGCGATCGCATCCTCTTCGCCGGCGGCGCCTGGCCCGATCTCGACGTCTATGCCCTCGACGTCACCGGCGGCGAGGTCCTGCTCCTCTTTGCCGGCGCCGCCACGGACTACATGCCGAGCGGGTCGCCGGATGGTGAGCGGGTCGTCTTCGCCTCCACCCGCAACGGGAGCCACGATCTCTTCGTGGGCCCCGCCGGGGGCGGCCCGGCGACCCCGCTGAGCATGCAAGAGCGATGCGACGACACCGAGCCGCGCTGGTCGCCGGACGGCGAGTGGATTGCCTTCCGCTCCGATTGCGACGGCAACCGGGAGGTCTACAAGGTCCGGCCGGACGGCTCGGAGCGCACCCGGCTGACCCGGCGTCCCGACGAGGATGGGGAGCCCTCCTGGACGCCCGACGGAAGCAAGATCCTCTTCACCTCGTACCGGGACGGTCAGCCCGAGGTCTATCTCATGGAGGCCGGCGGGTCCGGCCTCCGGCGACTCACCACGACCCCCGGCGGCCACTCCCGCCGCGCCGAAGCCTCTCCCGATGGCGGGCGCATCGCGTTCGGCTCGAACCGCGACGGCGACGAGGAGATCTACCTCATGCGGTGGGACGGCTCTGGGATTCACAACCTGAGCCGTCACCCCGCCCGCGAGTACTACAGCCGCTGGTCGCCCGACGGCTCCCGGCTCGTCTTCACTTCGAACCGCGAGCGGGAACGGAACGCCCTCTACGCCACGAGTCCGGACGGCCAGAGCGTCGAACGGCTCTTCCCTCCCGATTGACCAGAGCGACCTTGCGTCGGCGCGCCCAGTCCGTCGGGGCCAAGCGGAGAAACACCGCCTATTCGGCAGGCAGGAGCTTCTTGCGCACGGTGCCGTCGGGGTCGAGCAGGACGAGCGAATGGTGGTCCTTGCAGTCCTGGTCGTAGGCCTTGGCCGCGACGGCGATCGTCGAGCCGTCCGGTGACCAGGCGCCGTAGACGGCATGCTCCAGCAGGCGGCGCCGGCCCGAGCCGTCCGCCGCCACGGCCCAGAGGCCATCCAGGGCAAAGAGAATCTCCTTGCCGTCCGGTGACCAGGTCGGGAAGACCCCCTCCTCCACCACCTTCTCCACCACGGGCGCGAGACCGGAGCCGTCGGGAGACACGACGTAGATCTCGTCGCCCTCCGCTCCGTCGCGATTTGAATCGAAGGCGATCGACCGCCCGTCGGGAGACCAGGCCGGGTTGTAGTCGTCGGCCGGATGGTCCGTGATCCGCACCACCCCCGACCCGTCCGCGTTCATCACGTAGAGCTCGTAGTTGCCGTCCCGTGTGGAGTGGAACGCGAGCCTGGCGCCGTCGGGCGACCAGGACGGATACCCGTCGGCGGCCTCGTGGTCGGTCAGTCGGGCCGGCTCGCCGCCGTCGACCTCGAGGACGTAGACGTCGCTGTCGCGATCGCGCCCCGCGGTGAAGGCGATGCGCGAGCCGTCGGGCGAGAAGACCGGATAGAGCGCCGGCTGCCCGCCCGTCTCGAGCCGCGTCAGGTTGGAGCCGTCGCTGTCGACGAGGAAGATCCCGTAGCCCTCCTCCCAGCTCGTCGTCACCGCCGCGAAGGCGAGCCGCGATCCGTCCGGCGACCAGGCGACGGACTGATAGAACGGGACGGGGAAGGTCCACCGCGGCTCACAGGGCTTCGCGTCGAGGCCCGGAACCGGCCCCTCGGCGAGGTGGACCTCGACCGCGAGCAGGATCTCGCCCTCTGGAGCGGCCGTGATCTCCACCCGCGACCCCCACGTCCTGCCGGCTCGGTCCTTGAAGACCCAGTTCGAATCCCGCCAGTCGATGGCGTCGCCGACGTTCGTCGGCTGCCAGGCCGCCCCCTCGGCGAGAGCGGCAAACTGACGCTGCAGCTCCGCGACCGGCCTGGGCCAGCGAACCCTCCACCGCAGACGCCACTCGCTCTCGCTCCCTTCGTAGACCTCGTCGACGCGCCGCGTGAGAGGCGGAGAGAAGTCCAGAACGCCCTGGATGTGAACGTCGGCCAGGCTGGCGCGGTTGTACGCGCGGTCCGGCTGCCAGTCGTACTCCATGTTGTTCGCCACCGCCCGGGCACGCGGTTCGCCGAGAAACCGGCTGACCAGATGCAACGCACCGTCGATGCCGGCGGAAAGCCCCCCGGCGGTCACGACCTTCCCGTTGTCGACCACCCGCTCGTCCGCGACGACCTCCACGTTCGGAGCGGCCATCTCGAGGTGATCCAACATCGGGGCGTAGGTGGTCGCACGCTGGCCTTCGAGCAGCCCGGCCGAGCTCAGGAAGAAGACGCCGTTGCATACCGAGAGAACGGCCTCGGCCTCCCCGGCGCGCTCCCTGATCCATGACACTCGCGGGTCGCCGTCCGGCGCCACGTGAGGGACATTGCCGCCCGGGATCACGAGAATGTCGGCCCGCGGCGTCTCGTCGAGCGCGTAGGTGGGCGTGACTCGAAGACCCATGTGCGTGGTGATCGGCTCGCCGTCGGCGCTCGCCGTCCATACCTCCATCCCCGCCTGGCCGAAGACTTCGTAGGGACCCGTGAAGTCGATGATCTGGACCCCTTCGAACAGGAGGATTCCGACGCTCATCGGCGGATCGGCGTCGACTGGCGCGGTCGCGTACGCACCCGGGCCACAGAGCACGAGGAGGACGCACGCAAGAGAGCGGAAACTCGTCTCGACGACTCTTGAGATCAAGCTCATGCTGCCTCCCGTTGCCGGCGAGCGTACCTCCTCACTGCGAGCTGCTTCCAGTGTCCAGCTGTTCCGGCCCCTATTCGGCTGCCGTTCGCATAGCGTTCGCATAGGGATGGTCACCTCGAGATCAGGGCCTAGCCATCTTCTCCGCGTTTCACAGGATGTCGCCCTCGCGCCGATCCGGATGTAACGAGGCTCGGGAGCTAATAGTCCACGTTCGAGGCATGGTAGCTGACGATCCGCCAGGACCCGCCGAGTTGTCGTACCACCGCGGTTCGGCGGCCGAGGTGCGTGCCCCGATCGACGTGCCAGGTGACGACGGCGGCATCCTCTCCAAGGGTCTGTACCTTCAGGTCTTGCGGCTCGAGTCCGAAGTAGGGAGGCTCGGTCGTCCCGGCCTCGCGCAGCTGAGCTTCCAGAGTGTCGAAGACCTGCCCCTGAATCCTCGCGAGCGCCTCGCGGCCATCCACCCGCTGCGCCAGTGAAGCGATCGGATAGAACATCGTGACATCGTCCGAGAAGCTGTCCGCGAACGCCTCGAGGTCGAAGTAGTCGATGGCCCGGGTCAGCTCCCGAGCCACCGTCTCCGCGGGATGACTCTCCTCGCTCGGAGCGTCGCCTGCTCCCTGCAGCTCGGCCTCCCGGGAGGCTCGATCGGGGACGGGGATGACGACCACGGCGTGAGGTCCGCCGACCTCCATCAAGAGCAGCGGAAAGTCGGTGGGCATCCGGTTGTCGCCCCAGTCGTCATCGGTCGAATAGGGCGAGTACAGCATGACGTGCGGCCGGAACGCGCCGGCAGGACCGCCGAGGTACTGGCCCGCCGAGATCATGTAGGACATCGCCGTGCCCTCCGGCGCGCGAAAGCGCCCGGCGCGAAACCCCGCGTCGAGCGCCCTCTGGATCTCCTCCGCCGGGTGGCCGGCCATCGCCAGCTTCGCCTTCTCGAGATACACCGGCAGAATCGTCTCCGCCGCCTCCCGGTTGTAGCAGATCGGCACGCGGATCGCGGGGTCGAGGAAGTTCGACCACTCGGTGGCGTTCGTCCAGGAGCGCTCCACCAGGCAGACGAAGCCGTTGCTTCCCTCGCGCTCCGTCTCGTAGCCGTCGGGGGTGAAGAGCAGCACGGTGGCCTCGGCCGTCACGTGCCGCGGCCCGGCGCTCAGCGCCAGCGCCGTCTCTTCGGCGTGGTCGATCAGATACGGGGAAATGTCGGGCGGTTCGACTCCCGCCCCCCAGCCGGCCGCGGGCCAGACGAGACCGGCCAGCAGTACACGGGTCCATCGGCTCCTCCAGCTCATGGATGGTCTCCTCCAGCGGTTTCGCGAGCTCGCCTCGGCAGCGCTGAGCTCCGTCTCCCCGACGACCAGCCCGCCGGGACTGCATACTTAACCTAGTGGTTAATTTTTTGTCAAGGGCCGGGAGCAGCCGGCGAAGAGTCACTCTCGCGCTACTCCGGGATCGAGCCGTCGAGGCTCTGCTGCTCGGCCGCCGAGAGGACTCCCCGGATCCTGGCACTGTCGTAGAACGACCGGATCTCCTGGATCGTGTCGCCCTCGACGCGGACCCAGTCGCAGGACTCGACCACGCCGTTGGGCGTCCTGTTCTCGAACCGCACGGCCGCCACGTCGCCGCTGGCGATGGTCTCCTTGATCGTGAGCTCCATCACGCTCTTGCGCGCCATCGGCTCGACCGCCGCCAGATAGGTTTCCCGGTCATCGAACCGGCCGAACGGGCTGACGTGGACAAAATCCGGCGCCAGATGAGTCCGGAGCCACTCCATGTCGAACCTCCTCCACGCCTCGATCCAACCCTCGGCCAGCTCGGCACTGCGCTGCGTCATCGTTGCCTCCACCGTGTCTCCATCCCGATCCTCGGGCTGCACGTTGCTGTCTGACCCCACTGCCAGTAGGTCCTCGGAATCTGTGTGGCCGCGAGGCCGTCGGTCGCGCCGGCGCCGACTGGCTCCTGCTCGGCCCGGACGTGGCACACCAGCGCACCGACTACCCTCTCACGGAGGCCTCGCCGAGCGCCATGTCCTCCACCCCCCGTCGGAGGAGGAGATGCTCCAGGCCTTCGACTCGACGCGGTCCACGGCTTGACAGTCGGCGGGCAGGAAGATTATATTCACCCATGTGGGTGAATGACGACGATGCCGAGCTTCGACCTCGACCACACCCTGGGCGCTTTGTCGGACCCGACCCGGCGCGCGCTCATCCAACGCCTGTCTCGGGGCGAGGCGCGGGTCACGGAGCTGGCCCGCCCGTTCGCCATCTCCCTCAACTCGGTCTCGAAGCACATCCGGCGTCTCGAGCGCGCCGGCCTGGTGCGGCGCCGCGTTCGCGGGCGCGAGCACATCCTGTCGCTGAACCCGGAGCCGCTCGACGAAGCCGTCGCCTGGATGGAGCGCCAACGGGCCCTGTGGACCGCGCGCCTGAACGCCCTGGACGAGCTGCTCCGGGCCGAGGAGACGCAAGCTCCGCCCCGTCCAGGAGAAAGGAAAGGAAGACCCGGATGACCGCCGAAGCCCCCGTCGAGGTCCGCGTCACCCGCCGCTTCAACGCCCCGCCCGAGCGCGTCTTCGACGCCTGGCTCGACCCCGAGAAGGCGGCGAAGTTCCTCTACGCCACCGAGGAGGGCGAGATGGTGCGGGTGGAGATCGAAGCCCGGGTCGGCGGGCGCTACTCGATCGTCGAGCGCCGCGACGGCCAGGACGTGGACCACACCGGCGAGTATCTCGAGATCGACCGTCCCCACCGTCTCGTCTTTACCCTCCAAGTCCCCCTCTACTCCGAGGCGGTGGACCGGGTGACGGTCGAGATCGAGCCCGCGGGCGGCGGCTGCGAGCTGACGCTCGTCCACGAGACGAGTCCGGAGTGGGCCGACCAGTCCGGAGAGGGCTGGAGCATGATCCTCGACAGCCTGGCCGCGGCTCTGCCGTAGCCGGTGCGGCCGGCGAGGCCGAACGGCGCCGGAAGAGGAGGACTCGACGCCGGCCGAGGGCTCCTCGTAGGCCCCCGGGGAGTCTGGAGCGTGCCTACTTCTTCGTGTAGGTCAGCTCCATCATCTTGACCTGGTTGCCGTCCGGGCCGGGGCCGTGCATCTCCAGGACCTCGGTGGTCGGACTGGTCCAGCGGAAGGTCATCGTCGACGCGACCGGGCCCTTGGTGATGGGGTCGTTGTAGGTCCCGGTGAAGGTGCAGGACATCTCCGCGTCGCAGGTGCCCTCCATCACCATGATCCCGGTGGACATGCTGTCGTTCCAGGTGGCCCAGTACTTGCCGCTGACGTTGTCATAGCCCGTCATGGCCTGGCCGGTGAAGGGCATGCCCATCATGGCGCCCTGGTAGGTCTCGACCATGACCCGGCCGTCGAGGATCATGGTGCGCGTGGCGCTTCCCATCTCCTCCATCGGAGGGGCGTCCGGGGCCGCCCAGCTTCTGGCGACCGTCGTGTACTCCCCGGCTTGCGATGCGAGCATCTGGTGCTGCTCTCCGGGGGCACCGGCCTTCATGTAGGTCTCCATCATGGCCTGCTCTTCCGGGGTCATCTCCTCGGCGGCGCGCTGTCCGAAGGCGGGCGCGACCAGGACCAGGAGCGCTGCGGCGCTCAGCAGTCGGCGTGCGGTTGTGCGGTTCATGTCTCCTCCACGTTCCAGGGTCGGCGGCGATTCTCCCATTGGGAGTCGCGTGATCCTACACCGGGTGAGCATTCGTCCGAGGCACCGTTCGGTTCGAAGTGCGCTCCCGAGGTCCACTTCCGGTGCTCACAACACCTCCCGGTCCGAGCACTACGGGCCAGCCCTCCACGGTCTCGTCGGCCGGGATAAGCTGCCCGCTCTCGTCGGGAGGAACGGACAGATGCGAAAGCGCAGAGGGGCGGTGCTGACTGCAGCAGGTACGATGATCTTCGTCCTCCTCGGCGCGGCCTGTCGAGACGTCGCTACGCCGCCGAGCGCGACGGCTGCGGAGGTCTCCACCGAGGCCGAGACCTGGAGCCCCGAGAAGGCGGATCTGCTCTTCGTCTCGAACCGGGATGGCAACAGCGAGATCTACATCCTGCGAGGAAGCTCTTCCGAGTGGGTCAATCTGACCCGGGACCCCGCGGGGGACAACTGGCCCGAATGGTCTCCGGACGGGAGGCGTATCGCCTTCCAGAGCCGGCGGACCGGCAACCTCGACATCTGGGTCATGAACGCGGACGGCTCCGATCCCGTCCGTCTCACGGACGATCCGGAGCACGACTACCTGCCGTCGTGGTCACCTGATGGCGAGCGGATCACCTTCACCTCCTGGCGCTCGGAGCCCGGCGATGCGGAGCGTGCCAATCACATCTACGTCATGAACGCGGACGGCTCCGACCCGCACCGCCTTTTTCCGGAGTCCCCGGACACCTCGGCCGGCGTCGTCTCGTCATCCGACGGCAGCTTCTTCGTGGCGACTCGCAAGATCGGCGAGCAGGGCTCCGACGTCTTCCTCGTCGAGCCCGACGGCGAGATCCGGGCTCGCCTGACCGACGACGAAGCCTCCAACGGGGCGCCGGCTCTCTCGCCGGACGGCTCCCGCATCGCGTTCTACGCGGAGACCGAGGCCGGCTCCGAGCTCGTGCTCGTCAACCTCGACGGCTCGGGGCGCCGCAGCCTGGCGACCGGGCGCCGGAGCTGGTACCCGCGCTGGTCGCCCGACGGGAAGTGGCTCGTCTACACCGCGGCGAAGCCGGGTGGCGACGATGCCGACCTCGACGTTCTCGCCATCCCGGTCGACGGGGGCGAACCGCTGCTGCTGGCAGGCGGCCCGAACCGAGAATCCGAGGGCCGTTGGAGCCCGCAGCCGTGAGCCCGGCGACATCGGCCTCCCTCGGACCGGAGATGCTCCCCGGCCGGCGTAGCTGGTTCCACGCGGCATCCCGGGCGTCCGGCGTCCAGGCGACGGACTGATAGAACGAGACGGCGAAGGTCCACTGTGGCTCGACAGGGCTCAGAGGCGAGCGCCTGACCGGCTCCCGCCGGGAGAGCGCACAAGGCGAGAAGGCGACCATACTCGACACCACAAAGTGCAGCGATTCAAAGTCTACTTCTGGAACATCGCGGCTTTGAAGCGTCAGCTGGCATGCGGTCCGCTGCCGCAATCGGATGCCGTGGCGTACTACCTGATGACGTCGTGCGGCGTCAGCATTCTGTTCTACCGGCGCCTGGCCAAACACGTCGGGGACCTGCGGGTGGAGAAGTTGGAGTAGTCGTCGACTCCTCGCGGTTCTACTCGGGGCACCCGGCCGGCACTCGGCGCCGGCCGGAGGTGCCCCGAGTTCGTTCTCCACCCGCGAGCCTGCTCCCTAGTCCC
>JAOTWP010000158.1 GCA_029862975.1 Acidobacteriota bacterium
GCGCTCCTCGTCGAAGCGGCGCGCGAGATGTTCGCCACGATCGCGGCGCTCTCCGCCGAGCTGGGCGAGCGCCTCGAAGGTGCGACTTTCCCGGAAGCCCTCTGAAGCCTAAGTCGTGACGCGCTCGACTCTCGTGGCAGTGACGCTCGCCATCCTCTCGGCTGGGTGCTCTCAAACGCAGTCGCCCGAGGAATATGCGAAAGCACTGGCAGCCTCCGTTCAACCGCAGCTACCGTCTCGCGACGACGTCTCTGAGCTTCGAACCGTGGAGGCAAATGGGCGAGAGGTCCTCCACAGCTTCTATTTCGTCGAGATTCGATCCGACGACCCGGCGCTACCTTCGCTGTCGGATCGCATTCACGAGATTACCCAGAGAAACACTTGTGGCAACAGCCAGGCCACGAGAGCGCTGGATCTTGGCTTGACCCTTCGCCATGTCTACTATGCCGCCGATGGACCGGAGGTCATTGACGTCGCGATCACATCAGAGTCATGCAAGTGAATCGTGAGCCTCTGGGTCGCCTGACGGATCATTGCAGCGGACCCGGCCGGGCCGCTGAATTCAAGCCGCCAGGCTGACGAGCGCGGAAGCGGTATGGCGTGGCCCTCCTCGAGGAGGCCGCGAAGCCGGAGCCCCCCGAAGAGGATCACCGCCAGCGCGTCGGCTCCTAGCCGTCGGCCCCGCGGCGAGACGGCGCCGCTCCGGCCAGTAGTCCTCCCACCAGCGGCAATGCCACCGCCCAGGACCGGATCCCGAGCGGGCCCTCGCCGCCGATCCCGTCGAGTGCCAGGACGGCGATCCCCAGGCAGAAGAGCAGCGCGCTGGCCAGCGGCAGCCGGGCGTTGGCCGGGGGGCGATGCCCCGGGGGCGGCCGCTCGAAGCGGCCGAGCAGAGCCAGGCTCGGGAAGAGGAGCACCGCGAGGGCGAGGACCCAGGGGATGCGGGACCACCACCAGGCGGCGGTGCCGGGCATGATCCCCAGCCCGGCCCCGTCGAGCTTGACGAGGAGGCCGATGAATAGCACGAGGACGGTCGAGTGCCACAGGTACACGGTCATGATGTTGGCGTTGACGAGCACCGTCGCGGCCCAGGCGCGCCGGCTTTGGAGCCAGCGGCGGAGCGGGGCTTCAAGGCACAGCACCAGGCCGGCCTGCATGATCCCGAGGGCGAGCAGGGCGACCGTCGGTGGCAGGGAGTTGGAGATCTCCTCGCCGGGGACGCCGACCATGCTGACGGGGAACGGACCGTAGGTGACGAGGAGCAGCAGGGCCATGAAGCCGCCGCTGGCGAGGGCAGGCCGCCTCCAGCCGCCGAGGCGACCGGCTTGCCACGCGTAGCCGAGCTGGTGGACGGCGGCCCAGACGAAGGCGTAGTTGATCCAGCGCAGCGCCGTCAGGCCGCCGCCGAAGGCCAGGGCGTCGACCGCGCCGGCTCCCAGGGCGACCAGGGCGAACGAGGCCAGGCCGAGCCGCTGCCAGGCGCGGTAAGTGAGCGGCACGAGGAGAATCACCAGGATGTAGACCGCGAGGAACCAGGTGGGGACGAGAGCCACCTGGGAGCCGACACGGAGCATCTCGGCCCCTACGCCGCCGAAGTGCGCGGCGATCCCGAGAGCGGCCCAGAAGACGAGGAGGGGCAGCACCGGGGCCATCAAGCGGCGTAGGCGGGAGCTCAGCCAGTCCGCGTAGGCGCCGCCGTGCTCCCGCGTCTTCTGCCAGGAGATCGCATTCGAGAACCCGCCGACGACAAAGAACGTGGGCATGATCTGCAGTGCCCAGGTGAGCCAGCGGGTCCACGGCGAGACGTCGAGCATGTGGCTGAGCTCGGCCCGGCCGTCGCGCATGAACGGCGCCGCCATCAGCCAGTGGCCGAGCACGACGACGAGGATGGACGCGGCTCGCAGGAAGTCGGCGTAGCGGTTGCGGGCCGCCGGCGTCTGGTCGGCCATCGCGAGCGCCTGGCCCCAGGCAGACTGCCGGGGTCGGGGAGCGCCAGGGTCGGCGCGGGCGTCAGCCACGGGCCGGCGGGTTCTTCTGCTCGGCGATGAAGAGGTCGATCTGGCGCTCCAGGACGTCGAGGGGGATCGAGCCGTTCGAGAGGACGGCGTCGTGGAAGAGGCGGACGTCGAAGTGCTCGCCGAGCTCGCGCTCGGCGCGGCGGCGCAGCTCCAGGATCTTGAGCTGGCCGATCTTGTAGGAGACGGCCTGGGCCGGCCAGGAAATGTAGCGGTCGGTCTCGGTCTCGATCTCGTGGAGCGACAGGGCGGTGTTGGCGGCCAGGTACTCCATTACCTGCTGGCGGGTCCAGCCCATGGCGTGCACGCCGGTGTCGACGACGAGCCGGCAGGCGCGCCACATCTCGTAGGTGAGGCGGCCGAAGTTCGAGTAGGGGTCCTGGTAGAAGCCGGCCTCGAGCCCCAGCCACTCCGAGTAGAGGCCCCAGCCCTCGCCGAAGGCGGAGAGGTAGGAGAAGCGGCGGAAGTTCGGCAGGCCGGTAAGCTCACGGCTGAGCGCCATCTGCAGGTGGTGGCCGGGGACGGCCTCGTGGAGGCTCAGGGCTTCCAGGTTGTAGAGCGGCCGGGTGTCGAGGGCGTAGGTGTTGACCCAGTAGCGCCCGGGCTGGGTGCTGCCCTCCGGAGCGCCCACGGCGCGGCCCGCGGTGTACTTCGGCGCGATGTCCGCCGGCACCGGCTCCACGGTGTAGGGGAGCCGCGGCAGGGTCTTGAACAGCGCCGGGAGCTTGCCGTCCATGGTCTTGGCGATCCAGGCCGCCTCCTTGAGGAGCTCCTCGGCGGTCTCGGGGTAGAAGCGCGGGTCGGTGCGCAGGAAGTCGAGGAACTCGGCGAAGGTGCCCTCGAACCCGACCTCGGCGATGACGGCGTCCATCTCGGCCCGGATGCGCGCCACCTCGTCGCGGCCGATCTGGTGGACCTCCTCGGCGGTCAGGGGGAGGGTCGTGAAGTGGCGGATTCGGTAGTCGTAGTACGCCCGGCCGTTGGGGAGCTCCGACGCCCCTAGCGTGTCGCGGGCGTTGGGCATGTACTCGTCGACCATGAAGTCGCGCAGCAGCCGGTAGGTCGGAACGACGCTCTCGAGGATCGCCCGCTTGCCCTCCTCGCGCAAGCGGCCGCGCTCGCCCTCCGGCACGCCGACGGGGAACTCCTTGAACGGCTCGTAGAAGACGCTCTCGGCCGCGTCGTCGACCATGTGGGTCTCCATCACCTTCTCGATCCCCGTGAGGACGACCTTCGGCTGCGTCCAGCCGCGCTCGAGGCCGAGGCGCATGTTGGCGATCTGCTGCGCCGTCCACTGGGGAAACGCGTTCAGGCGGCTGATGTAGTTCTCGTACTCCCCGGCGTTCGAGAACGGCATCTCGAAGCCGAGCCGCGCGAAGCCCGAGTAGAAGCCGGAGTCGGCGTTGAACGGCACCTGGTAGGTGCCGAACTCGTAGTCGGCGACCCGGTTCTCGAGCTGGGCCCGGAAGATGTCCATGTTGATGCGCTCCGCCTCGGGGAGCGCCTCGCGGTCGACGGCGTCGAGCTCGGCGAGGAAGCCGCGCCACAGGCCGTCCTGGCGCTCGAGGTCCTCGACGCCGTCGGCGGGCAGGAGATGGTCGTAGTCGTGGACCCCGACCGAGGTGGCGGCGAGCGGATCCTCGGCCAGCCGCGCCTGCCACTCGCGGTCGAAGAGGTCGTGCAGGCGTTGCGCCGCCTCGGCGGAGCGGTCCGCGGGGGGCGCGCAGGCCGCGAGCGCGGCGACGGTGACCAGGGCAGGAAGGGCGAGAAGGGGGCGGGCTGTCATCGGGGGACTCCTTTTGCCGGGCGGGCCGGCCTTCGGTGCGGCCGCGGCGCGGCTAGCCGCCGCTCGTGAAGAGCGCCGCCATGAGCTCGATGCCGTACCAGAGGTTGGCGAGGCGCAGGTTCTCGTTCGGGGCGTGCTGGTTGTCGTCGTGATTGGCGATCGGCACGATCACGACGGGGCTGCCGAGGATGTCGGCGAAGAGATAGAGCGGCAGCGAGCCGCCCAGGCTGGGCATGAGGATGAGCTCGTCGCCCGCCACCCGCCGGGCGGCGGCGATCGCCGGCTGCACGGCGGCGGCGTCGAGGGGCGTGCGCGCCGCCGGGTAGCCCCCCTCGCGGACGACCTTGGCGATCCGTGGGTGGGCGCGCCGGGTGGCGGCGTCGGGCGTCTCGCGGACGACGTGGAAGCCGTGGCTCGCGATGTGGGCCTCCACCACGTCGAGCATCCGTTGCGGGTCGTTGCCCTTGACGAGGCGGACGTCGAGGCTCGCCTCGGCCTGGGTCGGGATGACGTTGCGCGCCCCCGCTCCCACCGCCCCGCTGACCAGCCCGCGGACGTTGAGGGAGGGCAGCAGCAGGCGCTCGGCCAGCGTCGCGCCGGCGCCGTCGGTGGCCCCGGGCGCCAGCTCGAGCTCGCGCAGCAGGCCCTCCTCGACGGCGGGCAGGGCGGCCAGCGCCGCGCGCTCGGCCGGCCCGGGCGGGATCGTGTCGTCGTAGAAGCCGGCGATGACGACGTCGCCGTCGGCGTCCTTCATGCTCGCCAGGAGCTGGGACAGGAGCAGCGCCGGGTTCGGCGACCAGTTGCCGTAGTGGCCGCTGTGCAGGTAGCGGCTGGCCCCGTAGACGGTCACGTCGAGCGCCGTGATGCCGCGCACACCGAAGACGAGCTGCGGCCGCCGGCTCTGGTGCACCGGGCCGTCGCAGACGAGCCAGAGATCGACGTCCAGCCGCTCGCGGTGCTCGCGCATGTAGGCCTCGAGGTGCCCGGAGCCCGCCTCCTCCTCGCCTTCGAAGAAGAACTTCAGGTTCACGGTGCGAGGAATGCCGGCCGCCTCGAGGGCGTCGAGCGCCGCCAGGATCGCCGGCAGCGGCGCCTTGTCGTCGCCGGCGCCGCGGCCGTAGAGCCGCCACTCCGGGTCGATCGGCTCGCCGGGCACCGGCAGCGGGCGCGGCCTGCCGCCCGCCTCGAGCGCGCCGTCGTAGAGCGTCGGCTGCCACGGGTCCTGCGCCCAGTCCGCGGCGACCACCGGCTGCCCGTCGTAGTGCATGTAGACGCCGAGCGTGCGCGCCGCCCCCGGCGCCGGCAGCTCGCCGAAGACGATCGGCGGCACGCCGTCCTGCCGCCACAGCTCCGTCCGGGCGCCGCGCGCCGCGAGCGCCTCGCGGATGAAGAGGGCGTTGCGCTCGATGCCGGGCAGATCGCTCGCTACGTTGGGCAGGGCCAGGAGCTCCGCGAAGGAGCGCAGGATCTCCGCGCCGTGGGCCTGCCGGAACGCCCGCGCGGCGTCCACCGCCGGATCCGCGCCCGCGCCCTCCCCCGGCCGCGCGAGCAGCGCGGCGAGAACGCCGAAACCCACCGCCAATCGCCAAGCTCTCATCAGCCGGCGGATTCTATCCCCTCCAGGCTCCGGGACAGCGAACGGAGAGGCTCAGGGGCCGACGTGACCCGGGCGGCACGGCGGTGGGGGCCTCGACGGCGGGGCATGGCCGCCCGGCGACGGTCCCGAGGGCGGCAAGCCGGCGCGAATCGCGGCCCGTCGCGAGCGGGGTTGCGGCGGGGGCCGTTCTGCTCTATAATTGCACTATGGTGCAAAGATACAAGAAACAGGGGGCCAGCGACCCGGCGCGCGCGGCGGAGGCCGCGACGGGCGAGAGCTGTTGCTCGCTCGACGAGCTGCTCGAGCCCAGGCTGTTCCGGGCGTTGAGCGATCCGAACCGGCTGACCCTGTTGAGCCGGCTGGCGACGTCGCCGCGGCCGCGCACGGTGGGGGAGCTCGACAGCTGTTGCCCGATCGATCTCTCCGTCGTCTCGCGGCACCTGGCGGTCCTGCGGGACGCCGGGGTGGTGACGGCGGAGAAGCGCGGGCGGCAGGTGTTCTACAGCGTCTGCTGCCAGCCGCTGGCGTCTCTGCTGCGCGGCGTCGCCCAGGCGCTCGAGGACTGCGCGGCGAACCGATGTTCCAGGGAAACCAAGGAAGAGGTGACGACATGACGGTTGCGGAGAAGGTGCGGGAGAAGGTGCGCGGCAGCTACGGCGCAGCGGTGCGAGCGGAGCGCTCGTGCTGCGCCGATGCGGTGCCGAAAGGGGTGGCGGCGCAGACGGCGGGCTACACGAGGGACGAGCTCGCGGCGCTCCCGCAAGCGGCGGTGGTGAACTCGTTCGGCTGCGGCAATCCGCTGGCGTTCAGCGAGGTGAAGCCCGGGCAGACGGTCCTCGACCTGGGCTCGGGGGCCGGCATCGATCTGCTGCTGGCGGCCGGGCGGGTCGGGCCGACGGGCCGGGTGATCGGCGTCGACATGACGGACGAGATGATCGCCCGGGCCCGGGAGTCGGCCGCGAAGGCGGGCCTGGCCCAGGTCGAGACCCGCAAGGGGCTGATCGAGGAGCTGCCGGTCGAGTCCGGCACGGTCGACTGGGTCATCTCCAACTGCGTCATCAACCTGTCGCCGGAGAAGGACCGGGTGTTCGCGGAGATCGCGCGGGTGCTCAGGCCCGGCGGGAGGATCTCGATCTCCGACATCGTCGTCGAGGACATGCCCTGGTGGGTGCGCCGCAGCGCGCGCCTGCACTGCGCGTGCGTGGCCGGGGCGATCAGCGAGGCCGACTACGTGGCGGGCCTCGAGCGGGCGGGTCTCGTGGACGTGGAAGTGACCGAAAGGCTGGTCTACGAGAGGAGCCAGATCGTGAGCCTGGCCCGCTCCGAGGTCGCGACGACGAGCCTGCCGCGCTGGCTGCGGAGCGCCGCCGGACGTCTCGCCGGCCGGCTGGCGGCCGGCTTCGCGGGCCGCGTGTGGAGCGCCAAGTTCGTGGGCGCGGCGCCGCGCTAGCCGGCTAGCGGCCGCTGGCCGCGGCGGAGAAGCGCCAGAACGGCGGCAGCTCCGGATCCACGCGCAGCACCGGGTAGGGCAACCGCGCTCCGAGGGGCGGGGGGAACGTGTCCGACCAGGCCGACGTGTCGCCGCTCTCGAAGCCGTCCGCGAAGATCAGGCTGTCGTTGCACACGACGACGGCGCGGATGGCGAGGTCGCCGCTGACGCCGAGCGGGCAGAGGTCGAGCCAGGCGCTCGGCGGAATGGCGAAGATGCTGTTCTTCGGCTGCTGGCAGCCGTCGATGTCGGTCGCCAGGCTGGGGCCGAGCGGCGGGGGGTCGGTCAGGAACTTGAAGTCGACGACGACCGTCTCGTCCTGGGCGATGGGAATCGCGGGGTTGACGACGAACTCGTTGAAGAAGCCTTCCGTCAGTACCGGGCCGACGAGCTCTGCAAGAGCGGCTCCCGGGGCGGGGAACGGTCCGTCGGCGGAGACGGTGATGGTGTCGCCGAGCGTCTGGGTGCCGGAGTTGACGAAATCCAGCCACAGGATCCGGACCGCGATGAGGTCCGCCTGGCACGGCGAAGTGAGCCACGCGGCGCCGCGCTCGCCGGCCACGAAGCCCACCTGGATGGCGGCGGTGCCGAAATCGATCACCGAGTCGTTCTGCAGGACGACGATCTGTGCCCCGGCCGGAGCCGCGGGCGACACGACGGCGATGACCAGGAACGAGCAGGCCAGCAACGCGGCGGCCGGGAGCCCAGCCGGGAATCTCGGCCGCGGGACGGGCAAGAACGTCATGGGAGCCTCCTTCTGCAGGTGGTTTTCCCCGAAGACAAGGTTCGACCGCCCGTCAGCCCGCCGCGGGAGCCGGCTCCTCCGGGCGGGGGGAGGCCTTCGCGAGCCGGGCCGCGATCGCCGCTCGCGCGTCGAGGACCAGGCTGAAGAGGGCCGGGACGAGGAAGAGGGTGAAGACCGTCGAGACGGCCAGGCCGCCGACCACGACGCTGCCCAGCCCGCGGTAGAGCTCGGAGCCGGCGCCCGGGAAGAGCACCAGGGGGAGCATGCCGCAGAGGCTGGTCGAGACGCTCATGAAGATGGGCCGGACCCGGGTGCGCGTCGACTCCTTGATGGCGGCGGTCGGCTGCAGGCCCTCGTCGCGCATCAGGTTGAGCGCCTGGTGGACGATGAGGATGGCGTTGTTGACGACCGTGCCGACGAGGATGACGAAGCCG
>JAOTWP010000159.1 GCA_029862975.1 Acidobacteriota bacterium
AGCACCTTCGACGGAATCGCGACGACCGTGGCCCAGGCGAGCCAGGTGGGGAGGTCCTGCTGGGGGACGAATCCGTGGAGGACGACCCGGTCCTCGAGACCGCGCCGGCGGATGAGCTTCTCGAGGCGCCGCCGCTCCCGGCCGTCGCCGAGAATGTCGCAGCGGAACGTTAGCCCCTTGCCCGCCAACCGCGCGCAGGCCTCGACCAGGTCGTCGAACCCCTTCTTCGGCGTGAGGCGGCCGACGGCGAGGATCCGGTGCTCGCCGACCCGCCGCCGCCGCGGCCGGAAGACGTCGGTGTCGACGCCGTGCTTGACGAGGCGGACCTTGCCCTCGGCGCCCGCGGGCGCCAGCCGGCGCAGCTTCGCGGCGCCGTCGCCGTGGCAGGCGACGGCGAACGTCGCGGTCGCCAGACGCCGCCGGAGTCGGCTCTCCGGAGCCAGGTAGAGGTCCTTGGCGTGGGCGGCGAAGGAGTAGGGGATGCCGGTGAGCCGGTGGACGAGGTGGGCGACCCGCAGCGGCTCCCCCGCGTAGTGGGCGTGAAAGTGGCGGATGGCGAGGGTGCGGGCCCGGCGGGCGGTCCAGACGGCCCAGGAGAAGCGCCGCACGTGCTTGTAGAGGATCCGCCGGGCCCGCGCCGAGGGGCGGCGCAGGAACGAGCCCAGCGGCCGGCCGACCTCGCGGGCCAGGACTCCCCAGTACCGCGAGCGGGTGCCAGCGCAGAGCAGCAGATGGTCGGCGAAGAGACGCGGCCAGGCGGCCGCCCGGCTCCAGGACGCCTGGTGGCAGCGACTCTCCACCCGGGAGGCGGCGCCGTGGACGACGGTCGCCGGAGACGGCTTGAGAGCGAGGATGGCGAGGGGAATGCGGCGCGACTCCATCGCCCGGACCTCGTTGAGGATGAAGGTCTCGGAGACGACCGGAAACGCCGTGACGAGGTAGCCGATGCGCGGCGTCGGGGCCACCCTCAATCCTCCTCCCCGGAGCCGACGCGGTAGAACACCCCGACCTGGACGACGTTGCCGGTGAAGTTGCGGTCCGGACGGGTCGAGTCCGCCGACCGGTAGCTGTCGGACAGCGCGAGGCCGAAGCGCTCCCCGAAGAGCCACCGGACGTTGAAGGTCAGGTCGTCGAGAGAGTCGCTGCGCCCGAAGTTGCTGTCGCCCGGCGGCGCGTCCTCGTAGTCGCGGTCGCGGCTGCGCAGGCGCAGGAACCAGGTGAGGCGCTCGGAGGGCGAGCCCTCGAAGGCGAGCTCGACGCCGGAGCCCGTGCGGTTGTTCTCGGGGCCCACGGCGCTCCGGTCGTCGGCAAGAAGCGACAGACGCAGGCCGAGCCGCCCGGTCGCGGCGACGCGCACGGTGGCGGCGTAGCTGTCGATGTCCGCGTCCCTGGCGTTCTCGGATGGATCGAAGTCCTGCTCCTCGAGCTGGGCCCGGATGCGGACCCAGACTCGGGGACCGACGCTGTAGCGCAGCCAGAAGTCGAGCTCGGATTGATCGAAGAAGGCGGCCTCTCCGGACTCCGAGAAGAGCCGGTTGAGCACCCTGCCGTAGCCGAGGGAGGCTTTCCACGGGCCGCGCTTGTACTGCCCTTCGAGCACGACCGTCTGGTAGTCGGCCCCGTCGATGTCGAGCACCTGCACCGCGCTCGCGGCGGCGGCGAGCGTCCAGTCGGCGGCGCCGGCGTCCCAGACCCGCTCGAGCGCCAAGGAGGCCTCGAGGAGGTCCGAGGTCGGGGCCTCGCTGCCCTCGCCGCGGTAGAAGAAGTTGTCGTGGTGGCCGGCGAGCAGGCCGGCCTCGACGCTCCACTCCTGGCCCCCGGACGGGCCGGCGGCGGAGAGCGCGCCGAGGAGGATCCCGGCGATTGTGGGGAAGCGAAGGGCGGTCACGATGCGAGCTCCTCTCGGTTGGCGCGGAACTCCGGCGTCAGGCGGCGCGACCACGCCGCGAGCGCCGAGGCATGCCGGCGGGTGCGCGGCCGCGGGGCGTGGACGCAGGACAGCCGCAGCGCAGCGAGCGCCCGGTACCAGGCCAGCCGCCCGGCGTCCGGCCGCCGCCCCCGGCTGCGGGCGTAGGCTTCCACGAGCCGCTCGTCCAGGCGTAGCGGCGCGAGCTCGGGACGCCGGAGTCGCAGGAGGTCGAGGTGGGCCAGAAGGTTGCCGAGATCGAGCTCGGGCTCGGCCAGGGTCAGCGTGTCGACGTCCAGCAGCCAGGTCGTGTGCCCGGAGAAAAGGAGCTGACCGTCGTGGAGGTCCCCGTGGGAGAGCACGGGCCTGGCGGTCGGAATGCGCCCGCCGAGGGCGGCCAGATCGGCCAGGGTGGAATGGAGCAGGTCGCCGCCGAAGAGGCCGGGAGGAGCGATGGAGATCCAGGACGCCGTGGCGTCGAGCTCGGCGGCGCGCGAGCGCTGGCGAGGCAGCGCTGACGGGCAGAGGTGCAGCGACGCGACGCAGCGCGCCGCCGCGGCGATCGTCCCGCCGGGGTCGGAGCCGCGAAGGGCCGCTTCGAGGGTGACGCCCGGCACGCCCCTCCAGACGAGGAAGTCCGGGGCGCTGCCGTAGCCGACGAGGTCGGGCACGGACAGATCGGCCGCGGTGCGCGCCCACCTTGCCACGAGGGAATGGCGATCGGCGAGGGCCCGGGCGTGGCCCGGCCGCACGTGCTTGACGAACCGGCCGCCGCCCTGCCGCGCCGCGAAGTGGACGACGACGCGGCGCAGGGGCTTGTACGCCACGATCGCGCCGCGAGCTCCCCCGGCCCGGCCGGGTCCGCGGGCGGCTTCGTCGAGCGGATCGTCGACGCCGGCGAGAACGGGATCGTGCTCCAGCCGCCAGGCGACGACGTCCCCGCCGGCGAGCTGCCGCGCGCGCCCTTGCCCGAGGAGGCGCCGCACGGATCCAGGCCAGGCGCCACGCGTTGCGAGCAGTGCCCAGGTCGAGCCCGGCGCCGGCGGACCGGCCGTGGCGCGGGCGACCCGGGCTCCCGAGCCGGCCGGCCACACGCGGTCGCAGATCAGCCGCCGGCCGTGGCCCGCCGGCCGTCCGCGCCCGAGCCGGCCCTCGGGTTCGAGCGCTCCGCCCGTCAGGCCGGGCAGGTCGAGCGTCAAGACCCGGCGCCTCCCGACAGCCGGCGGTGAAGGGGGAAGCCGACGATCTCCGCCTCGGGGTACTCGCCGCGCTGCGCCTTCCAGGTTCGCGCGTACCAGCCGCCGCGGCGGAGAAGCTCGTCGTGGTCGCCGCGCTCCACGAGCCGGCCGCGGCGCAGCACGAGGATCTGGTGCGCGTCCCGCACCGCGGCGAGCTTGTGGGCGACGACGATCGTCGTGCGCCCGCGCATGAGCCGCCGCAGCGCGCCCATGACCTGGCTCTCGGACCTGGCATCGAGCCCGGTCGTCGGCTCGTCGAGCACGAGGACGGGCGCCTGGCGCACGAGCGCCCGCGCCACGGCGATCCGCTGCCGCTGCCCGGCGGAAAGGGTGGCGCCCGCCTCCGCGAGCGGCGTGTCGAGGCCTTGGGGCAGCCGGTCGGCGAACTCGTCGACGCGAGCCTGCTGGGCGGCGCGGGCGATCTCGAGCGGCGTGGCTTGCGGGTTGCCGAAGGCGATGTTGTCGCGGATCGAGCCGCCGAAGAGGAAGGGCTCCTGGAGGACCACGCCGAACTGCCGCCGCAGGGACTCGATCTCGTAGCGGCGCAGATCCCGCCCGTCGAGCCGGATCCGGCCGCTGCCGGGCTCGTGCAGTCTCAGGATGAGCGACAGCAGGGTCGACTTGCCCGCGCCGCTGGGGCCGACGATGGCCGTCGTCGTGCCGGGCTCGATCTCGAAGCTCACGCGGTGCAGCGCCCGGCGCTTGCCCGGATAGCCGAACGACACCCGGCGCAGCTCGATTCTCCCCTCGAGGTCGCGGGCTCGCTTGGCGCCGGGCTGGGGCCGGACCTCCAGCGGCTCCCGCAGTACCTGACGAACCCGGCCGGCGCAGACCGTGGCCTTGGCCATCCGGGTCGAGACGCGAGCCAGGCGCCGCAGGGGCTTGAAGCTGGCGCCCGCGTAGGCGATGAACACGAGAAGGTCGCCCGGAGTCAGGGCGCCGGCGCGGACGCGCTCGACCCCGATCCAGAAGACGGCGGCAGTGCCAGCCGCGATGAGCGCCTCGACGACGCGCGCCATCGAGGCCTCCAGGCGCGTGCTGCGCAAGCCGGCGCGCAGGCCGCGCCGATTGACGCGCCGGAACTGCCTGTCGCGCAGAGCCTCGTGCCCGAAGGCCTGGATCAGGGGGAGCTGTTGCAGGGTCTCTCCGATGACGGCCGCTACGCGGCCCTCGTTGCGGCGCTGCTTGCGCGCGGCGTCCCGGATCCGGGCGGTGAAGCGGAAGGTCGCCAGGCCGAGGACGGGCAGGAGCCCGAAGAGGACGAGCGCCAGACGCCAGTCCATCCAGAGCAGCACGGCCAGCATGGTCGCGAGGAGCAGGAGCGAGGAGACGCCCTCCATCGTGGCGTTCACGAGCATGTCGCGCAGGACGTTGACGTCGCCGGTGAGCCGCATCAGGAGGTCGCCCTTCTTCTGCCGCCGGTGGAAGTTGAGCGAGAGCAGCTGCAGCCGGGAGTGGACGCGCTGGCGCAGGGTCGTGACCACGGTGTGGCCGGCGCGCGCCGTCAAGTAGGCCTGGCCGTAGGAGAAGAGCCCCCAGAGCAGGGAGATGGCGAGGAGCGCGACGCAGGCGGCGGGGACGATCGCGGCGTCGCCGAGCCGGCCGGCGAGCCGCATCCAGCGATCGTCGCTCTCCGCGCCGGGGGCGAGCAGGCCGTCGAAGACGAGCTTCAGGGGCCACGGTCTCGCCAGCTGCATCGCGACGGCGCCGAGGCCGCAGGCCAGGGCGCCGGCCATGCTGCCCCGGCTCTTGCTCAGAAGAGGGGCGAAGTAGCGCCAGGCGCTGGCCAGCTTCGCCGGCCGCAGGCTGCTCAACCGCAAGCGCGCGAGGGCGCTCATGCGCCGCTCCTGCCCACGGCCAGCCGCAGGCGCGGCGCGGCGACGCGCGCGAGGACGAGGCTCTCGACCCTCGCGGCCACCCGCTCCCAGGTGCTTCCGGCCAGCACCCGGGCGCGCGCCTGGCGGCCGATGCGGCGGGCCAGCGCCGGCTGCCGGGCGAGGCGTTCCAGCGCTTCGGCGAGCCGGATCGGGTCGCCGGGGGGAACGAGAATGCCGGTGACGAGGTCCGCGACCTGACGCCGGATGTGGCCCTGGTCACTGGCGACCACGGGCAGCCCGGCGGCCTGGTACTCGACCACCTTGAGCGGCGAGAAGTAGAACTCCTCCTGGCGCAGATACGGCGCGACGCCGGCATGAGCATGGGCCAGCCAGCGCGGAACGGCCTCGTGCGGGACCGCGCCGGGCGCCGTGACCCGCTCGCCGCCGAGCTCGCTCGCCGCCTCTTCCACCTTGGCTCGCAGGGGACCGTCGCCGAGGACCAGCAGGTGCGCCCGCGGCGTCGAGGAGAGCAGCCGCCGGAAGGCGTCGAGCAGCACCTCGATGCCGTGCCAGGCCTTCAGGCTGCCGGCGAAAGCGACGACGAAGCGGCCCTCGAGCGGCCCGCGCTCGCGGGCCGGCAGGGCGGGCGGGGCGGAGAAGAGGGCGGCGTCGACCGCGTTGGGCAGCACGTGCACCGCCGCGCGGCGCGCTCCCAGGCGGCGGGCATGCCGCGCGAGGGCCTCCGACGGCACGACGACCACGTCGGCGCCGGACACGAGCTCGCTCTCGCACGCCCTGGCGACGCCGCTCATCGCCAGCTTGCGGTAGGTCGCCTGCTCGCGCACGAGCGGCGCGTTGACTTCGAGGACGTGCGGCACGCCGGCCTCGCGGGCGAACGCCAGCGCCGCCCACGACCACAGGCTGTGGCGCTCGTAGACGGCGTCGATCGCCCGGGCGCGGTGGATCTCGTCGAGGCGGCGGTAGATCCGGTGGCCCAGGAGCAGCGCGTAGATCTCCCGGCTCTCGGTGCCGGCGGGACGGCCGGCCGCCAGCCGGCGCTTGAGCCGCTTCAGCGTGGCGTCGTAGCCCACGTCGTGGACCTCGGGCGTAAAGCCGTCGAGCGGGCCGCCGCCGGGGTTGGCGGCCAGGAGGGACACCCGGTGCCTCGCGGCGAGCGCCTGGGAGAGCGAGCGGACGTGGACGGACGCCCCCTTCGTGCCGCCGATCGGCACTCCCCGGTCGCCGCAGACGTAGGCGATGTGCACCGTCAGCCCTCCACCGCCCGGAGCACGCCCGGGCCCCCGACGACGGGCGCGCCGCGGATCGACCGGTCCAGCCAGCCGGCGAGGCGGGCGACGTTGCGGCGGCGGTCGAAGAGGCGCTCGGCGCGCTGCCGTCCCGCCGCCCCGAGCCTCGAGCGCAGCCCTTCGTCGCGCTCCAGCTCGGCCAGGGCGTTGGCCAGGGCGAGGGGCCGGTCGCTGGGCAGCAGCAGGCCCGTTCGCCGGTGCTCGAGGATCTCCGGGATCCCGCCGACGGGCGTCGAGACGCAGGGGACGCCTGCCGCCATGGCCTCGAGGAGCGCCGTCGGCAGGGCGTCCCGGTCGCCGTCGCGCGCCACGCGCGCGGGCAGCACCATGACGTGATGGCGGCGAATCTCGGCGAGGACCCGCTCGTGAGGGACGGCTCCCGCCCAACGCACGGCGTCGCCCAGGCCTTCGCGGCCCGCCAGGTCGCGCAGCTCGGGTCCCAGCGGGCCGTCGCCGACCACCGTGCAGCGGACCTCGGGGGCCCCTCGCCGCAGCGCGGCGAGCGCCCGCAGGAGGGTGTCGATGCCCTTCTTCTCGACGAGGCGTGCGACGGTGAGGATTCCGAACGGGCCGCTGCGGCCGGTTGCCGCGGGGGCCGCGTCGAGCGAGACGCCGTTGTAGAGCCGGAGGACCTTCGCGGCCAGCGCCGGCCGGAGCCGGCCCGCCAGGTGCCGCCGGCCGTGCTCCGAGACGGTCACGGCGAAGGCCGCCGCGTCGACCACCCGCCCGAGCGTCTCCGGCGCCAGCGCCTTCGCGTAGATGTCCTTGGCGTGGGCGGTGAAGGAGAACGGGACTCCCGACACCAGGTGCGCGAGGTAGGCGACGAAGGCCGGGTCGTTGGCGAAGTGGGCGTGGAGGTGGTCGAGGCGGCGCCCGAGCGCGACGTCGGCGACGGCGACCGCTTCGCGCAGGCGGTGGCGGCCGCGGCGGTCCGGATAGACGAAGGCCTCCGTCAGCGCCCGCTCGCAGCCGGTGCCCGCCGCGGCCCGGTGGTGGAGCCACTTCCAGGCGTCGGACAGGGGGAGATCGCCGCAGTGGACGACCGGGGCCGCGAGATCGGCGAGCCAGCCATGCTCGGCTCGCTGATCGTTCGGCCACAGGGTGAGGATCGTGACCTCGGCGCCCAGCCGCTCGAGCTCCAGGATCTCCTGGGCGATGAACGTCTCCGAGGTGCGCGGAAAGCGCTTGACGACGTAGCCGACGCGGTAGCTCAACCGACGGCCTCCCGTGCCGGCACCGCCAGGAGGCTGGCCGCCCGGCGAGCGGCGACCCGGCCTCCGGAAAGCTCAGCGCGGCCGGGCGCCGGCAGCTCGAGAAGCTCGTCCACGGCCTCCCAGAGCGCGCGCGGCGTCAACGCCCGCGGGTCGACGAGGCGAACGCGCCCGCTCCGCGCCCAGCGCCGCGCCCTCAAGAGCTGCTCCTGGCGGGGCGCTACCCGCGGCACGAGGACGGCCGGCCGCCCGCTCGCGAGGATCTCGCAGACGGTGTTGTATCCGGCCATCCCGACGATCACGTTGCTGCGCGCCATGCGCCCCGGCAGGTCGGGGACGAAGCCCGCCACCCGCACCCGCGCCCGCGTCTCGCCGGCCGGGGGCAGGGTGGCCCGCTCCCGGCCCGGGAAGTCGGGCCCCAGCACCAGCTGGCTGTCGACGGGCGGGCGGAAAGCGTGGACGGCCCGCAGGTAGGCGCTCATCAGGGGCGCTGCGTCCTGGCCGCCGCCGCCGGTGACGAGCACGAGCGGCGGTGACGGCCGGCTCTGGCCGGCGGCGTCCGGAGGGTCCGGGGGCGCGA
>JAOTWP010000160.1 GCA_029862975.1 Acidobacteriota bacterium
CGCCCGGCCCTCTTCGCTTTTCTGCGCGATCTCGCGAAGAACAACGATCGCGACTGGTTCCAGGCCCACAAGGCGCGCTACGAGAGCCACGTGAAGGACCCGGCGCTGACGTTCATCAGCGACTTCGGGCCGCGGCTGCGGACGATCAGCCCCCACTTCGACGCCATCCCCAAGGCGACGGGCGGCTCGCTCTTCCGCATCTACCGCGACACCCGGTTCGCGAAGGACAAGACGCCCTACAAGACCCACCTCGGGATCCAGTTCCGCCACAAGCAGGCCAAGGACGTGCACGCGCCCGGCTTCTACCTCGGAATCGAGCCCGGCGCGAGCATGATCGGGGTCGGCATCTGGCATCCCGACGGTCCGAGCCTCGCGAGCCTCCGCGCGGCCATCACCGCCGACGGCCGCGGCTGGCGGCGGGTTCGCGACGACCCGGGATTCCGGGAGCGGTTCACGCTCGGCGGCGAGTCCCTCAAGCGGCCGCCTCGGGGCATCTCCGCCGATCATCCGTTCGTCGACGATCTCAAGCGCAAGGACTTCGTGGGCTACGCGAAGCTGACCCAGGCACAGGTGCTGGCTCCCGACTTCCCCGCGGCGTTCGCCGCCCATTGCAGCGCCGCGGCGCCGTTCGTGCGCTGGCTGTGCCAGGCTGTCGGCGTGCCCTTCTAGCCGCCGGCCGGAGACCGGCACGTTGACTCCCACGACCGCCACCGCGGTCCCCATCACCCCGGGCCTCGACGCCCGGGCGCGCTTCGTGACCCGGGTCTACGGCCACGTCGTGGGGGCGATCCTGGCGCTCGTCGGCTTCGAGGTCGCCTTCTTCAGGTCCGGCCTGGCGGCGGGCTTTCGCGAGTCGATCCGCGGCGTTCCCTGGATCCTCGTCCTCGGCGGCTTCATGATCGTCGGCTGGATGGCGCGGCAGGTCGCCTGGAAGCTCGCGTCGAAGCCGGCGCAGTACGCGGCGCTCGGCGCCTACGTCGTGGCCAAGGGGCTCATCATCTCGCCGCTCCTCTACCGGGCCGACCGCTTCGCACCCGGCGCCATCACCAGCGCCGCGCAGCTCTCCGTCCTCGCCGCCGCCGCCCTCACCGCGGTCGTCTGGTGGACCCGCCGCGACTTCAGCTTCCTGCGCGGCATCCTGCGCTGGGGCGGGATGATGGCGCTCCTGTGCATCGTCGCCGCCTGGCTCTTCGGCTGGCATCTGGGCACCTGGTTCAACCTCGCGATGGTGGCGCTGGCCGGCGGCGCGATCCTCTACGACACGACGAAGGTCGTGAAGCGCTACCGCCAGGACCGCTACGTGGCGGCCGCCTTGAGCCTCTTCGCCTCGATCGCGCTGCTCTTCTTCTACGTGCTGCGCCAGCTCACGCGGTCGCGGCGGTTGCTCGACGGCTAGCTGGCAAGATCCGTCCTCCGGCGGCTCCCGGCGGGCCGCCCGCGGCCCTGACTCCGCTATGCTCGCCGGGGAGGCAGCCATGACCGACGAGGATCTGAGCGTCAGCTTCATCCGTTCCCTCTGCGCCGGCGAGATCGAGCAGAGCGTCCTGTTTCCGTACCCCGTGATCGGCCCCGCGGAGGGGGAGACCGTCCGCGCCGTGATCGACGCGGTGGACTCGCTGCTCGGCGAGCGCGGCGAGGACTTCCGGCGCTGGGACGGGGCGCAGGAGATGCCGGCCGAGTTCGTCCAGGAGCTGCGCGAGTTCGGCCTCTTCGGGCTGATCGTGCCCGAGGAGCACGGCGGCATGGGCTTCGGCAACATGGCCTACTCGCGCAGCCTGCAGCAGGTCGCCCGCTACGACGGCTCGGTCGCCGTGACCATCGGCGCCCACAGCTCGATCGGCATGCGCGGCCTCAAGCTCTTCGGCACCGACGGGCAGAAGGAGCGGTACTACGCCAAGCTCGCCAGCGGCGAGATGATCGCCGCCTTCTGCCTCACCGAGCCGGAGGCGGGCTCGGACGCCGCCTCCATCCGCACCACGGCGGTCGAGCAGGACGACTGCTTCCTCGTCAACGGATCGAAGATCTGGGTCACCAACGGCGGCATCGCCGACTTCTTCACCGTCTTCGCCAAGACGGGTGAGGCCGAGGCGCGCTCGAAGCTCTCCGCCTTCATCGTCACCCGCGACATGCCCGGCGTCTCCGTGGGACCGCACGAGGACAAGATGGGGCTGCGCGCCAACCCCACGACCGCGGTCTACCTCAACGACGTCCGGGTTCCCAAGGAGAACCTCCTGGGGCCGCTCGATGGCGGCTTCAAGGTGGCGATGAGCATCCTGAACAGCGGCCGCTCCGGCCTCGGCGGCGGCTGCGTCGGGGGCATGAAGAGCCTCATCGCGCACGCCGGCCGGCACGCCACGGAGCGCCGCCAGTTCGGTCAGCCGATCGCGAGCTTCGGCCTCGTCAAGCAGAAGATCGGCCACATGGTGGTCGACTGCTATGCCGCGGAGTCGGCGGTCAACCTCGTGGCGGCGCTCTCCGATCAAGGCTACGAGGACTCCTCGGTGGAGGCGGCGATCGTCAAGATCTTCGCCAGCGAAGCGCTGTGGCGCAGCGCCGACGAGGCGCTGCAGATCGCCGGCGGCGGGGGCTACATGCGCGAGCTGCCGTACGAGATGGTGGTCCGCGACTGCCGCATCAACCGCATCTTCGAGGGCACCAACGAGGTGCTCCGGCTGTACGTCGCCCTGAGCGCCTTGAACGACGTCGGCGAGGGGCTGCGGGAGATGGCGGGTACCCTCAAGGGGGTCTTCGACGACCCCATCAAGGGCTTCGGCATGCTCTACCGCTACGCCCGCCGGCGGACGAGCTGGGCCACCGGGCTGCCGCGGGAGAAAGGCAGCCTGTCCAAGGTCCACGTCGCCCTGCGCCCCCAGGCCGACGTCTTCGAGGACCTGACCCGCGGCCTCGCGGCGATGGCCGACCGCCTGCTGCGCAAGCACGGCAGGGACATCATCGGCAAGCAGTTCGCCACCCGGCGCATGGCCGACGTCATGATCGACCTCTTCGTCCTCGCCGCGGTCCTCGCCCGCGTCACCGCCGCGATCGAGGGCGGCGGCGCCGAGAAGGCGGCCCGCGAGATCGACATCGCCCGCATCCTCGCCGGCCAGGTCAAGAACCGCGCCACCCGCAACTTCCGCAAGATCGACGACAACGACGACGAGCTCGTCAAGGGCCTCGCCGAAGACGCCTGCGAGCGCGGCAGCTACAGCTGGGACGTGGTCTGAGGCGCCGTCCGAGGCACCATCTCAAACGCCATCCGAGGCGCCGTCAGAGCCCGAACCAGCGCCGCTTCGGGGCGACGGCGAGAGGCTCGTCGGCGGCGCTCGGCTTGCCGCCGCCGAAGAGCTTCCGCTTCGACGCCTGGGCCACGGACTTGACGAGGGTGCGGGCGCCGTAGCTGGCGACGCCGCCGAGCATCATGGCGGCCTGGGCCGTGGCGGAGCGGCGCAGGGCGCGGCGGTCCTCGACGACCAGGGTCGCGCAGTAGCGGCGGGCGATCATCCCGACCCGCAGGGTCAGGAAGGCGTTGGCGGAGCCCGTCAGCACCGAGTTGACGAGCAGGCTCGACGCCATCTGGAAGCCGGGCACGGCGGTCACGGCGCTGCCGAGGACGGCCGAGAGCACCGGCTGGATCTGCTCGCTGACGTCGATGTCCTCGAGCTCGCCGGCCATGAAGGCGGTGGCGGCGACGTTTGCGTAGAGGTACGTCATGTCGCGCAGCGTCGGCCGCTGGTAGTAGAGGTGGGCCACCCGCCAGACGAGCCGGGTGTGTGCCGAGAGCACGAGAATCGCGTCGAGCCGGCCGCTCTGCGAGATCGCCGTGGTCAGAAAGACCCGCGTCGCCGCGTCGCGGATCACCTCGTCCGAGCCCTCGGAGAGCACCGTCAGCGCCCGCTCGACGTCCTCCCGGCTCGCGAGCGGCAGCTCCCCGAGCCGCGGGTTGCGGGCCAGCCGCTTGCGCAGCGCCTCCAGGTGCTTCTCGAACTCGGGCCCCGCGTCGCTCTTTGCCGGCGCCAGCGCCGGCGGCAGCCGCAGCCACAGGTAGGCCGGCGCCGCGAGCAGCACCGCGTAGGCCACCAGCAACGACCACAGCACGGCGAGCCCGAACCGCGGATCCACCCGCTCCGCCAGCTCGACCACCTGCACCGTCTGGTTGACGACGAAGAGCACGAACGCCAGCAGCACGAAGCCGGCCAGGCAGAGGGTGATGGTACGCAGGGTCTTGAGCATCGACAGGTCCGTCCGTGGCCCCGGTCTCGGAGTCACTTCGGCCGGCAGCTAGACGCCCGCCTCGAGCTCTTCCGCCTGGCGGAAGATCGGCCGGATGTCGACGGGGACGTCGGACAGGCGGTCGATGGCGCGGAGGAGCTCGGGGGAGGCGACGCCGTACTTGGCGAGGAAGTCCTTCGTGCCGGCGTAGTCGCCGCGGGCCTGGAGCATGAGCATCTCGTTCAAGAGGCTCTCGATGGCGCGGGGGAAGGTCTCCGAGTTGGCGCGGAAGCGGCCTTCCTCGTCGATCTCGAGGGCGCCCTTTTCGAGCAGGTAGTTGAACTGCGAGACGACCCCCTGGCCGTGCGCCTCGTGGACGCCGAAGCGGGCGGCGCGGAAGAGGCCGGCGACGTAGGTGGGCTCCAGGGTGTCGCGCACCGCGGCGGGGATGTCGCCGCGGTCGATCAGGGCCAGGATGTCGTAGATCCCCATGACGTCGGCCTTGGCCTCCTCGAGGGTGCCGTAGAGCTCCTTGAGCTCCTTGCGGACCTCGGTGGCGCGGCCGTCGACGACGATGTTGCCGGGGCCGAGGCCGTGGGAGAGCTCGTGGTGGAGCACCTCCGCGAAGTAGGAGTCGAAGGCGACGGCGTCGGCCTGGTCGGAGGCCAGAACCCGCTCGGCGATGGGCACGAGGATCTGGTCGTACTTGGCGCGCATGACGTTGTGCAGCAGCACCTTCTTCGAGCCCTTGGCCTCGCGCACCCGCTCGTCGTTGGGCAGGTTGAAGGCCAGCGTCTGGACCCCGTTCTTGGAGTCGCCGCCGACGAAGATCTCGTCGACGACCCGGATCGGGCTGTCGGTGCCGCGGTCGAGGTTCTTGTGCTCCTCGGGGATCGGCAGGTTGCGCTCGAGCCACGGCAGGAGCTCCTTGAAGCGGGCGAGCGCCGCCCCCTGCTCCGGCAGGTCGACGGTGACGAAGGCCTCGAAGGCGGCCTTGTAGGCAAAGAGGCCGTCCTCGTAGGTCTCGTAGGGGCCGATCGTCACCTCGACCGGGGCGTCGAGGTCCATCCAGTCCATGTCGCTGGCGTAGTAGTCGTCGCTCGCAAACGCCGCGGCGCGTGACTCGAGGAAGCGCCGCAGGCTCGCGTTGGCGGTCGCCGCGGCGGCCGCCCGCAGGTGCTCGGCCGCGGGCTCGAGCCACTCGCGGTACTCCTCGGAGTACGGGATCGCGACGAGACGGTCGCCGTCGCGGCGGATGACCGTATGCAGGCTCTCGAACGCCTCCTGGTCCTCCGGATGCTCGCTCACCCAGGCCTCGAACTCGGCCTTGGTGATGTCCGCCGGGTAGTAGCCGGCGCCCGCGGGGTGCGGGGCGTCGCCGTACCACGGCTCCATCTCGTCGAGCCGGTCCCAGGGACCGAAGTTGACGCCGAAGTACGTCTTCAGATCGCCGCCGATCGCCGCGATCTCCTCGCGCACGGCGGGATTGTCGACCGACGCCTGGCGCAGGAAGATCTCGTCCATCAGCCGGCCGGCGGCGATCAGGTGGGCGAGCACCGGGCGCTCGCTCTCCGGCACGCCCGACAGATCGGCCGTCAGCTCCGTCGGCGCGTAGCGGGCGAGCTTGGCCGCGATGCCGGCGGCGGCGGCCGCGGGCTCGGGTTCGGTCGTCATCGCGTTCTCCGTCGGCTGGCAGGCCGCGGCCGCTAGCAGGGCGGTGGCCATCGCGAACGTCGTTCGTCTCATCGGAGTCTCCTTCGTGGCGCGCCGCAGCGGGCGGCCGCCCTCGAGTATACGCAGCCGCGGCGCCCGGCTAGAAGCCGTGGAGGAACCCGCGGCGGGCGATCTCGGCCAGCTGGGGCCGGGCGAGCGTCGAGCCGGCGCCGCCCTTCTCCTGCTCCTCCTCCCAGGCCTCGCGGCTCATGAGGACGAGGGGCTCGTCGAGGCGCCGGTTGAGGGCCTCGAGCCCGGCCCCCGTCAGCTCGGCGAACTTGCCCTTCGCCTCGTCGAGCTGCCCCGAGAGCATGGCGGCGCGGTCGACCTGCGACTGCGTCGGGCGGCCGTCGTAGCCCGCGATGCCGGCAAAGACGTCGGCGAGGCGCTCGCGCAGCTGCTCGTCGCCGGAGAGCCAGCCGGCGTCGCTCGTCGAGACGAGGGTGCTGCGGAGCGCCTCGAGCTCGTCCGAGTAGGCCAGCAGCCGCTTGGCGGCGGCCGCCGGGGCGTCCGCGCGGCGCGCGTCGGCCTGCTCGTCGAGATCGATCAGCGCGTCGACGACGTAGGTCAGGTCCTCGAGGTCGTCGTAGAGGGCCAGCGCCGTCGTCTGCTGGAGCGCGCGGTCTTCGGCCGAGAAGTCGCCCCGCGGGTCGGGCACGAGCTCGATCTCGCCCTCGAAGGTCTCCTTGCCCTTGGTGATCCGGTAGGTGTAGGTCCCTTCCGGCACCCGCGGCCCCTGGAAGACGAAGGCCAGCACGGTGGCCGGCGGCATCTTCGGCAGGTCGAGCCGCATCGGCCAGTCGACCCGGTTGATGCCGCGGCGCTTGCCCGCGGGCAGCGTGGAGATGAGCTCGCCGTCCCGATCGAAGATCTCGACCTTCATGTCGCCGAAGAGGTGCCGCTTCGCCTGGTAGTAGAAGATGCTCGCCACCTCGCCGAGGGTGGCGCCGACGAAGTCCTGGTCGCCGGTGAAGGACTGCGTCTGGCCGCCGAGGAACTGCACCGCCGGGCGCGACGGCAGGAGCGCGAGCTTCGCCTCCAGGGTCTCGGCCGTCAGCGCCCGCAGCGGCGTCAGGTCGTCGAGGATGTAGATGCCGCGACCGTGGGTGGCGACGATCAGGTCGTGCTCGGTCGGGTGGACGTCGACGTCGCGCACCGGGACCTCGGGGATGCCGCCCGCGAAGCGCGCCCACCGCGCCCCGCCGTCGATCGAGAGGAAGAGCCCGCGCTCGGTGCCCGCGAAGAGCAGCTCGGGGTTGACGAGGTCCTGGCGCACGACGTGGGCCCAGCCGTCGAGCTGAGCGGTGACGAGCGAGGTCCAGGTCGCGCCGAAGTCCTCCGTCTTGAAGAGATAGGGCGCCGGATCGCCGCTGCGGTGCCCGTCGATCGCCACGAACGCCGTGGCGGCGTCGTGCGGGCTGGCCTCGACGAAGGACACCCAGTGTCCGGCGGGCACACCTTCGATGTTGGCGCCGACCTCCGACCAGCTCGCGCCGCCGTCGCGGGTCAGCTGGACGTTGCCGTCGTCGGTGCCGACCCACAGGACGCCGGCCAGAAGCGGCGACTCGCTGATCGTGTAGATCGTCGTGTTGTTCTCGGCCGTGGAGTTGTCGATCGACAGGCCGCCCGACTGCTTCTGGCGCTGCCGTGCCGGGTCGTTCGTCGTCAGGTCGGGAGAGATCCGCTCCCAGGAATCGCCCTGGTCCGTCGACCTGAGGAGGAACTGGCAGCCGACGTAGAGCGTGCCAGGGTGCAACCGCGAGGTGTGCATCGCCGTGTTCCAGCTGCAGCGCAGGTCCGGCTCGCCGGCCGCCGGGTACGGCTTGATGTGCTTGATCTGGCCGGTGTCGCGGTGGAAGCGCAGGATCTGGCCGCCCTGGTACTCGACGTAGACGACGTTCGGGTCGGTGGGGTCGGGCAGGGAGTGGAAGCCGTCGCCGTAGCCGATGTTGCGCCATTGCGAGTTGAAGATGCCGCCGCTCGAGCGCGAGGGCGCCATCCAGGAGCCGTTGTCCTGCAGGCCGCCGTAGACGTTGTACGGCCACTCGAGGTCGTAGCCCACCTCGTAGAACTGCGAGATGGGC
>JAOTWP010000161.1 GCA_029862975.1 Acidobacteriota bacterium
CTCTTTGCGACCGTGGCGTGGGTGCGCATGGCGGGCATGGCCGGTGCTCAGAATGGCGTGGCAGCCCCCTTACGGGTCGCCGCTCTCCTGCTCCGTCTGATGAGGCCCGGCGGCGCCCTGCTGGACCACGTGGGTCAGCTCGTGGGCCAGCAGGTGCCGGCCGTCCGCCGTTCCCGGGCGGTAGGCGCCGGCGCGGAAGACGACGTCGCTGCCCAGGGTGTAGGCGCGGGCGGAGACCGCGCGGGCCGCGGTGTCGGCCAGCGGGTTGTCATGCAAGCGCACGTGCGCGAAGTCGCGGCCGAAGCGGGGCTCGAAGAAGCCGCGCTCTTCTCCCGTCAGCGGGCGGCCGCCGCTCTCCTCGCGCACCCTCCGCACCCGCTCGGCGTAGTCGGGCTCGCCCTGGCAGCACGGCGTCCCGGCCGCCTTGGGCATCAGCTCCTCTTCCTCCTCCTCGAGGGGCTGCCTCTGCACCTGCTCCTCCTCACACTCGGGGCACGTCCGCTGGAGCGGCTCACCGCTGCGCTCCGCCGCCGGCATGCGCGTCACCTCGTCGGCCATTCGGTCGGCCTCGCGCTCGAAGACGTCGTCCGGCGGGCCGATCGTGAGCTTCGGCTGCAGCCGGGGCCCGCCGAGGATCCGCCCCACTTCCAGGCGCTGCGCCCGCAGGGCGGAGAACACCCGGCGGACGGGAGGCCGCGCGGGGCGGGGGCCGACTTCGGGGAGCGGGGTCCTGCCTGGCGTGGCGTGAGCTCGCATCATCGGATCTCGATCAGGTTGGCCGCTTCGGTGCTCATGCGGCTGAGGTCGTGGATGAACGTTGGCAGGTTGCCTGGAATCGAAGGCGCCTCGTTGCCGGTGTAGACGGCGCGGTCAGCCGCCACCCAGCCGACCGACTGCGCCAGCACCTCGAAGTGGTTCGAGGTCAGGTTCGCCGCCTCGACGGCCAGATGGAAGCCCGGGAGCAGCAGGACGTTGCCGCGCGCCTGACCGGTTCGGAAGACGCCCTCCAGCAACTGTCGCCGCGAGACGGCAGCCTCCAGGGCGCCCGTCACCTCCGACGAGACGTCGAGGCTGGTCAACCGGTTGTCCAGCAGGCGCAGGCTCCGGTTGGCCGAGCGGAAAAGGAGGTTGCCTGCCTGGATCGGCTCCTTGAGACGCCCCGGGTCCTCGATCTCACCTGGCTCGAAGACCGGGACCGCGTCCCTTCCCGAAACGTGACCGGGGAGCATCAGGCGGCCGACGATCTCGTTGACCTCGATGAGGGCGTCCGGGGCCAGCTCGCCCTGGATCACCATCGCGCCCAAGCCCAGGACGCCCAGAGATTTGGCCCGGATCTCGTTCAGCGTCTCCGCAAAGGCCTGGCCGTGGCTTCCGACATTGTTCAGGATCTCCAGGATGCGAAAGTACGAGGAGCAGCTCCACGGAGCGCCCTCGACGATCCATCCGTGGTCGAGTGCTACCTCCCCGTCCTGGACCCTACGGATGATGGTCGCCACCATCTCCCGCACTTCCTGTTGCGGCAGCCCCTCCAGCTCTTGCCGAAGGCGATTGGCTTCCTCTTCGAACCGCTCACGGTCCTGGATCGCGAAAAGCTCCGGCAACCCGGGGACGGGCTCGAAAACCGCCTGTGGGGCTTCCAAAGGCTCTCGGCTCTGCGCCTCGATCAGGCACCCGGCGAGGCGAACGTCATCGGCGTTCCAGACGAGGATTAGGGGGTCGCGCTCAGCGGGCCGACCCGTGACTCGTAGCGAGGAGAATTCCACCTGCGAGCAGTCTTCGGTGCTCACCCTGCCCTCATCCCCAAGGTCCAGATCGAGCTGCGAGAGGCGAACGGAGGTCAGCTTGTTGCACCTCAGAGACCCGCCGATCCGCAACCGCGACGTCCGGCCGCAGCCCTCGATGCAGATGCTCTCGAAGGGCTGCTCGAGGGTCAGCTCTCCCAGCTCGTACTCGCCCGGCGCCAGGCAGAGGCAGGCGCAGCGGACGCCGGCCTCCGCCAGCGCGCGCAGCGCCTCCTCCAGGCTCTCGAACTCTCCCCGCTCGCCGCCCACGCTGACCCGGCAGCCGCCGCCACCGCCGCTGGGCCGCTGGCAGAGCGCGTCGAGGGCCTGCTGCACCGTCGGATCGGGCGGCATCCCGGGACAGGTCGGGTGCGGCGTGTAGGCGATCTGGTCGGCCTTCACGTCGCACAGCAGTCCCAGCGCGTCGGCGACGGTCTGCAGATCCTCCGTGGCGACGTCCTTGTAGACCGACGTGTCGCAAGGCTTCTCGAAGCCGATCTGGTCGGCCTTCACGTCGCACAGCAATCCCAGCGCGTCGGCGACGGTCTGCAGATCCTCCGCGGCGACGTCCTTGTAGACCGACGTGTCACAAGGCTTCTCGAAGCCGATCTGGTCGGCCTTCACGTCGCACAGCAATCCCAGCGCGTCGGCGACGGTCTGCAGATCCTCCGCGGCGACGTCCTTGTAGATCGACGTGTCACAAGGCTTCGCGAAGCCGATCTGGTCGGCCGTCACGTGGCAGAGCAGCTCCAGGGCGTCGGCGACGGTCTGCAGATCTTCCTCGGGAACGCCCTGGTAGACCGAGGTGTCGCACGGCTTCTTGAACTCGACGTCCTTGGCCTCGATGTCGGTCAGCGGCGGGAAGCTCAGCCGCCGCAGCTCGTCCGGCGTCAGGGCGACGAGCTGGTTTCCAGAATCCACCTGCCCGAGCCGCAGGTAGTGGTGGACGATTCCCAAGGGCGGCTTCTTGGCGAGCAGGGTGTCTCCCGCCTCGTGCGCGGCGCGCACCGGCGCCAGCCAGTAGTCGCCCGCCACGAAGACCCGGCTGGTCAGGCGCAGGGTCAACAGGAGGGCCTGAAGCCGCGCCTCGCAGGAGGTGCCGAGATCGACGTGCCCGTCGGCCGTGCTGTCCGTCGTCGTCGAGAGCTCGACCCCGCGGTCGCGCCCTTCCACCAACGACCAGGAGCCGCCGCTGCGCGACAAGATGCAGTAGCCGTCCCAGCGACGAACCCAGGTGAAGTCCGCCGGAACGGTCTCGGGAAACTCCTTGGTCAACTTCCCGCGCGGCGCGGCGGACCCCGCGAGGTGCACGCCGAGGTGCTTTTCGGTGACCTCGTTGGTGAACTCGAAGATCCAGTCGCCGCTCGTGAAGTGGGAGGGCAGCGGGTTGCCCCCGGGCTCCGGCAGCTCGTACTGCTCGGCGCCGTTCTCGCTCGACCACTTGAGAACCAGCGTCGGCTCGCTGGCGGTGCCGCGAACGTCGTGCACCTCGACCCGGAAGAGATAGCTGCCGGTGCCGGCCGCGACCGCCACCTCGTCGGCGCAGGGGTCGCAAGCGTCCGCCTGGGCGCTGCGGCTCCTCAGCTTCAACGTCAGCTCGGCGTTGCCGATCTGGGGATTGGCGGCGCGATCCTCGGGATCCACCGCCGGCGAGCAGTACTTGACCTGCGCCATGGTCTGCGTGCGCGTCGTGGTGTCGGCGCCGTGCAGCGCCGTGTCGCGCAGCTGGTCGGGGTCTTCGAGCGAGACGACCGGACGCTCCCAGACGTCGGCGTAGAGCACGTAGTCGCCGCCCGGCGGCAGGTCCGGGGGGCTGGGGAAGTCGGCCTGGTCGGTGTAGAGGAAGAGCGCGTCGGCCGGCGTCTTTCCCGCCAGTCTCGCCACCACCCCGTCGGCGTAGACCAGCCCGCCGCGAATCACGAACGGCGCGGCCGAGTCGTCCAGCCTGGCGCCGAAGTCGCCGCCGTCCGGGTCTCGCGGCGCGCCGCTGGCGACCACGCCCAGCAGCGCCTGGTCGAGCCGGCTCTTGACCACCTCCACCAGCTCGTTCCAGTCCGCGTCGGTGAGCATCCGCCCCTGCTGCTGGTAGACGCCCGAGTAGCGTTTCTCCGCGCGGTGGCTTTCTCTCGAGATCTGTGTCTTCATCGTTCTCTCCGTGCTCCCTGGCTCTTCAGCTCGCGGGGGCTTTGGGCGTCGGCGGCGGCGTCAGAAGCCGCGGATCCGGAACGAGGACCGCCGCGATCCCCACCGGCAGAAAGTCTTCGAGCTTGTCGAGCACCGCCGCGCCTTGCAGGCAGTAGCGCCGCTCGTGATAGGCACCCATCTCGCCGCCGTCCTCGGCGCCGAAGCAGATCGACTCGGGCGTGGCCGGATGGAGGACGCCGTAGCCGGGCTGGCCGAACTGCGACGACCTCGCGCCGGGCTCCCCGCAGATCCGGAAATCGAAGAATACCGGCGTCTCGGTGGTGTTCTCCGCACTCTGGAACGGCTGGCTGCCCGCGCCGCCGGGGGCCAGCCGCGAGTAGCGGACGCACCCTCCCTCCGCGACCTCGAGCCGGTCGACGAACAGACAGTCGCTCGCCTCGAGGGATCGGCAGTCGAGCCGGCCCACCGTGCAGTACTCGAGGCGCACCTGCCCGTTCGGCGCCTCGATGGTGCCGAACAGACAGTCCCGGGCGTCGATCACCGGGCTCGTTCCACCGGTGTCGACGATCAGCTTCTTCATCGCGACGCCGCGCAGCTTGATCGCGCCCTGCGCGACCCTGACGCTGCCGAGGAAGTTCAGGTCGTCGATCTCGACCTTGGACCACTCGTCGAAAGCCTGCGGAGAGGTCTCGAACGAGAGCACGCGCCGCGGGTCCTCGGCACCCGGCTGGAAGGAGGGATTGAACATGTGGAGCCGGTCGCCGTCCTCGCTTTCGGCTCTGGCGAAGAGGTCCGGGCGCGTCTCCCGATCGCCCCAGTTCAGGCGGACCTGGTCCGGCGGGAAGAAGCCCGTCGGCGGCGGCACGAAGAGAAGCACGCGGCGGGGATGGTAGTGGCCGCCGCGCCAGCTCGGGCTGCGCATGTCGACGAGCCGGCGGCTGGGGTCGTCGAAGCTGCCCGGGAAGCAGGGGACCCCCTGGAGCTCGGCCTGCCGCCAGTAATGGGTCTGGCCGGCGAAGCGGCTCGCCTTGGCCGCCGGGTCCGCGGCGTCGCTGCGCACCGCCCGCGCCGCACGGCGGACGTCCGGCGTCACCACCGGCAGCCCGGGGCGGCGAGCCGCCTCGATGGGGTGGGACGAGTCGATGGCGGGACCCGGCGCCAGGGAGGGTCCGGCCGGCATGAGCGGCAGGCCGATGCGTGGCGTCACGGCCACCCTGCGCCAGCCCTCGTCGGCCTCGACCTCGAGCTGACCGACCGCCTCGGCGATCCCCTCGATGCTCGAGAGGGTCCCCTTGCGCTGCCGCCAGCCGACGGCGTTGGCGATCTCCTCGCGCCGCCCCTCCGTGTGCGGCGAGACCAGCCGTACGTCGAGAAGCTGCGCGAAGTACGGCAGCAGCCAGTCCTGGGCGGCGCGAACGGGGGGCTCGCGATCGGGAAAGCAGTCCGCCAGCCGCTGGTCCAGGGTGCCGCGGACGAGGTCGAGGAGCGCGCCGCAGGCGTCGAGGTAGCTCTCGAGGTCGCCGTTGTCGCGAGTCCGGTAGACCTCCGGCAGGAGGGCGTAGAGCTGCTTCCCGGTGACCGTCCGCGACCCGTTCACGGCGTGTACTCCTCGTAGATCAGCTCCAGCCGCGAGGAGTCCGGGTCGAGGTGGATCACCTCGCGGTCGGCGGCCTCGAGCCGCCGCAGCGAGGGACTGCCGTCGATGACGCAGGTCGAGTTCTCGACCCCCGTCGTCTCTTCGACGGTCTGGAAGACCTCGCTCAGGAAGAGGTCCTGGCCGAGCTTGCGCCGCTCCAGGGAGAAGGCGTCGATCAGCGCCTGGCGGGTGCTCTGGAGGACGTCGTCGGGCTCGTACTGGCTGGAGTCGATGCGGAGGGTGGCCACGAGATCGAATCGCACCGGCACGTAGCGCGACACCTTCACCTCGACGCCCGGGATGGCATGCGCGCTCAGAAAGCTCCCCAGGCTGCTCTTCAGGTCGCCCAGCTCGCCGCCGCCCGCGGGCACGATCACCACCTCGACGCCGTCTCGGCGCCGGCTCGAGGAGTCCAGGGAGAAGGCCCGCGCCTGCCAGACGCTGCTCTGCCGCGCGGCCAGATGCGTGAAGTCGGCCACCGAGACGGCGCGGTCGAGGGTCAGCAGGCTGGCCGGGGCGTTCTCGCGCAGCGAGTCCGTCGCCTCCATGTCGCCGCCGCCGGTGGCGTCCAGCGGCTGGCGGACGGAATCGACCAGATAGTGCGGCCGTACCGCCTTGGCCAGGCTCCCGGCGTCCAGGTTGCCCGCCAGCCCGGTGCCGGCGCGGTAGGTGAGCTTGACGTTGTTGGTGCCGCTCGGCAGACGGCGGCCGTGGCGGCCGTCGCCGAACTCGATCTGGACGTAGCCTTCCTCGGTCATCCGCACCGTGTAGGCGGAGTCGGCGGGCCCGGAGTCCTTCAGGTTGGCCACCTGCTGCCATTTCTGGTCGCCGACCAGGACCGTCAGGTCGGCCCTGACCCCGCTCGGCTGGGTGGCGTCGGCGATGAACGAGACTCCCTCGACCTCCAGCACGAAGCTGGGGTTGGGACGCTTCGCGTCGCCGCTTCCCAGGACCTTCTGCGGCTTCGTCTCGCCGTGCCCGGCGGTCGCCACGTTGCCTCGCACCACCGTGTTGCCCAGGGTGAAGCCGTCCTCCGCGGCGAGCTCGCGAGACACCTCGATCGCGAGGCCGTCGGCGTCGACCGTCAGGACCTCGGCCTCGACCGCGCCGGTGTAGTCGGCGCCGGACTCCTGCTCGAGGATCAGCTTCCTGCCGCGCGCGAGCAGCGTGGGCAGCTCGTCCAGGCCGTCCGGATCGAAGGTGAGCCCGGTGCCGGTCAGCGGCGTCAGGTTGCGGTCCCAGCCCTGGGGCCGGAGGGTGTGCTCGAAGTCGCCGTAGAGGCGGACCAGGCGGGTCAGGACGGGCTCGCCGCCGGCGCTCTGCGGCCCACCGTTCGGCAGCAGGTCGCCCACGCGGGTGGTCTCGAAGGTCGGCTGGTCGACCACCGCCTCGATCAGCCGCAAGCCGTCCTTGATCTGGCGCGCCTCGCTCTCCGAGGAGCCCAGGAGAACGGCCAGATCGGCGTCCGACTCGCCGACGACGGAGGCCAGGGTGGAGTCGAGCACGGCCGCCAGCGTGGCGGCATGGCCGGCGAAGCCGACGATGAGCTCCGCCTTGGTCTTGAACTCCCAGAGGCGGACCTGCGAGATCTGCACCGTGGCCGCCGCCACGTCGAGGGCGGCGAGCTCGGCGAGGTTGCGGATGCCGGAGCCGGCGAGCCGCGAGGAGTAGGCGCCCCCGATGCCCTGCACGACGATGACCGGCAGTGCGGCGACGGGCGGCAGCGGCGTGGCGGCGCCGGTGAAGCGCACGGTGTAGCTCTTCTCGAGCTCGGTGATGCTCTCGATCACGAGCGGCCGGAGCACCTGGCCGTCGTCGGCAGCCACCCACTGGCCGCCGGCGAGCTTGCCCGGGCTGCCGTCGAAGGTGTAGTCGCCGGCGGTCGTGGCGGCGATGCGGCCCACCGCCTCGGCGTCGTCGGGCACCAGGTAGATCCGCTCGACTCCCGGGATCGTGAGGACGCGGTAGCTGCCCGCAGCCTCGGGCGGCTCGGGCGGGTCGCTGTAGTCGCCGGCCCCGATCGGAGAGAATCCCGTAGCGGTGGCCCGCGCCGCCGCCTCGTAGCTGGCGGGGAAGCGCAGCTCGAAGCTCGCCTCGGCGCCACCGCGCTCGATCTCGAGGGCCTCGTAGACGTCGGTCGCGACCGGCGGTCGCTTCGCTCCTGCCACCCGCAGGGCTCTGTCGTCGGTCTCCGCCACCCTGGCGAAACACCAGGTCGCGCCTTCCTCCCAGGCGATGACCCGGGTGGCCGACAGGCCGTGCTCCTCCTCGAAAGTCACCACTCCGGGGCCGTTGAGCCA
>JAOTWP010000040.1 GCA_029862975.1 Acidobacteriota bacterium
GCGAGATGCACCGGCAGGTCGGCCCACTCGTGGTCGACGAAGACGGGCTGGCGCTGCGCGGCCTGCTCGTGCGCCACCTCGTGATGCCGGCGGGCCTCGCCGGCACGAAGGAGATCATGCGCTTCCTCGCCCGCGAGGTCTCCCCCGACACCTACGTCAACGTCATGGACCAGTACGGCCCGGCCGGCGAGGTCCTGCGCCGGCCGCGCATGTACCCCGAGATCGGCCGCCCCACCCGCCGCTCGGAGGTCGAGGACGCCCTCCTCGCCGCCCGCCAGGCCGGCCTCCACCGCCTCGACGAGCGCCACCCGACCGCGCTGCGCCGCCCGTAAGCCTTGCGCAGGCGCTCAGCGACGGAGGGTTCGAATCCCTCCCCGGCCCGCTTGGCACCAAAGCCCTGGCGCAAGCGACGGGCGTTTCGCTCATCTGCTCGAACTGGCGGAGAGGGAGGGATTCGTTTGGCGTTCGCCAAACGAAGCGAGCTGTGTTTCTGGTCGCTTCGCGCAAGCGCTCAGCGACGGAGGGTTCGATTCCCTCCCCGGCCCGCTTGGCACCAAAGCCCTGGCGCAGGCAACGGGCGCTTCGCTCATCTGCTCGAACTGGCGGAGAGGGAGGGATTCGAACCCTCGGTTCAGGTTTCCCCGAACAACCGCTTAGCAGGCGGCCCCGTTCGGCCACTCCGGCACCTCTCCGCGGTGTCGCGAAGGGGGTCATTGTACGTCACGGGCGACGGCCGGCGTCAAAGTGGTTCGGGCTCGGGGCGTCTGCTACGCTCGCGGCTCGGCGTTGAGCCTTCCAGAACCTCGCTGCACGGCGGAGAGAGCACCGATGAGTCAGGCCCCGGCGGACCTCGACGAGCTGGCGATCAACACCCTTCGGTTCCTCGCCGTCGACATGGTCGAGAAGGCCAACTCGGGCCATCCCGGCGCCCCGATGGGGCAGGCGCCGCTCGCCTACCTGCTGTGGACGCGGCACCTGCGCCACGACCCGGCGGCCCCCGACTGGCCTGACCGCGACCGCTTCGTGCTCTCCTGCGGCCACGCCTCGGCGCTCCTCTACGGCCTCCTTCACCTCTCCGGCTACGACCTGCCGCTCGCCGAGCTCCAGCGCTTCCGGCAGCTCGGCTCGCGGACCCCGGGCCACCCGGAGCGCGGCCACACGCCGGGCGTCGAGACGACCACCGGGCCGCTCGGCCAGGGGCTCGCGAGCGCCGTCGGGATGGCCATCGCCAAGCGGATGCTGGCGGCGGAGTTCAACCGCACCGGCTTCGAGCTCTTCACCCACCGGGTGATCGCGATCGCCAGCGACGGCGATCTCATGGAGGGCGTCGCCTCCGAGGCCTGCTCGCTGGCCGGCCACCTCGGGCTCGCCGACCTCAAGGTCTTCTACGACGCCAACCGCATCTCGATCGACGGCTCGACCGATCTCGCGTTCACGGAGGACGTCGGGCGGCGCTTCGAGGCCTACGGCTGGCGGGTGCTCGAGGTCGCCGACGTCAACGACCTCGACGCGACGGACGGCGCGATCTCCGAGGCGCTCGCGGAGTCGCGCCGTCCGACGCTCGTCGTCGTGCGCACCCACATCGGCTACGGCAGCCCCGCGAAGCAGGACTCCGCCGCCGCCCACGGCTCGCCCCTCGGGGCGGACGAGACCACCGCCGCCAAGGAGCGGCTCGGCTGGCCCGCCGAGCCGGCGTTCCACGTCCCCGAAGCGGCGCGGCAACCCTTCGTCGACCACGCCGGCCGCGGCGCCGTCGCGCACTCCATGTGGCGGGCCCTGCTGCGCGAGTACGGCGTCGCCCACCCGGAGCCCGCCGCCGAGCTGGCGCGGCGCCGCGCCTGCCGGCTGCCCGACGACTGGGAGCGGGCGCTGCCGAGCTTCGATCCGGCGGCCGGCGCGATCGCCACCCGCAAGGCCTCCGGCGTCGTCCTGAACGCCCTGGCCGGCGTCGTCCGCGAGCTCGTGGGCGGCTCGGCCGACCTCACCGGGTCCAACAACACGTTCCTCGAGGGCGTCCCCGTCTTCGACGCCCGCGAGCACGGCGGCCGCAACCTCTACTTCGGCGTCCGCGAGCACGGCATGGCCGCGGCGGTCAACGGCATGGCGCTGTCGGGCCTCCTGCGCCCCTACTGCGGCACGTTCCTCATCTTCTCGGACTACATGCGGCCGGCGATCCGGCTGGCGGCGCTCATGGGGCTGCCGTCGATCTTCGTCTTCACCCACGATTCCATCTTCCTCGGCGAGGACGGCCCCACCCACCAGCCGATCAGCCAGCTGCTCTCGCTGCGCTCGATTCCCAACCTCACCGTCATCCGGCCGGCCGACGCCAACGAGACCGCCGGCGCCTGGCGCGCGGCGCTCGCCAACCGCTCCGGGCCGACGGCGATCGTCCTCACCCGCCAGAAGCTGGCGATCCTCTCGCCGGCCGGCAGCCAGGCCGCGGCGCGGGGCGCCTACGTGCTCACGGAGACCGCGGACGAGCCCCGCCTCTCGCTGCTGGCCAGCGGCTCCGAGGTTGCCTTGGCGCTCGACGCGGCCCAGGTGCTGACCTCGCGGGGCGTCGCCAGCCGGGTCGTGAGCATGCCCTCGTGGGAGCTCTTCGACGCGCAGGACGCCGGCTACCGGGCGAGCGTGCTCCCCGACTCGGCGCCGCTGAGGCTGGCGATCGAGGCGGGCTCGCCGCTGGGCTGGGAGCGCTACGTCGGCGATCGCGGGCGCGTCCTCGGCGTCGACGGCTACGGCGCCTCGGCGCCCCAGCGGGACCTGGCGGAGCACTACGGCTTCACCGTCGAGAACGTGGTCGCGCAGGCTCTCGCGATGCTCTCCTAGCTCGCGGCCGGCGGAGCTCGTGGTCTTCAGCCCGGTCGTCCTCCTACCTGTTCCTGCCTCTCCTTCTCGCGGAGCCCCCGGCCGCGCCCGGAGCGAGGCCGCGGCCGTGCCGCCGGCGCTCCCTGCTAGCATCCCGCTCGATGAAGAGCAAGTCGGACATCGTCGAGAACTGGCTGCCGCGCTACACCGGCGTGCCCGTGGAGAGCTTCGGCAAGTACATCCTCCTGACCAACTTCAGCAATTACGTCGAGAGGTTCGCCGCCTGGAACGGGGCCACCGTCCAGGGCCGCGATCGGCCGATGCCGAACGCCACCGCGGACGGCATCTCGATCATCAACTTCGGGATGGGCAGCGCCAACGCGGCCACCGTCCTCGACCTGCTGAGCGCCGCCGAGCCCCGCGCCTGCCTCTTTCTGGGCAAGTGCGGCGGGCTCAAGCGCAAGAACCGGCTGGGCGACCTGATCCTGCCGATCGCCGCCATTCGCGGCGAGGGGACCTCGAACGACTACCTGCCCGAGGAGGTGCCGGCGCTGCCCGCCTTCGCCCTGCAGAAGGCGATCTCCACCACCATCCGCGACCACGAGCGCGACTACTGGACCGGCACCGTCTACTCCACGAACCGGCGGGTCTGGGAGCACGACGTCCGCTTCAAGAAGTACCTGCGCCGGCTCCGCGCCATGGCCGTCGACATGGAGACGGCCACGGTCTTCGTCGTCGCGTTCGCCAACCAGATCCCGGCCGGCGCCCTGCTGCTCGTCTCCGACCAGCCGATGGTGCCCGAGGGCGTCAAGACCGAGGAGAGCGACCGCAAGGTGACCGAGGGCTTCGTCGACGAGCACCTGCGGATCGGCATCGACTCCCTGCGCCAGCTGATCAACCAGGGACACACCGTGAAGCACCTCCGCTTCTAGGGCCGGGCGCCCATGACCGACCTCCGCCTTCGCCTCGCCCTCCCGGCCGCACTCCTGGCCGCCGCCCTGACCGCCGCCTGCGCGGGGCCGGCGGCTCCGGAGCGGCCCAACCTCGTCTTCGTCGTGCTCGACAACGTGCGCTCGGACCGGCTCTCCCTGTGCGGCTACGAGCGCCCCACCTCGCCCTTTCTCGTTCAGCTGTGCGGCCGCGAAGGGAGCCGCTGCACGTGCGACGCCCAGGCGCCGTCGAGCTGGACCCTGCCGGCCCACGCCAGCTACTTCACGGGTGCCGAGGTGCCCCAGCACGGCGCCGGCAAGGGCGGGGACGACGAAGGCAACGTGCGTCTCGGCCCGGGCACCCACGCCCGGCCCCTGGACGACGCCTTGCCCACTCTCGCCGAGACGCTCGGCGAACGGGGCTACCAGACGGTGCTGGTCTCGGGCAATCCGCTCGTCTCGCCCGCCTCGGGGCTGACGCGCGGCTTCACCACCGTGCGCCACGCCAGCTTCTTCGGCGAGTTCTCCGGTCCCGGGCTGCCGCAAGCTCTCGAGGACGCTTTGGAGAGCGTCGAGCCGCCGAGCGAAAGCGCAGCACCGCTGTTTCTGTTCGTCAACATCGCCAACGCCCACCGCCCCTGGCCCGGCGTTCCCGAGCGGGTCGATTGGCTGCCGCCGCGACTGATGCTGAGCTTTCCGCAGAAGGCCGGTCGCCCCAATCCGCAGCGGCGTAGCTTCATCACCGGCACGATGGACCCGGACGAGGCGGCCGAGCTGGTCGCCCACCTGGGAGACGTCTACGACTTCTCGGTACGCAGCGCCGACCGCACCCTGCGCCTGGTGCTGCGCACGCTGCGCGAGGGCGGCTGGATCGGGGGCGAGAGGCCCTTTCGCGTCGTCGTCACCTCCGACCACGGCGAGCACCTGGGCGAGCGCGGGCTCATGGGCCACGCCGACCCCTACCTCTACGAGGAGCTCACCCGGGTGCCGCTTGCCGTCTACGGCAGCGCGCCGATTCCGGAGCTGCCGCGCCAGATCGCGGCGCTCGCCAGCTACGACCTCCTGCTCGACGGCCGGCCGCGCCGCCGGCCGGTCCGCGCGCTGGCCTTCGCCAGCGACACCTGGCCGCGGTGGTACCGGCCCGGGCTCGGCTCGCGGCCCGGCGCGGCCATCTGGAACGGCAGCGAGAAGTTCGTCTCCCACGACGGCGAGATCCTGCGCTACGACCTGGCCGAAGATCCCGGCGAGCTCGCACCCGAGCGCTGGACGGAAGAGGAGACGGTCGCCGAGCTCGAGGCGCTCCTCGCCGCCCTCGAGGCCTCCGCCAGCGGCGAGCCCCCTAGCCCCGAGATGCTCGAGCTCCTGAGGTCCCTCGGCTACCTCTGATCCGCCGCCTCTCCGGAGATCCCATGCCCGGGAAGACCCTCGGCTCCGCGCTCCGCCTCCTGGCGATCGCTCTCGCGGCGTTGCTGGCGATTGCGCTCGGCTTCGTCGCCCGTCACCGCTCCGCGATCGAGCTGCCGGAGCCCGGACCGGCCGTGCGTGCCGGCCATGCTCCGGCGACCGCGCTGGAGACCGTCGACCGCGGCGTTTCGGTCGCCACCCGGCTGCGGCTCAACGGCCGCTCCGCCTCCCCGACCACCGCCTGGCTGCGCGTGCCGCGCGCCCTCGACGCGGACTACGAGATCCTGCTCACCTACGTCGGCCACAAGACGGAGGGCAGAATCCTCGACCTGATCCCCGAGCGCCGCGACCTCGTTCTCATGGCCATGCAGTACGCCGCCGAGTACCGGCGCGACACCTGGCGCGAGAAGATCGCGCTGCCGAGGACCGTGAGCGGCGCGGTCCGGGACACCGTAGCCGGCGGCATGCTGGCGCTGGCCGAGCTCGAGCACCGCGGCTTCGAGCTCGAGCGGCTCACCGTTCTCGGCGCCAGCGTGGGATGCTTCTTCGCGGTCCTCCACGGCGCCTACGACGAGGCCGTCCCCCGGGTGCTCGTCGTCCACGGCGGCGCCGACATCCGGCGCATCCTGGAGTCGTGGTACCGCAGCGAGCGACGACCGTGGACCGGCCGCCTCGTCGGCGGACTCGCCTACCTCTTCCTCGACCCCTACGACTCCGTGCATCACGTGGCGCGGATCGCTCCCCGCGACTTCACGCTGATCGCCGCCCGCGGCGACGCCTACTTCCCAGAGCCCAGCGCGCGCCTCCTCTACGACGCCGCGCGACCGCCCAAGGCGCTCGTCTGGAACGAGGGCGCGCACGTGCGCTCGCGGCGGGCCGACATCATCGCGGACCTCGTGACCCAGATCGATCTCTACCTCGACGGCCGCCTGGAGCTCGACGAAAGCGAGGCGGCCGACCTCCCCGATCAGCGCTCCGCGCCCGCGGCCAGCTCCGCTCGGTAAGGCAGCACGAAGCCCGCCGAAGCTACCGTCACAGAGGGAGGCGGCGGTCGAGCGCCGGCCTGCCGCCGAGCGCCGCGACGAATCCCCACACCGTGACCCCCAGCACGGCGAGAAGAGTGCACGCCGACACGCCGAGCGTCCAGCCCGCGGGCGGGAACGGCATCGGGAGGCTCCCGACCAGCCCGGCGACGACCGTCGCGACGACGACGGGCAGGAAGCCGAAGCGGACGAGAATGGTCAGCCACAGCGCGCTCGAGACCGCCGCCGCGACCACGGCCGCCGCGGGGTGGCCGCCCGCCGGTAGCATGAGGAAGGTGAGGAGCAGGGCGGCAACCGTTCGCGACAGCCAGGCTCGCACGAGCAGCAGGCGCAGCAGGGCGACGCCCATCACGCCGAAGAGAGCGACGACCACCGCGCGCACCACCGCGTAGATTCCCATCGCGAGAGCGCGGGCCGGGGAGGCGAGGCTCTCGCAGAGGATCTCGACGCTGCCGCGCCCGATCTGCCAGAGCAGGGGATTCTGACTGCCGGCCGGGGGAGGCGGAACCCCCAGCCAGCCGGGCGCCGCGACGTAGAGCTGCGCCCAGAAGAGGGCGGCGAGACCGAAGGCGACGCCGAGGAGCAGGTCCCGCCCGACCAGGGGGTCGCGCCAGCGGCCGTAGAGCAGCCGTACCCACGAAGCCGCGTGCCGCGGCCACAGGGCGCGAATCGTCGGCTCCAGCGCGACGTAGAAGATCCAGACGAGCGTCGCGGTCAGCAGCGCGCGGGCGAGGCCGGCCTGCGCGGCGACGATGTCGGCCGAGATCCGCTGACCGGAGCCGAGAAGCCAGGCGACGATCCGAGCGATCAACACGACCGTCGCGACGCGGAAGGCCGCCGGCCGGTCGGCGGTCCGGCGGCGCAGATTCCTGCTCGCCAGCAGCACGGCGGCGATCAGACCGGCGAAGAACCACAAGGGCAAGAGGAGCGTACCGACCGCGGAAGCACTGCGCCCGGGTCCCTTCGACGCCGCCGCGCCCGGCGGCGCCTCGCCAAAGACTCGGAAGCCCACGACCTGCCCGCGGAAGGCCGCCGCCTCCACGCGAATCGACCCGCCCTCCCGGTCCGGGCGGCGGCCGACCCACGCGCGCCGGCGAGCGGCGAAGCCGGGCGGAATCCACGAGGGCGGGACGTCGCGGAACCCCGCGAGGTCGAGTCCGGCCGCGGCGAAGAGCGCTTCCCAGTCGGGCTCGGCGGCGAGGCGCCGGAGCTCGCGCCTCTCCGGCGACGCATCCAGCCGGAGGAGTCGGCCGGTGGGATCCAGATGAACGCCGACGGCGCCGGCGGCAGGCAGCGGCGGATCGTCGTAGCTCGAGAACAGAGAGCCGAGATTGAGCGGCACGAGACGTCCCCGGCTCTGCCGGTACCAGAAGCGAAGAGGTGACGGCGGGCTCCCGGCAGGCCGCTCGGTGGCCTCGCCGCGCGCGGCGCCCGCCGCCTCGAAGACGTACCCGTGCAACGAGTCCTCCGCCGGCTCCTCGAAGCCGAGCCGGCGCAGGATCTCGCGCGCCCGGCCGGCGAGCGCGGCGGGCGGCTCGCCCGCGGCGGCTGCCCGCCCGGGCTGCACCGCGGCGGTGAGAAGGGCCACGAGCGGCAGCGCGAAGAGAATCGCGACGGCAAGACCCCAGGCGGCGGCGCGGCGGACGCCGAGCCGGGGGGCGACGAGCAGCGTCTCCGGAGCGACGCTGCGGCCACCCCGCGGGGCCGCCGCGAGCTCGGGCCTTTGAGGCAAGGCGGCCGCCAGCTCCGCCGCGGTGGCGAAGCGCTCTTCGGGCTCCGGGGCGAGACCGCGGGCGATCGCTTCCCGCACCGCGGGATCGACGCCGTCGGGGTCGGGCAGCGCCGGCGCACCGGCGCGCTGGAGCCGCAATCTCTCTTCCACCGGCTGCGCCGGGAACGGCGGGCGCCCCGCGAAGAGCTCGTAGAGCACGAGGCACAGGGAGTAGACGTCGCTGTGCTGCGTCGGGAGCTCACCGGCGAGGATCTCGGGCGCCGTGTAGGCGAGCGTGCCCGAGCGCCGATCCGTCACCGCCCCCGCGTACGAGGCGATGCCGAAGTCGGTGATGACCGCCCGCCCGCTGCCGTCGAGCATCACGTTGTCGGGCTTGAGATCTCGGTGGAGGACGCGCTGGTCGTGAATGGCGGCCAGCCCGGCGCACAGGTCGTGGGCGATGCGCAGCTTCTCGTCGTGGGTCAGCACGCCGACGCTGCGGCTCAAGACGCGGCGCAGCGACTCGCCGTCGATGAACGCCATCGAGACGAAGACGTGCCCGCCGTGCCGCCCGAGCTCGTGAACGCGGCAGACGTTGGGATGGGAGACGCTCTGGGCCATCTCCACCTCGGCGGCCAGCCGCCAGCTCCACGAGGGATCGTCGGTCGACGCCGGCGGGAACTTGAGGGCGACGTAGCGGCCGATCGAGGTGTCGTCGGCCCGGTAGACCTCCCCCATGCCGCCGCCCCCGACGCGGGCGACGATGCGGTACCGGCCCGCGATCACCTTGCCCGGGGTCAGTCGCAGCCGCGGCCGCCGATGGGGCCCGCCCGCCGCACCCGCGGAATCGCCCAGGTCAGCCATTCAGGTCAGCCACTCAGACCCGCCTCGTGACGGCTCCGTCCGCGGACGCGGCGGCCTGCGCCGCGAGCGGCGCCTCATCCGCGCGGCACGAGGACGTCGACGTCGGACCCGCCGCAGCTGAACGTCGGGCAGACGTAGTTGTACAGGGACCTGGATCCCTCGATGGCCGCGGTCTCGCGCCGCATGTACTCGCCGCACGACGTGCACCGCAGCTTGACCGGCTCGATGTTCACGAGGTCGTCGATGTGCAGCTCTGTTTCTTGTCCGGGCATCTGCTGCTCCTTTGCGAATCGGGTTGGCGTCTCACTGCGTCTTCAGCACGGTTGCTCGTCACCACGGATCGGCCGTCATCACGGATCGGCCCTCATCCGGCGCGCATTGGCCGTCATCACGGATAGATCGCCGAGCCGGGCGGCGCGTTTAGCAGCCTCTCTCATCGCCACTCGCCCTGGAGCACGAAGCCGCCCCAGAAGTAGGGCGCTTGCCAGCCGGGCGTTTCGCGAACGCTCAGCTGCGCCCGCCACAGCGCCTGCGGCGGGCGCAGCCGGTCCACGAGGAGGTGCCGGTAGAAGCGGCGCATCAGCTCGGCGGTGGCCCGATCGTCGACCCGCCAGGCGCTCACGAGGACCCGCTCGGCCCCCGCCTGCAGGAACGCGTGGGTCAGGCCCACGAGACCCTCGCCCCGGACCTCGGTCCCGAGGGCGGTCTCGCAGGCGCTCAGGACGACGAGCTCGGCCGCGAGATCCAGGTCGTAGACCTCGTGGGCGTACACCGCGCCCTGCCGCGGCCGGCCACGCTCGTCGAAGGTCGAGAAGACGAGGCGCGACAGCTCCGGGCGCTCGACGTCGAGCTCGCCGTGGGTGGCGAGGTGAACGATCCGGTAGCGGCCGAGCTCGGGGCTCAAGGCCGCTTCGCGCGTGGCCCCGAAACCGAGCGCCGCGAAGCTCAGGCCGGCACCGGCGAGCTCGAGGATCGCCTCGGCCTCGCGGCGCGAATGGGTCAGCCTCCGCAGCGCCGGGTGCCGCGCCGCCGGCCCGGCGCTTCCCGGGTCCTCTCCCGGCTGCGCCCGCTCCGGAATGGCGGCGAGGCGGGGATCCGCGGCGTCGAGCACGGGATCGGCGAGCACGGCGAGCAGGCGGGGAGCGGGAGAGCGCCCGGCGACGACCTCCCGCAGCACGGCCAGCGTCGAAGCCGACGGCAGGCCGATGATCTCGTGCTCCGCCAGCAGCGGCCCGGCGCCCTCCGCCTCTCCGGATCGAGCCCCCACGGCGGGAACCGGGAGCACGCCCAGCGGGACGTATTGGAGAGCGCCGTCGGCGACGATCAGCACGCGCCGGTGGCGCGACACCTCTTCGACGACGGGGCCGAGAACGAGAGTCCCGAGCTCCTCGAGGGCCAGCTCGGTCGGCCCGCGGAGCTCTCGGCGATGGCTCTCGCGCGCGAGCTCGTGCACGCGCCCGGCCAGGCTCTCGATCTCGGATCGCCGCGGCAGCTCGAACGCCGTCAGGGCGCGGGTGGTCACCGCCCAGAGGTGGCTGCGCTCGGCGCCCAGGCGGTACTCGAGCAGCAACGTGTCGTCGTCGAGAAGGGTTCTCTGGATCTGCTCGACGCCGAGGATGGAAGGCTCGACGAGCCGCGCGTAGCGCGCGCTCTGGCCGCGGATCCGGGCCTGGATCGCGTGCAGGTCGCGCAGGGCCTCGTCCAGCCTGGCCTCCAACGCGGCGGTCCTGCCGGCCGTCGAGGGACTGGCCAGCATCTCCAGGCGCTGGCGCTCGAGAGACGCGAGGCGCTGTTCGATCTCGCGCTCCCTCGCCGAGAGCTCCGGCGCGACGTCGCGCCGCAGGAGATCCCGGTTCGTCGCCATGAGATCGACGAGGGCGCGGGCGCGCGACCGCTCGTTGATCTCGAGTGCCCGCGCGGCGTAGCCGGCCCCCGGATGCGCGCGGTGGAGGTCCATCAGCACGTCGACGTAGGCGTCGTAGTGGCTCTGCCGCTGGGCGAGGTAGCGGCTGCTCAGGTCAAAGGTCGCCGCGCGGCTGCGGACGCCTTCGAGGCTTTGGAGGGCGGTCTCCATCAGCTCCACGGCCTCCCGCGGCCGCTCGCGGCGGCGCTCGACGGCCGCCAGCGCGAAGAGCGTCTCGATCTCGCCGTGGACGTCGCGCACCTGCCGGAAGAGGCCCAACGCCTTGCCGAGCATCTCCGCCGTCTCGCTCGCCGAGCCTGGCGCGGCTGAGAGCCGCGCGATCGCCGCGAGCGCCGCGGCCTCGTCGCGGGGTGCCTCGAGGTGCGTGAAGAGCGCCAGGGCCTCCCGGTCGAGCTCGAGGGCACGCTGGGAGTCGCCCACCTGCTCGTGGGCGGCGGCGAGGGCGAGCATGGTGACGGCACGCCCCCGGTCGCTGCCGACCTCGACGCGGAGCTTCCGGGCCCGCCCCAGGATCTCCAGGGCCAGCGCCGGCTCCCCCCGCTGTTCGCGAAGCCGCCCCAGCGCGGTCAGCGCGGCCGCCTGCAGGGGCCGATCGTCGAGCTCTTCGGCGATCGCCACGGCGCCTTCGAGATCGACCACGGCCTGATCCGGCATGCCGAGGGTGTCGTAGAGACGCCCGCGGTTGTTGAGGGCCCGTCCTTCGAGGAGACGGGCACCGGCCGCGCGCAGCACGTCGAGGGCCTGGTCGTCGAACGCCAGGGCCTCCTGGAGGTTCCCCAGGTAGCGGGAAGCCATGCCGAGGTTGCCGAGAGTGGAGGCTTCGCCGAGCCGGTCGCCGAGCTCGCGCTTGAGCGGCAGGGCGCGGCGCCAGCTGTCGACGGCCAGCTCCATCTCGCCGAGCTCGTGGTGCATGCGGCCGATGTTGTTGAGAAGGCTCGACTGGCGCCTCGAGGCCGGCTGCCGCTCCAGAAGCTCGAGGGCGGCCGCGTAGTAGTCGAGCGCCCTGCGGCGCTCCTCGAGGCACTTGCGATGGACCCACCCGAGCTGCTGGAGGACCTCGGCCTCGCGGGCCGCGTCGCCGAGCTCCCGCACGAGCTCGAGGGCGCCGAGGTAGAGCGGCACGGCGCGGCGGCAGCTCTCCTTGTCCAGGCTCTCGGCCAGGTGCTCCGCCGCGGCGAAGCTCCTCTCGGCGGCGGCGGGCACCCTGTCGGCCGGCGTGACCGGACGGACGGCGTCGATGGCCAGCCGGTAACCGCTTCCGGAGCCGCTCGTCGCGAGCGCGATGACGGCCAGGGAGTAGGTCGTGCCCGCCTCCGAGACCAGCGCCCCGTCCTCGAACCCCTCGCCGCCGAGGGCTCGGTTGCGTCGCAGCACGGCCCGGCCGTCGCCGTCGAAGACCGCGAGCTCGACGTCGACGCCGCGCTGCTCGATCGAGAGCTCGACGACGGTCGCGGCGGCGGCGGGCAGGAGGTAGCGGTCGGTCGCTCCTTCCCCGAGCGGCCGGACCAGGGCGTTGCCCGCTCGTGGCTCGAGCGTCGTGCCGGCCGCGACCTCCCGGCCCACCGCGACCGCGGGCTCCTCGAAGGGAGCACCGGCGTCTCTTGCGGGCTCACCTCGACATGCCGCGAGCAGAGCGTGGACAACGAGGCACGCCCAGATCGCTCTCGCGCCGGAGGCCGGAAGCCCGGATGCCGCAAGTCGTGAGCCCACCGCCAGGATCGTCGTCCTCCCTAGTCGCGATCGTGCCCCTCCGACGAGCGCGCCACGCTCAGGGGATAGGTCTCGATCCGCTCTCTGGTCTCCCCGTCGACGGCCAGGAGATGGATGCGCAGGCTGCCGCCGTCGAAAAGCCGGGCCGGCAGGCCCAGCGTGAACGTCCCGTGCTCGCTGATCCGGACGGCGCCCCTCCAGACCGTCCGGCCGGCGCCGTCCTCGATCTGCGCCTCGAAGCCGGCGGCCGCGGGGGGATCGGGCAGCGCGAGGACGGCCGTCACGTACGCTGCTCCCGGAGGGACGACGATCTCCGTCGCCGCCGCGGACGACCCCCGCTGCACCGAGTCGGGATAGAGATCCACGATCGGCACGTCGGGCTGGGGAAGCGAGAGCCGCGCCATGGCGAGGCGCGTCTCCCGGGCCGTGCTCCGCTCGAGCAGCGCCCAGCCGGAAAGGCCCACGACCGCGAGCGCGAGCGCGGCGGCCAGCCGCCAGCTCGTGGCCGCGGAGGATCCCCGCAGGCGGCCCCGGAGCGACCGCCAGCCCGCCGCGGTCTCGAAGCTCGCCGGGGCGTCGGCGCTCGCCTCCTCGACCGTGACGAAGGCCTCGAGGTCGAGAAGCAGCTCCGTGCATTCGCCGCACGCCAGGAGGTGCTCCTGGAGGTCCGCGGCCCGTCCTTCCGAGCTCCGTCCCAGCCGGTAGGCGATGAGCTCGTCGGCGTGGGGATGGCCGGTGCCCGCCCGCTGGACGTCCGGCGCCACCGCGGCGGCGATCTCGCGCCGGAGCTCCTCGGTCGTCTCGTTCATCTCGTTCCTGTCTCTCCGATCGCTCATGAACCGCCCCTTGCCTCGCCGGCCGCGTCCGCGACGAGGGTCTCCAGTTGGCGGCGCGCTTGCGCCAGGTGGGCCTTGACGGTACCGATCGAGAGTCGCATCACGACCGCGATCTGCTCGTAGGAGAGCTCCCGGTAGGCCCACAGGACGATGCACCGGCGCCGCTGCGCCGGCAGCGCGGCGACGGCTCGGCGCAGGATCCGGCGACGCTCGTCCCGCAGCACCGAGGAGAAGGCCGCGGCGCCGCCCGCGGGCTGCCCGGCGGCGTCGGTGGTGAGCGTTCGCTCGAGGTGGGTCTCTTCCAAGGGAATCGGCTCCATTCGACTGGCCTTCTTTCCGGCCTTCTTCGCGCGATGGCTGTGAAGCACGTTCCAGGCGATCCGGAACAGCCACGCGCCGAAGGGCGCGTCGCCGCGATACGCCCTCAGTCCCTTGTAGACTCGCAGAAAGGTCTCCTGGGTTAGGTCGAGGCACTCGTCCGGCGACGCGGCCCGCCGGGCGAAGAACCCGCGAACCGGAGAGCGATAGGTCTCGTAGAGGACCCGGAAGCTCTCCTCCGCCCGCGTACCGTCCTGGAACTCACGGATCGCCCGGGCCACCGCTGCCGGCTCGCCGGATACCGGTCGCGCCTCGGCAGAGGCCGAAGCGTCTTGCGAGTTCGGGCCATTCGCCACGTCGGACACGCTCGAGGCTCCTGTGCTGGGACAGGCTTGCTTGCCGGCCTTGCCGTCCGTCGAGAGCCCGCCGGGCTCCGGCCGCCCGTCAGCCTCCTCGGGCTCCACCTCAGGATAGCACCCGGCGTCTCGCGCTCGACTAAACAACCCGCCGCCGGCACCGGTCCGAGAGTGCAGGACCCGGCAAACCATGCCGGCACTCGCTAACGCTCCGAAGGCGGACCCAACCCGTGAAACAAAGGTCACTCGAACGATCGCTCAGACTGCTGCTACTCCCTCTCGCGCTCCTCCCCGGGGGACTCCGCGCGCAAGGAACCGGCGTCTACGGCGAGCTCCCGCTCAAGGAGCGGGAGGTGCACCTCGTCGAGAGCGCGGCGGGGCTCGCGGAGCAGTTCGGCCGGAGGGGCTACCTGCACCCGGATCCGGCGCTCGGCGAGCTCGTCCGGCGCATCGGCCGGCGGCTGGCGCCTCCGCCGAGCGATCCCTACATCGAGTACCGGTTCCACGTCCTGCGCGATCCGCTGCCCAACGCGTTCGCCCTGCCCGACGGCCAGGTCTTCGTCAACACCGGCATGCTGGCCAGCCTCGAGAACGAGGCCCAGCTCGCCACCTTGCTGGCCCACGAGATCGCCCACGCGGCGGGCCACCACACGATCCAGCTGCTCCGCGCCTCGCGGAGCAGCCTCGTCGCCGGCAGCATCGCCCGCTCCTACGGGGCCAGCGTGGCCCTCTCCGTCGGCGGCCTGGAGCTGGAGCTCGACCTCGGCTCCGGGCCCGGCCCCGAGCCCGTCTTCGCCACCGCGGTCATGGGCTACGACCGGAGCCTCGAGGAGGAAGCCGATCGGCACGCCGTGGCGAGCGTTGCCGAGGCCGGCTACGACGTGCGCGAGTCGCCGCGCCTCTTCGAGGTCCTGGCGCTCGGCTCCGCTGGCGAACCGTCGGCGGCCGCCACGGAGTGGGGCTCCCCGCCGCAGCTCAGGGACCGCGCCAGGACCCTGCGGGAGGTCGTTGCCCGCCTGGGCGAGACCACGGATCTCGAGGCCCTGACCGTCGGCCGCGAGGCGTACCGGCCGCTGCGGCACGCGGTCGGACTGCTCACGGCCGAAGACCTGATCCGCGCGGAGCGCCCGCGGGCCGCCGCCCTCTTGGCCTGGTGGCTCGTGGCGGACGACGACCGCGATGCCCGCGCTCACTACGCCCTGGCCGAGGCCCTGCGCGCGCTCGGACCGGAGGAGGCGACGCGGGAAGAGAGTCTCGCAGGCGCTCGCGAAGAGTACGAGCGCGCGCTGCAGCTCGACCCGGGCCTGGCGCTGGCGCGCCGGGGGCTCGGGCTCGTGCTTTTCGAACAAGGGGAGTCCAGGGGAGCGGGGCGGGAGCTGCTGAGCTACCTGCGCTCGCGGCCGGACGCCGACGACAAGGCCCCGATCCTCGAGAGGATCGAGGCCATCACCGCGGATCTCAGGACCGCAGAAGGAGAGGACCGAAATGACCACGCGAAGAACCAATGACTGGACCCGCTTCGCCCTCGCGGCGGCGGCGCTCACGCTCGCGACCGTCGCGCCGGCACACGCCAAGCGCTACATGACGCCGGGCTTTCGGGCCAACGAGACCCGCCCCTTGCGGGTTGCCGTCCTGCCCCCGCACGCGGAGTTCGTCAAGCAGAAGGCCGTGGTGACCGAGCAGATGATCAAGGAGTGCGCGGGGCTCGAGGACGCGGCGGCCCGCTCGCTCCCGCCCCTGCTGACCGGCAAGGGATACGCCGTCCGGGTCATCACCCTGGAGGAGACCAGGACCGATCCCGAGCTGGGCGAGATGGTCCGCAGGGTCAACGAGCGCTACGACGAGGAGTGGGCCGGGATCCTGCGCCGGCCGAGCCAGGTGCACGACGGGCGTTACCAGGCCGGCGAGGAGGCAACGAGGCTGGCCGCCCGGCTCGACGTCGACGGGCTCGTCCTGCCGCGGATCCAGGCCGTCGCCGTCAGCGCCGGCAAGGCCATGCTGACCTCGTTCCTGAGCGGCGGCACCTACGTGGCGCAGGGCTATGCCCGCCTGGATCTCGCCATCGTGGACGGGAGCTCCGGCACCGTCGAGGCCTACTTCTTCCAAGCGCTGCCGGCGACCACGAAGAGCCTGACGCACAAGCAGGACAAGCTGATGGCCAAGGTCGCGGGCCGCACCCTGAGGAAGTACCCACAGCACGACCTGGTCCTCGACCCCCGGGGTGAGATCGAGCCTGCGGACGAGGACTTCAGCGACGAGGACGAGACGAAGCTGCTGGGAGAGCTGGAGGCCCTCCTCGGTCCCGACGACGAGCCGGGCGTGGCGGATTCCTACTGAACGGAGTCCTGCCGAACGAAGGGCGCCGGATCGATCCCCGGGATGACCCGCAGCGCGTTCTCGTAGTAGAGCTTGCGCAGCACCTCGTCGGGCAGATCCAGCCCGTACATCTTCCAGAAGGCGTGCCGGCGGCGGTAGTAGGGGAAGTACTCGTCGGCGGTCTCGAGAACCCGGAAGTAGGTCGCGTACTCTTCCGGGTTCCAGCTGTCCTTGCCGAACATCACCCGGTCCTGGTAGCGGGTGAGCCACTCGCGGGCGAAGCGGGGCTGGCGGCCGAGCTCCGCCAGGACGGCGCCGATCTCCGTGTACATGTTGGGCAGCTCGTCCATCAGCGCTCCTAGCCGCCCGAGGTCGTTGCCCAGCCAGCCGAGGTGGGCGTTGATGAACGTGGTCTCGGGGTGCTTGCGGAAGACGGCGTGCTGCTCGCCCATGACCTCTTCCCAGCTCGGGTACACGGCGGGGTCGCGATGCCGCCCGGGGCGCTCCTTCATCTCCTGCAGGCGCTCGTTGGCGCCGTCGAGCGGCATCCAGAACGGCGCCGGCTCGCCGGTGTGGATGAGCACCGGGATGCCCAGCTCGCCGCACTTCGCCCACACCGGGTCGAGCTTCGGATGGTCGACGGGAATCCGGCGGCCCGCCGCGTCCTTGGCGTCGAGCCCGAGGTTCTTGTAGATCTTGAGTCCGCGCGCACCGGCGGCGACGTCGGCCTCGAGGCCGCGCAGGGTGCGCGCGGTCCAGTCCTCGTCGTCGAAGCCGGCGAGGCTCAGGTTGGTGAAGACGACGAAGCGCCCGGGCGCGTGGGTCTCGGCGTTGGCGACCGCGGCGGCCAGGTACTCGGGCGGGTTCACGTCGAAGGTGGTCGTGCCGTCGGGATTCTCGATGCGCCGGAACCCGCGCCCGCTCAGGTTCACCATCACCGCCATGTTGAGCTCGTCCATCGCCGCCGTCACGGCGGAGAGATCCTGGCCGCCGCCCATCTCGAACTGGTGGTTGTGGACGTCGATGAACGGGAACCTCGCCCGCGTCACCGCCGTCGCCGGCACGACGAGGGTCGACGGCGGGTCGTACTCGTAGAACGGGATGTCCGGCACGCCGGACGCGTCGTCCTGGGCCATGAGGGCGACGGCGCCGAGGGTGAGGGCCAGAGCGAGGGTGAAGGCGAAAGTTGGGTGCGTGCGACGCATGGCGGGGCCTCCGACCTTGGGCAGGCGAGCCCGGGGGTCCCGAGCCGATCGGTGCATGCTACTGCACCCGTCCGCCGATCCTGCCGACTCGAGGGACCCGAATCGCTCGGGATAGAGTCGCTTGCATGGCTTTCTTCCGCGCGTCCTGTTACGCGGCGCCGCTCACGGCCCGCGCCCGGCGGCGTCTCGTGCTCGCGGCTACGATGGTCGCGGGCGGGCTCTCCATGGGCGGGCTGGCCGCGCTCGGATCGGCCTCGCCGGCCGTCGCGGACGACCTGCGGGCCGCGCTGCGGGCCACCCGGCTCGAGGGCGAGCGCGCCCGGCGGGTCGCTTCCGTCCGGCTCGACGTCGGGGGCGCCACGCTGGTGCTCGACGAGGGGTGGATCCTGCCGGCCACCGAGGTCGCCGGGCAGGTCCGCGAGTTCGTCTTTCTCGGCTCGGCGCGCTTCGACATGGAGCCGCCCGACCGCATCGAGGCCGACCAGCTCGAGCTCTTCACCGGCGAGCGCTCGGTCTCCCGGGCGCTGACCGAGGCGGTCCTCGTCGTCGGCAACGACGCCGCGGCCGCCGCCCTCCTGCGCGGCGCCGGGGAGGCCCCGGACGCGGCGACGTCCACCCGCGCCGGGCGGATCTTCGCCGACTGGCTGGCGAGCGGCGAGCGCTCCACGCTGCAGGTGGAGCAGATGCTCTGGGTGGACGCCCTCGGCGATCCCGCCGGTTCCGGCTACTTCGTGGGCTGGTTCCTGGACGAGGACGAGGAGCGCTTCCTCTACAACTACGACCCCTGGGAGTTCGAGCAGATCTCGCTCGGCCAGTTCGTCCAGATGGAGCTGACGACGCGGCTGGAGCGCAGGCTCGGAAAGCAGATCGACAAGCAGCAGCGCAAGGGGCGGCTGATCGGTCTCGATCTGGCCGAGCTGGGGATCTGGGACAGCTGGATCTCGGCTTCCCCCCGGGGAGAGGACGGACGGCCGCTGGCCGGGACCCTCGGCTTCGACGCGCAGCACTACGTGCTGTCGGTCGACGTCGCGCCCAGGACGCTCGAGCTCGTCGCCGAGGCCACGGTCGTCCTCGCGGCGACGGTGAGCGGCAGCCGGGCCGTGGCGCTGGCGCTGGCGCGCGACCTGGTGGTGGAGTCGGTCACCGCGGGCAGCGGCCGGGCGCTCGACTTCGCCCAGGACGACAGCCGCCTGGTCGTCGCCCTGGACGAGCCGCCCGCGGCCGGCGACTCCGTGAGCCTGACGCTGCGCTACCGCGGCCGGCTGTTCGACGAGGTCGACGGCGCCCCGGTGCTGCGCGCCACGACCAGCTGGTACCCGAGCCTCGAGCCCGGCGACCGGGCCACGTTCGACGTCACGTTCCGCTGGCCCGAGCGGCTCGACCTGGTCGGCACCGGCCGCCGCGTCGACGGCGGGCAGACCGGCGGCCAGCGCTGGGAGCGGCGGCGCCTCGACGTGCCGAGCGGCCACTTCAGCTTCGAGCTCGGCCGTTGGGAGACGCACAACGCCGAGGCCGGCGACGTGCCGATCACCCTGGCCCTCGACCGGGACACCCGGCGGCAGGTGCGCTCCGACGTCGACAACCTGCTCGCGACCGCCCGCGAGTCGCTCCTCTACTACGAGGAGCTCTTCGGCGAGTACCCTTTCGACGGCCTGACGATCGCCACGCTGCCGCGCAGCTTCTCGCAGGCGCCTCCCGGCTTCGTCACCCTGACCCGCCGCAGCGCCGTCCAGGTGGCCGACGAAGACGGCACCGAGGACAAGTGGACCCTCGCCCACGAGATCGCCCACCAGTGGTGGGGGCACGCCGTCGGCTGGCGCAGCTACCGCGACCAGTGGATCAGCGAGGCGATGGCCAACTACGCGGCGCTGCTCTACGTCCGCAACAAGGGCGAAGGCAAGCGCCGCGGGCCGACGGTCGGCTGGCGGTCGTCGCTGCTGCAGACCAACCGGGAGGGGCGCACCCGCGAGTCGCTGGGGCCGCTCGTGCTCGGGCAGCGGCTCGCCTCGAGCCAGTCGGTCGGCGCCTACGTGCCGATCGTCTACCAGAAGGGGGCGGTCGTGATCGACATGCTCGCCCGATCGTTCGGCGAAGAGACGTTCGTCAAGATCCTGCACTCCATGGTCGCCGCCGTGCGCGGGCAGGCGATCTCGACGGAGGACTTCTTCGACCTGATCGAACGGATCACCGACACCGACCTCGACGCCTTCGCGGAGCAGTTCATCTACGGCACGGGGCTGCCGGAGGTCTGGTACGACTACACGGTCGAGGAGCGGGCGGACGGGCAGTGGCTGGTGCGCGGGGAAGCGATCCAGAGCTCCCCCTACCGGCTGGAGTACAGCCTCGTGGAGCGGCGTGACGGGGAGCTCGACGTCGAGCGCCGGCAGGTGGTGCAGATGGACGTCGAGCGCTCGTTGCTCGTCGTTCCGGTGCAGGCCGTCCTCTACGATCCCGAGAAGGAGGGCGGCGAGGACGCGGCCCGGACGGGCAACTCCGTCATGCAGTTCCACGCCCTGCTGCGCGGGCGCAGCACCCCGTTCGAGTTCGCGGCGCCGCACGAGCCCAAGGAGGTGTGGCTCGACGCCCGCGGCGAGGTCTTCGGCAGCTTCTTCAGCCTCCGGCAGCGGCCCAAACGGGTGCTCTACTACCAGGGGCTCGAGCTCGCCGACGCCAAGCGCTGGGACGAGGCGGCTCGCAAGCTCGAGGCGGCGGTGGCCGCGGCGCCGTTCCAGGGCAATGCCTGGGGCCGGGAGGAGAGCGAGGAATCCCGCCGCCGCGAGAGCGCCACCATCGACGCGTACGCGCACTGGAGAATCGCGCAGATGCACCTCGACCGCGCCCGGACCCAGAGCGCCCAGGCGGCGTTCGAGGCCGGCGAGAAGGCCTGGCGCGAGATCGAGAAGCTCGACGGATCCCGCTTCGCGCCCCGCAAGCCGACCTTCGCGACGCTGCTCGAGGCGCGCCTCGATCTTCAGAAGCGCAACTACCAGCGCGCCTACGAGGTGCTGCGCGAGCGCGAGATCAAGGCTCGGGAGTGGTACCTGTCGATGGCCGTGGCCGCCCGCGCCCTCGGCCGCACGCGGGAGTACGAAGCGGCCCGCGCCGAGGCCGCAAGACGCGGCGCCGACGTGTCGCTCCTGCCCGTCCCGGGCGCCGGCTGACGCTCAGCTCCGCCCCCTCGCGATCCGCACCATCGCCTCGAGGCTGCGGTCGACGTCCGCCTCCGTCGTCGCCCAGGAGGAGACGCTGATCCGCATCGCCGTGCGCCCCTGCCACTCGGTGCCGCCGCACCAGCACGTGCCGTCCTCCTGGAGGGCGGCGACGACCCGCAGCGTCGCGGCCGGCTCGCCGAAGGACACGAGGACCTGGTTGAAGACGACGTCGTTGAGCACCTCGTAGCCCGCCGCCGCCAGGCCCGCGGCGAAGCGGCGGGCGTTGGCGTGCATGCCCTCGACCAGCGCCGCGACGCCGGAGCGCCCGAGCTGGCGTAGCGCCGCCCACACCGCGATGCCGCGCGCCCGGCGCGAGAGCTCCGGGGTGAAGTCGCAAGGGTTGCGCCGCTCGCTCGCCGTGGGCAGGTACTCGGCGGTGATCGCCATCGCCGCGCGCAGCGCGTCGGCGTCGCGAACGAAGGCAAGGCCGCTGTCGTAGGGGACGTTCAGGGTCTTGTGGGCGTCGGTGGCCCAGGAATCGGCCGCCTCGACGCCCGCCGCGAGGCGCTCGAAGCGCGGCGACGCGGCGGCCCAGAGGCCGAAGGCGCCGTCGACGTGCACCCAGGCGCCGGCCTCGTGGGCCCGCGCCGCGATCGCCGCGATCGGGTCGAAGGCGCCGGTGTTGACGTTGCCGGCCTGGGTGCAGACGATCGCCGGCCCGGCGAGGGGGGGCAGCGCGTCCGCCCGCATGCGGCCCTGGCCGTCGGTCGGCACCGAGAGCACCCGGTTACGCCCGAGGCCGAGCATGCCGAGCGACTTGAAGAGCGTCGGGTGGCTCTCGGCGCCCACCACCACGGTGATCGGCGGCGCCCCGAAGAGCCCGTCGGCCTCGACGTTCCAGCCGGCCCGCGCGAGGACGGCATGACGCGCCGCCGCCAGCGCCGTGAAGTTGGCGACGGTGGCGCCGGTCACGAAGCCGCCGCCGCTCGCGGGCGGCAGCCGCAGGAGATCGGTGAGCCAGCCGAGCGCCGCCTGCTCGAGGCGCGCCGCCGCCGGCGTGATCCGGTCGAGGCTGCAGTTCTGGTCCCAGGCCGCCGTCAGCCAGTCGGCCGCCAGGGCGGCCGGCAGCGCGCCGCCGATGACGAAGCCGAAGTAGCGCGGCCCGGCCATCGCCACCGCCGCCGGCGAGCCGATCTCGTCGAGCATGGCGATCACGGCTTCCGGATCACTGCCCTCGGCCGGCAGCGGCTCGTCGAAGCGGGCGATCGCCGCCAGCGCCTCCGGGCTCGGGCTCACCCGGCGCTCGGCGATCTCCTCCAGGTAACGCGCCGCCCGGGCCGCGGTCGAGCTCAAGAGATCGCGCATCCGACGTCTCCTTCCCCTAGTCGATCGAAGGGCCGATGCTAGCGGACTCGACTCTGTCGGGTCGCCGGGGCGTCGCTGCCGGGCGGCCACTCCATCGCTTGCGAGGTCCCGACCGACATGCCGCCCGGGTCACGTGCCGACTCCGGCGAACGCTGCGGGGGTTGGCTAGGTAGGGCTGAAAGAACAGGAGATGTCGTCGCGCGGCGCGGGGCGCCCGGCAGGACGCAGCGCAGCTGGTCCCGCTGTCAGCGCGCCGCCTGAGCGTCGTAGAGGCTGCGCAACGCGGCGCGGAGGTTGCCGCGCTGCCGTCGGAAGAGAGCCTCCAGCGAAACCTCGGGGAGGCCGGCCGGCCGTAGCTCCGCGACCAGCTCGGCGAGCAGCCGCGGGGTCGTGCGGCAGCGGTGGAGCGTCGGCAGCCGGCCTTCCCGATGGGTGGTGACGACGAGCACGCCCGCGGCCTGGGCGGCGCGGAGGAAAAGACTCCAGCGAAGGAGGCCGAGACGGTCGGCGCCGTCGAGGAGCAGAGCCGTTCGTTTCCCGGCGCCGCGGGTGAGGGCGTGCACCTGCTCGCCGACCAGCCGGCGATCGTCGAGATCCGGCCGCAGGCGCCGCACTTCCCAGCCCGCCGCCGCCAGCCGGTCTCCGAGCTCGTGGAGCAGCGTCGTCTTGCCGCTCCCCTGGGCGCCGCGGATGGCGCCGCGGCCGCCCTGGGACGCGAGGCGGGCCGTGAGGTCGGGCCAGCGAAAGCCGGGAGCCCGGTAGCGCAGGCCCTCGATCCGCGCGGCGCGGAACGGGTTGTCGCGGGCTCGGGTGCTCACGGCTCGGGCATTCGCGGCTCGGGCATTCACGACTCTGGCATTCACGGCTCTGGCATTCACGGCTCGAGCGGCCTCCCGCCGCCCAGGCTCTCGAGGTCGAGACGCTCGGTCCCAGGGTCCGCCCTGCCCGGCGTCTCCACGCCGGGCTCCTCCGAATCGGCAGCGCCGATGAGGATCTCCTCCCCGGTGTGCGAGATCACGATCTCGGCCCGCCCCGCCTCCGCGGCCGGCAGGGCCACGAGCTCCAGCGCCCAGACGAGCGAGATGAGCTTGCCGGAGAACGACAGCGGCGCCGCCGGAGCGGTGAAGGTGAACTCCCGCTCGCCCTCGAGCCCGGCGCCGTCGAGGGTCGTCGATTGCACGCCTCCCACGTCCTGGTCGCCCTTGCCCTCGGTGTACCAGAAGAGCCGCACCTCGAGCGCCTCCGGGGGCTCCTCGAGCGCCCAGCGGGCGACGCCGCGGATCGTCTCGCCGGGGCGGAAGCTCGTCCGGCTCTCTTCGAGCTCGAGGCGCAGGTCGGCCATCAGCCTCTCCCGTCCCCGCGCCCTTCCCCGGGGGTGACGACGAAGGGAAACTCGGCGCTGACGTCGGGCCAGAAGGCGATCGACCCGTGGACCTTGAGCGTCCAGACGATCTTGTTGTTGTCGCCCTCGAAGGAGTGCATCGTGTCCTCGGGAACCTCGATCGTGGCGCCGCCGGTCGCGAGCGGCGCTCCCGCGCCGCGGTCGACGACGGGGATCCTGGCGAAGACCTCGGTGTCCGTGTGGGTCGTCGTGCCGCGCCGGTAGCGCGCCTGCTCGGCGCCCTCGAGCACGATGCGCAGGCTCCCCAGGCGCCCGGCCGAGCCGCGGAACCGCCAGTCGAGCTGCGCCGAGCCGCCGAGCGGCACCGCGGCGCGGCTGAGCGTCAGCCGCGGCCGCGGGTTGGCCAGGGCGAGGAGCTGGTAGGGGACGCCGACGAGGAGCAGCAGGCCGACGAGGACGAAGGGGACGAGGAAGGCGGCGAGGCAGCCGTCGATCCCGCCGCCCGCCCGCCAGCCCTGCCACAGCTGCCAGACGAAGACCGCGACGATGCCGTTCCAGAAGACCGCGATCACGGTCGTCGCGACGAGCTTGCCCACCGGCGAGAGCTTCTCCTCGAGCTCGACCGGCCCCGCCGCCGCGAGGGGCGTCGACCACGCGTCGACCTCGCGGAACGCCGTCGCGGCCGGCGCCCCCGCGGGCGACGACCGCGCGGACGCGACGGTTCCCGACCGCGCCGCCGTCCTGCCCGCCGTCAGCGCCCAGACCATCCCGCCGCCGCCGATCGCCACGAACACGAGCGGCAGCAGGGCGAAGAGATAGACCCACGAGAGGCCGCGATGCATCACCGCCGAGCTCGGCTCTCGGGGATCGACCCAGCAGGTCGTCGTCGTGCCGGCGGGCAGCCCGTCGACGACCTCCTGCTTCGACGCCCGGCCGCTCGACGAGCCGCCCAGGAACTCGTAGCGATCGCCGACGTACTCGACCCCGTCCCAGGTGTAGCGGTACCGCACCTCGATCGAGTAGGTCGTGCCGTCGCTGCCGGAGTGGCCCGCCACCGAGCTCTCGAGCACCTCGCACTCGACCGCCGGCCAGGAGCGCGCCTTCGCGGCCTGGATCGCCGGCAGGAGGAACACGAGCAGGAAGCCCAGCCCGGCGACGAGGAACACAGCGAAGAACGCCGCCATGCACCCCGGCGACTGCCGCATCCGCGCCCGCTGCGAGATCGACCGGCCGCCCGCGGCCTGCCCGCCGCCGGCCCCGGATCCCGCCCCCGAACGCCTCCCCTTGCTTCTCGTCACGTGGTCCGGATTCTACTCCCCGCGGTCCGCTCGCCGGACGCCCCTCTCCCGTCCCGCGGCCTCGGGTCGTGGCTCGCGGGCCTGCCCTCGGTGAGCCGCCACGATCTCGAGCTTCGGGAGCCGTGCCGGACGCTCGGCGATAGGATCCCCGGATGGGCCTCTTCGGCAGGAACTGGGCGAAGGAGCTGGACCGCGCCGAGGATCTGCTCGGGCGCGACCTCGCGGTCCCCGCGCTCGAGATCGCCGAGCGCGCCGCGCGCCAGGCCGCGGGGGAGCTGCGGGCGCGCGCCGCGGCGCTCGTGGCGCGCGCCCGCCGGGCTGCGCTGGCCTCGGTGCTCGCCAAGGCCGACGCGGCCGAGGCCGCCGGCGACCTCGACGACGCCGCCGACTGGCTGCTGTCAGCCGTCGAGCGGGAGCCGAGCGCGCTGCGCCGCGCCGAGCTCGAAGCCCGCCGCCGCTCCCTCCTCGGCCGCGGCGAGGACGCGGGGAGCTCGTGGTCGGTCCGGGCGGAGACGATCACGGTCGTCGCCGGCGAGACCGCGGACGAGCCCGACGTGTCGTTCCGTTACGAGACCCTGGTCTCGATGCTCGCCGACGAGCTCCGCGGCCGCTACGAGGACCGACCCGCGGCTTTCCAGGAGGCCGTCGTCGCGCTCAACGAGGGCGAGGCGGGAGCGGCGCTCGCGGCCCTCGAGGAGCTCGCCGCCGCCGCCCCCGACGATCCGGTCCTCCGCCTCGAGCGCGGCCGCGCCCGCCTCCTGTCCGGCGAAGCGGCGGCGGCGCGCGGCGACCTCGCCGCGGCCTGGGACGCCCTGGGGGCGGAGCCGCTCGACGCCGGCGGCACCCTGCTCGCCCCGGCGCTGTGGGCCGAGGCGTCGCTCGCCGCGGGCGACTCCGAGGAGGTCCTGCAGCGCCTCGCGGCGCTCGCCTCGCCGGCCACCGGCCACCCGGAGCTCTGCCGGCTCTACGGCGCCGCCCTCCTCGCCGCCGGCCGGCCCGCCCGGGCCGTCGACCATCTCGACGCGGTCCTCGCTCTCGTGCCCGGGGACCCGGAGCTGAACCTGCTGATGGCCGAGGCCCTCGTCGCCGCCGGCGAGCCCGCCCGCGCGCTCACCGGCCTCGAGAGCGCCGTCGCTCCGAGCTGCGCCGGCGGCAGCTGCGCCCGGCCCGCCGCCCACCTCCCGTCGTTCCGCCTCCTCGCCCGCCTCCACCTGGCCCCCGGCGGCGACCCGGAGCGCGCCCGCGAGCTCCTGGCCCATGTCGCCAACGCCCAGCAGGGCCAGCTGGGAGCCGAAGACCTCCTCATCCTCGCCGCCTACTACGAGGCGACGGGCGACGGAGCCGCCGCCGCGGACGCCGCCGCCGAGGCCGCGCGCCTGGCGAGCGCCGGCGAGAGCCCCGGCGAGGTCCAGGCCAGCCCCGCTCCGCCCCGCGGCCGAATCCTCTGATCGAGCGCCCGACCGCGGACTCGGGCGGACGGTGACCTCGAGCACCCGGCCGTCACGCCGACGTGGGGCGATGTTCGGAGCCCGAGCGCCGACCTCCTCCGGCCCGATTGACCGCCGCCCCGAGCTCCGGGGCGGCGGTGTCCGGCGGCTACTCTCCCTGGTCGTGCGGTACGAGCACCTCCGTTGTGTAGGTGGCCGCGTTGCCGGAAGCGTCGGCGGCCTCGACCTCGATCGTGTAGACCCGGCCTTCGCCCTGGCCGAGGCGCTCGGCTCGGAGGTCGACGCTCAGCGGGCCCGTGATCATCCAGTCGGGCGCCGTCTCGTCGCCCGGCCCGGTGACCGGCTCGGAGCTGGTGACGCCCACGATCTGCACCACCGGCGCCGGGTCGCAGGCGTCCACCGCGGTCGCCGACAGGGCGACCGGCACCATCTTGTGGTTGGGCGGCCAGAGGAGGTCGGGGCTGGCCGCCAGGCCGTCGAGCGCCGGCGGCGTGGTGTCCTGCACCGTGACGTCGACCGAGTCGCTGTCCGTGCCGCCCTGGCCGTTGTCGACGGTGAGGGTGAACGTGAAGGTCCCCAGCGGCAATACGACGTCGACGACCGCGGTCGTGCCGACCTGGTTGCCGTCCTCGTCCCGCCAATCGTAGGTCAGCGGGTTGCCTCCCGGATCGGAGGAGCCCGAGCCGTCGAGCGTGACCGTCGTGCCCTCGGGACTGGCGCACTCGACCACCTGGTCGGGCCCCGCGTCGGCCGTGGGCGGCTGGATGGCGCACGGCGAGTCGATGAAGAAGCGGCTGTCGGCCGCGTCGACCTGGCCGGCCTCGTCGAAGGCCCGGGCGACGAGGTGGAAGAAGCCCTGGCCCGGGACGATGAAGCTGAAAGGCAGATCGCCCAGCGAGACCGGAGTCCAGCTGGCGCCGCCATCGAGGCTGTACTCGACGCTCTCGAGGCCGACCGCGGTCGAGCCCGAAGCCGCGTCGACGATCACCTGGACGCAGGTCGTCGGCAGCTGGTCGAGCGCGGTGACCTCGAGGTCGAGGCTCGGCGCGGCGCCGGCCACGCGGATCGTCCGCGCGTCGGAGGCGAGGTTGCCGTCGCTGTCGGTCGCGTCGACGCTGATCTGGTGCACGCCTTCGGACAGGGTCGTCGTCGCGAGTCGGGCGCCGGTGCCGAGCGGCCCGTCCTGGTTGGAGAACCACTCCACCGCCGGCCCGTTGAGGAAGCCGTCGTCGAAGTCGAAGGCGTTGGCGCGCAGCAGCGCGAGGTCCCCGGAGGCGAAGACCTCGTCCTCGCCGGGCTCCAGGATCTCGACGGAGGGCAGCTTGCGGTCGACGCCGAACGGGCCCACGACGTCGAGCCCGCTGTTGACGCCGTCCGAGGCGGTGACCCGGAGGAGCGCGGAGGTCGAGCCCGCGACCTGGTCGAAGTCGACGGCCAGCGAGCTCTCCTGCGTCAGTCCGAGCCGGAACCAGGTGGTGCCGCCGTCCAGCGAGTAGTCGACCGCGCTCCAGTGTCCGGTCGAGTCCGGATCGACGATCGTCCAGGTCAGCTCCTCGTTGCCCGCCAGCTGGTCCGCCGGGCTCGGGAAGGTGATCGTTACCGCCGGCGGATCCCCCACCAGGGCGACGGAGCCCAGGTCGGCGCCACCCGGGTCGACGACGAAGATGGCCGTGGCGCCGGCCGCCACCGGCAGCAGCTCGAAGAAGGTGGGCGGGCCGATCACGTCGACGTCGTCCGCGGTCTCCAGCACCGCCTGGCGGGGAGTGAACCGGCGCTGGGCCAGGACGACGCCGGACGCGTCGCGCGCCTCGATGCCGTGACTGCCGGTGCCGGGGTCGGTGGACCCGACGATCTCGAGCTCGAAGATCGGCTGGAAGCCGACGCCGCCGCCCTCTTCGAGAACTCCACCCACGGTCCAGAACTGGCCGAGCTCGGTGACCATGCCCTGGAACGACTCCAGGGGCGGCTGCGCCTGGGTGAACGTGAAGGGGGAGATCCAGCGCGGCACGCAGTAGCCCATCCAGTCGAAGTTCGACTCCGGCAGGACCACGTCGCGGGCTCCCACGTCGAAGCCCACCTCGGGTCCGTTGGCCGACTGCAGCGTGTTGTCCGCGAAGGGCCAGTCCGTGCCCCCGTCGCGGGCCGTGTTGTAGCAGCCCGGCGGGGTACCGGCGGCGACTGGAACGTTGGTGTTGGTGTGGCGCCGGCCGAGGGCGTGGCCCACCTCGTGCGCCACGGTCTCGAAGTTGACCTCGGAGCCCAGCCGCACCGTGGACTCGCGGCTCATGGCGCCGCGGCTCGGAATGCCGTCGGCGATGCCGCCGGTGCCGCTCGGAACGGCGTTGCGCAGCATGCCGTAGTAATAGCGCTCCTGCCCGAAGAACCCGAGGAAACGGTCCCACAGGCCGTAGAGGTCGCCCACCTGTGCGACCGTGTCGATGAACCAGTTGATGGCCTCGTTGTTGTCGATGGTGCCGTTGCCGTCGGCGTCATAGCCGGCGATGTCGTTGCGAACGAAGTTGCCGCTCGCCGAGACGCGCACCTCGTCGGTGGGCGCGGTGCGGTCGAGCAGGCCGAGCAGACCGCCCAGGGTGGCGGCGTTGCCGCACTGCCAGGCGCCCGCGTTGTCGCGGGCGTCGCAGACCGACACCGAGCGCAGCACCAGATCGTCCGCCTCGCGGCTGCGCAGCGGCAGATCGTGGGTCTCGAGCTCGTCTCCCGAGTCCGTGAGCAACCGGACCGTCGCGTCCCAGTCGCCGCCCGGCGCGTCGAAGTAGAAGTCGAGCGACAAGCACCCGTTCTCGCGCCGGCGGCGCAAGTCGGGATCGCACTGGGGCTGGAGCGTCAGGCGGCGCGACTGGCTCAGGGTACCGGGGATGTCGACCTCCACCTCGACGGTCACCACGGTCTGCACCTGCTGCATGTACACCCGCATCACCGTCTCTTTGTCCTCGATGAGGGGAACCGGCGGCTCGCGGTCGCCGCCCAGGTCGGTCTCGAGATCCTCGATCTCCTGGATCTCCTGGATCGCCTGGGTGATCTCGAGGCTGTGGATGCGCAGCGCGCGGCAGATCTTGAGGTCGTCGATGCCGGTCTGGTTGACGTTGCCGGTGACCTGCACCCGGACGATCTCGTTCCCGTCGGACTCGACCCCTAGCGGGTCCCACTTGTTGAAGGTGCCGTTCGGGTCGCCGCCGGGACCCTGGTTGAAGTTGGGGGGACCGGTGGCGGAGTCGACGAGGTTCCCGTCGGCGTCGAAGGCGGCGAGCTGTACGGTCACCGCGGAAGCGTAGAAGAACTCGAGCCGCGACGCGGGATCGGCGATCAGGATGTCGCGCGAGCCGGGAGCGCCGCCGAGCCAGAAGGCGATCGTCTCCGGCGACGGCTCGAAGGCGAAGTTGCCGCTGCCGCCGGCATCGGCGTCGATCAGCCCGAGCCAGCCCGGCGAGGTGACGCCGTCGAACTCGGGCACGGCGCCGAGATTGCTGATTCCCTCGAAATCGATGGTCGTGCAGATGGCGCCGTCCTCGACCGTGGGATCGGCCTGCCGCGAGGCGGGTGGCGCAACGACGGGCTCGGTGCCGGCCGCGGACTCGACGTGGAGAGCCGGCTGCGGCTCCTCGGCCCGCACGGGCGCGGCGACGGCGATCGCGATCGCGACCGCGAGCAGGAACGACGACGGGAAACTGCCTGTCTTCATCTTCCACCCCCCTGGAGAGAACGACGAGATGTCGGAGCGCTCGCCATGAGCCGACCGGCGCCGGCGGGCGCTGCTAGGATGCGTGCGATCGGCGGCTGTGGAAGCGCCGACGTTTCTCCATGACCACGGAGACGCTCATCCTAGCATTCTGCGCCGTCGCGCTGAGCTCCTCCGGCGCCTGCTCGGGCCCGCCGCGAGGATCCGACGAAACGCCGGAACCGACCGCGATGGGCCGCCTCGAGATCCGCGCCGACGGCACCGCGGCCTTGACCGGAACCGTGGTGTCCAACGAGCAGCATTGCGCGGTGGACGGCCAGTGCTGGCTGGTGGTCTCGGCCGGCGACACGAAGGTCCGCGTCGTCTACGTCGAGGCCGAAGGGACCCCGACGGTCAACGCCGCCGCCGCCGAAGCCGGCTTCGCCGCCCGTCCCGGCGACACGGTCGAGGTTCACGCGGCCCACGAGGTCTCCTCGAGCATCCCCCTGCTCTCGACCTGCGCCAGCGAGGAGTTCTACATCCGGCCGGCCCGGACGGGCCGCGAGCCTTGACGGGCCGCCACTTGACCGGACCCTCCCTGCAGCCATTGCTCAACTCCTCACTCGTCCGAAACGCATGAGGCCTCTCGCGCCTCTCGCCGAGCAGCACGAGCCAAGGACCAGGAGCCATGACGACGTTGCATCTGGTGGCCGAGACTGCCGTCGCCGTCCTCTATGCGGTCGGCGCTGCTTTCAACGCGGTCTACACCCTACGCCACTGTGACGAGTTCTACGGGGCCTGGTTGGCGGGAGCCTGGCACGAGCCCGCGCGATGGCTTCTGCGTAGCGTCATCCTGCCTCATGCCAGGGCGTTCACGGCAGCGCTCATCTTGTTCCAGGCAACCTTGGCCGCCGCAGTCCTGGGGCGCACCGACCTCGTCGGACCGGCCCTCCTCGCGGGAGCCGTCTTCTGCGTCATCGCCGCGGTCATGTCGAGTCCCGGCGGGACCGTCGGCAATCTGGCCCTTGCTGCAATCCAGGTGGCCCTTGCCGTGGCCAGGTAGCTGATCGGAGGGCTCCGGGAGGCGAGCTCCAAGGCCGAGACCCGCTCGAGTGGGCTCTCTCGGCTGGGCAGGCAGGCCTCGCCCGCCGCTCAGAGGCTTATCTTCATGGTCCCCGAAAGGCCCGAGTAGACGATCGTGTTCTCGAGCAGCTGGCTGCTACCGCCCGCTGTCGACGGAACGACTCCCGGAGGCACGGGGACGTCCCACCAGGCCGAGACGTTGATCCCGGCGCCGAGCTCGAGCCGTTGCGTGAGACGGTGGCTCCAGCCGAGACGGA
>JAOTWP010000162.1 GCA_029862975.1 Acidobacteriota bacterium
GATCCTGGAGCGTCTGGTGGCGGAAGATCCGGCCCGGGTCAGCTGGCTCAACCAGCTCTCCTTCGCCCATCAGGCCCTCGGCGAGCTCCACCTCGGTCAGGGGCGCACGGCGCAGGCCATCGCGTCCTACGAGAAAGCCGTCGAGCTCGTCCTACAGATCGTGGCCATCACCGGCGACGATCCGGACCCGCGCAATCAGGTGAGCTGGAACCGGGTGATGCTGGGCGACGCCCACGCCCAGCGTGGGGAGCTGGATCGAGCCCGCGAGCTCTGGACCCAGGCCGTCGAGTGGCTCGAGCCGATTACCGCGGTCTCCGACGACGTCAACTACCTCGACACCTACGTGCAGGCCCTCCTCCGGCTCGGCCGGGTGGACGAGAGCCGGCCGCTGGTCGAGAAGATGCTGGCGCGGGGTTGGGACGACCCGAAGTTCCTCGAGCTCCTGCGCCGCAGCGGCCTCTCGGCAGAGCTTCCTTGACCGCTGTCGCCGACGAGGGTAAGGTGCCGCCAAGCCTCATCCTCTTCAGGAGCAACGCCTTAACCGGACCGGGCGCTACGAAAGAGTCCGCACTGCGGAGCGACAGCTCGCGTTGGGAGTCGAGATGGGTGAATCCAAGGCCGAGAGGGATGCAGAGGTCGTCCAGAACAAGAAGCTCGACGATCTCGAGGCGAGATTGAAGAGGCTCGAGGCGCAGCTGCCGAAGATCCTTCCGAAGCCGGCTCCCGCGACGCCGGCGCCGGCGCCTCCCGAGGTTGATCTGCTCGCACGTGCCCAGGAGTGGGCCGCCAAGATCGAGAAACGACTCGCGGCGCTCGAAGAATCGCTCGAGAAGGTCGAGGGCGCCTGGGAGAAGGGAGTCCGCGACTTCACCGCGGGGGCGGACTTTCTCCTGGGGCAGGTGGTCACCCACAACCTCGGCCGGTCGGCGCCCTACGGCTGGTGGCCCGTGGGCATCGGCGGCGGAGCCAGCGAGCCCTGGCGCTGCGGCTACGGCCCCGGCGGCAGCGAGCCGTGGCGCTGCGGCATCGGCGGCGGAGCCAGCGAGCCCTGGCGCTGCGGCTACGGCCCCGGCGGCAGCGAGCCGTGGCGCTGCGGCACCGGCGGCGGCGGCAGCGAGCCCTGGCGCTGCGGCACCGGCGGCGGCGGCAGCGAACCCTGGCGCTGCGGCACCGGCGGCGGCGGCAGCGAACCCTGGCGCTGCGGCACCGGCGGCGGCGGCAGCGAACCGTGGCGCTGCGGCGTCGGAGGCTAGCTCCTGCTCGACGGCGGCGAGCGTGTCCGCCCCCGGCCCGGAGTCGCGGTTCCGCCGCGTCTCGAAGACGCCGTTCGGCTGGCGATCTCCCGCGGTCTGATCGACCGAGCGGACATCGTCCGCGGAGACGTGCGCCTGGCGGCCGCCGGCCATCGCAACGCGAGCCTGCGCTTGCAGCGCCGGCAGGCGCCGAGCTACCTGATCAAGCACGCCGATTCTCCCCCGGGGCCGAACGCCGGCGCGCCGGACACGGCCGAGGCCCGCTTCTACCGCTTCTGCGCCGCCGAGCCGCGGGCCGCTGCGGTAGCGGAGCTCATGCCGGCGCTCGCGGCGACTTTCGAGGACGACACCGTCCTCGTCCTCGAGCTGGTCGGCGACGCTCGCGGCCTGTGGGGCGAGTATCGCCATCATCCGGCGGCGAATCTGCCGGTCGCCGTGCCGCGAGCTCTCGGCGGGGCGCTGGGCACGCTCCACCGTGTCTTCCGCGACCCGCCGCTGAGGGCCGCGCTGCCGTTCGACGAGCGGCAGGCCACCGCGCCGTCCTATTTCGACCTCCACCGGCCCCACCCGACGATGCTCCGCGACGCCAGCCCGGCTCGGCTGGAGCTGGCGCGCTGCCTGCAGGCGGAGAGCGCCATCCCAGCGGGCCTCGAGGCCGCCCGCTCAGCCTGGCGACTCGACACGGTGATCCATGGCGACATCCGCTCCGACAACGTGCTGCTGCGCGCCGAGCCCGCGAGCGAAGCGGGACGCCTGCTGCTCGTCGACTGGGAGTTCGTTCAGATCGGGGATCCGGCGTGGGATCTGGCGGCGGCGCTGGAGGACCACCTGCGCTTCTGGCTGGCGAGCATGTCGCAGCACCCGGACCTCGACGCGAGCCGCCGCGTGGCGACGGCCGCCTACCCCTTGGAGACGCTCCATCCGCTCTTCGCAAGTCTGTGGCTGGGCTACCGGGAGGCGGCCGAGCTTCACCCTTCGACGGCGGCGGAGCTGCTGCGGCGCGCCGTCCTCTACTCCGGAGCGCGCCTCGTCCAGACGGCATGGGAGCACTGCCGCCACCTCGAGCTGCTCTCCTCCCTATCGGTTCTGCTGGTCCAGGTGGCCGCCAACCTGCTCTCGAGCCCGGAGCGCGCCCAGCGCGAGCTCTACGGGCTGGGAGACGACCAGTAGCGACTCGATCATGGGCGACTCGAGGATCGGCGACTCCGCGGCACCAGATCCGGCGGCACCGGATCTGGCGCCGGAGCTGAGGGCCGTCGCAGCCGCGGTGGAGATTCACTCCGCGACCCGCTTCACGGTCGAGGGCCGCCCGCGCGAGGTAGGACAATCCAGGCCGTTGTTCGCGCCGTCTCTTCCCCCGCCGATAGACGGCTGTCCGCCGGCGATCGCGCTTCTCATCGGCGCGCTGAGAGACGAGCTCTATGCCCGCTGGTTCACGCGAGCGTGCCCGGATCACGGCCCCGGCCTGGACGGCGGCTCCCTCGCCGCGCGGGCTCATCGCCGGCGATTGTCGGCCGCCAACGCCGGCCGCGGCGCGTGGGAGCCGGGTTGGAGATTCCGCGGCTTGGCCGGGCGCGGCCGCGTCGAGGTCGAGAAGTACGGCGTCGTCTTCACGCTCGAGGCCGGCTCGGTGCGCCCCGCGGCCCCGGCGACGGGAGCCCCCTGCCGGGTCCGGGTGCCCGCCGAGACGGCCGGCCTGCTTCCCGGCTTCTGGAGCGTCGTCGGAGAAGCCGACCCGTGGGAGCCGGCAGACACGCCCTGGCTTCTGCGCCTCTACTGGAATCTCCTCGCGCCGGCGGCTCCGCTCCTCGTGCACCGTCTCACTTCCGGACTCAACGCGAGCCGCATCCCGTTCCGGCTCAAGGTGATCGGCGACCCCCTCCACTACCGGCGCGCCGACGCCGGCGTCCTCTATCTCGATCCCCGGGGATGGGACGCCGCGCGGCCTGTCGTGGAGCGGGCTCACAGCGCCGTCGCCGGCGAGCTGCGGCCCGAGGTACCGCGGCTCGCGGCGCGGCTGGCGCCGGGTCTCGCCTTCTCGGAAGGGCCCGCGAACGGCGCCAGCTTCGGCAGCCACCGCTGCGGACTCATCGCACGGGCGCTGGTCGAGGCCTTCGCGGCCGGCGCGAGCACGGCCGCGGCGCGTCGGGACGCGGTGGCCGGCGCCTTCCAAGCCGCCGGGCTCGACCCGCGGCGGCCCCACCTGGCGCCCGGCTCCCCGACCGACTACCGCCCCCTCGCCCCGGACGGCGCTCGCCGCGCGGCGGCCGCGTCCCTGGAGGGCTTGGGGCCCTCGGCAGTGACCGGTTCGGACTCTCTGCTCGTGGGGCCCGGCGGAGCCCTCGCGCCCGAGGACATCGCCGCCGAGATCGGGGATGCCCTCTGCGCCTCAGCGTACCGGCACGAGGGTCGATGCAACTGGATGGGCGGTCTCCCGTCGCCCGATTCCGCAGGCTCGCTGGACGTGCTCGCGGCGCTCGGGGCCGACCTCTACGGCGGCACCGCGGGGATCGCCGTCTTTCTGGCCGAGCTCTACGAGGCCACGGGCGACGGGGAGCATCGCGACACAGCGGTCGCGGCACAGCGCCAGGCCCTGGCGGCGGTCCGGGCTGAGCCCGAGCGCTGCGTGCCGCTGGCCTTCTACGAGGGACAGCTGGGCGTCGCCTGCGCGGCGCGGAGGGTCGCGACGCTCACCGCCAACGAAGCACTGGCGGCGGCGGCCGACGGGCTCCTTCGCTCGCTCGTGCCGACGCTGCCGGGGCCGCGCCGGTCCGACGTGATCTCCGGCAGCGCCGGCGCGATCCTCGCTCTGATTCGACTCCACGAGGAGACCGGCGACGCCTCCTTTCTCGAGGCCGCGGCGCAGCTCGGGCAGGAGCTCGCCCGCGACGCCGTTGCCGGCGCCAACCGCGGCAGACCGCCGCTCACCGGCTTCGGCCACGGGGCGGCGGGTATCGGCCTGGCGCTGCTCGAGCTCGGCGTGAAGACCGGCACGGCTGGCTTGCGGGCCGCCGCGGACCGCCTCTTCGGCTACGAGGACGGCTGCTTCGACCCGGCAAGCGGCAACTGGCTCGCCAGGGGAGGCCCGCCGGCCACCGGGTCGGCGCGGGCGCCGGGCCTCATGGTGGCCTGGTGCCATGGCGCCACGGGAATCGCCCTTTCGCGGCTGCGCGCGCTCGCGGTCGATCCCGCGCGCAGGGCACGCTACGAGGCGGCGGCCAGGGCCGGACTCGCCGCCACCGCGGCGAGGATCGGCCGCGAGCTGGACCGGCCCGGCGCCGACCTCGGCCTGTGCCACGGCCTGGGCGGAATGACGGAGGTCGTGTCCCTCGGCGCCGAGATTCTCGACGAGCCCGGCCTCCGGGCCTCGGCCCGGGAAGCCCGCGAGCGGCTGCCCGCCCTGGCGCGCGCGGCCACGAGGTTCGCCGACCCCTGCCTGTTCACGGGCGCCGCGGGGATCGGCTACGCGATGCTGCGGCTCGGACGGCCCGGGCGAATCCCATCGATGCTACTGCCCGCCGCCGCCGTTCCGGCGGCCCGGGAACGTGCCCGGAGCGCGGCTTCCCGGCCTCGACCCGAGCCGACGAAAGGAGACGTTGCATGCCGTTCATGATCCCCCCGGTCGACAAGATCCTGCGGGCGAGGCTGCTGGCCATCGAGCCCAAGGGACAAGAGCTGGAGCTGTGGTGCTGGGCCGCCTGCGGCGAAATGGTCGTTTCGTACCTGCGACGGGGCTTGATCGACGCCTTCCCCAACCTGCCGCGGGTGGTGGACGACAGGGACATCCGCCAGGGCCAGCAAGCCAACTCGCGGAGGGCGCTGCGAGCCGCCGCGGCGAAACGCGCCGGCGGCGGCGCGCCGGGTGCCGGCAGCGAACAGGACTGCGTCGACTTGACGGCGCGGGAGTACGAGGCCTGCAACGAGACCGGCTGGCCGTCCTTCTCCGAGTTCGACGGATTGGCCCAGAGCACCCAATGGAGCAGCCACCGCTTCGCCCTCGAGCAGCTCGGCGTCCCGCTGCGGGACCACGGCGTCCCGCGGATCGTCGGCCGCCGGCTCTCGTCCTCGGAGCTGCGGCGAACGGTCTTCGGCAACGGACCCGAGTTCGCGCGGCGAGTCCTCGAAAAGGAGGACTGCGCCCTGAGCTGGCCCATGCTCAAGTCGCTGATCGACGAGGAGCTGCCGGTGATCTTCAGCTGGCGCTACCCCCGCGGCGGACACCTGATGGTCGCGGCAGGCTACGTCGTCACTCGGGACGAGAGGTGGGTCCTGGTGCTCGATCCGATTCCGCCGAACCACGGAGACTGGTACCTAGTCCCCTACGAGCACTACGTCGCCGGACCCAACGGCAGGCACTGGCGCGACTACTGGGTGCCGCGCCCCGCCGCCGATGGTGCCTTGCCGCCGGCCTTCAGCATCGACGGGCTGGCCGTGGGCAGCCAGCTCGTACGCTCGTCGCTGCGGCCCGCGAAGAACGAGATGGCGCCGAAGAAACAGACGGACGGCGCCTGGCTGACCCGGAAGGAAGAGAAAGAGGTCCGGGCACTGGCCGACAAAGGACTCGCGACGCTCAGGTCGATCGCGAGCCAATCCCCGGAGCTCGCCACCACGCTGGGCATGGGCGGCTCCGGGATGCGCCTGCTCCTCAAGGCGTTCCTCAGAGGCTACCTCGAGGCCGAAGGGAAACCCGAGCTCGCCGCCGCGATCGGCACCGAGCTCAAAGGCGTGAAGGTCGAGCCCGAGAACCTGGTGCTGGATGAGAAGTACATCCCGGTCTTCGTGCTCTGGACGAAAGACCTGAAGGACTGGGACGGCGAGAACGCCGACGATCTTCTGAAGAAGGCGCCGCGGCAGGTCATCTTCCAGGTCACGCGCAGGGATCTCGAGATCTACGACTTCTTCTCCACGATCACCGTCCAGAGGTACGAACAGGGCTGGAGGCTGACCTCGATCGGAAGAGGCTACCTGAGCTCGGCGCTCGCGATCGGCGACCTGTTCACCGTACTCGGCGGTGTCGGCGGCTTCTCCATCGCGGGCTTCGCCGAACACCTCCAGAGCCTCGACCTCCTCGAGGCGGCCGCCGGGCTCATCCCGCGAGATCTCCTGGTCAGCTTCGGGGAAGAGACCGCGCTGAAGCCCGCCGAGAAACAGCTGCTCGGGGAGCTCTCCGAGATCCTCGCAAGGGAGACGCCCGATCGCAGCGCGGCGCTGCTGGCGCTGGCCGCGAGGGCGGACGACATGCTGAAACTCGGGGCGGCACCGGCCGAGCCCGAGGGAGAAGGGCTGATCGGGCGGCCCCGCAAACCCGAGTTCGCCGTCGACGTGGCGGAGACCTATCAGCTGTTCCTCTCCTACGACAAGGACTGGGACCAGCTCGAACCGGTCTACCCTTCGGGCTTCTTTCCCCCCGCGCGGAGGGTGGCCGCCGGAGACAGCACGAGCGTGCTCCGACAGCTCAAGAAGCTGGCCGAGTAGGCTCCGCCTCGAGGGCGGCTCGGTGCCTCATTCGCCCTCGAGGTGACTCATCTGCCAGAGATCGTGGTGCCCCATGCGGTAGATCGGATGGAGCGCGATCATCCCCGTCGGGCCGATCGTCTTCTCGAGATGGCGCAGCTCTTCCAGCCTCTCCCCCACCTCGGGGTCGGGCGCCACGGCGAAGCCCGCCTTGCGCATCAAGAGCACGCCCTTGGCGCGGATCGACAGCTCGAGATGCACGCGGATCCAGCACAGCATGTCGACCACCGTGGGACCCGGGAAGCGGGACTTGAGGTCGTGCAGGTACTCGCCCATCGGCGTGTCGCTCACCTGGCCGCTGGTGATGATCTCGAGCAGCTCCTGGTCGCTGTCGAAACCGCTTCCCAGCCAGTGCCTCGTGGCGTTCTCGCTCGCCCGGAAGACGAGCGTGAAGAGCAGGGGCAGGACGACCAGCAGGAGCAGCGTCGACAGGGCCGGTGAGAGGTAGAAGTGGTTGAACGCCGCGTGCACCAGGGCGGCCAGCACGAGCCCCGGCAGGACGACCGGCGGGGCGACCGAGTCGAAGCGGTCCGCCAGCTGCTTGGCCAGCACCGCCGCCAGCGCCGTGGCGCCGCCGTGCATGATCGCCGTCCCGAAACCGCGGAGGATCCACAGCACGGGCTCCGGCCTCGCCAGCACGACGAAGTAGTGACTGTTCTCGAACGCGGCGAAGCCGGCGCCGACGGCGAAGCCCCAGACGGCGGCGTCGACGAGGAACCCGATCCGCCGGCGCCAGAGAGCCAGCGCCACGACGGAGCCCTTCAGGAGCTCCTCGACCCCGGGGCCCAGGAATCTCGTGTAGGTCGCGGTGTCGAGGTCGAGGGTCGCGAGCAGCCAGGGGTTGAGATACAGGCACAGGGCGCCGACCGCTGCGCCCGCCGCCACGACCCCGAGCACGAGACGCAGCTTGACCAGCTTGTAGCTGTCGAGGAGCACCAGGGAGACGAGGAAGACCAGAACCGGAAGCACACCCAGCCCCAGACAGACGGCGTAGAGA